>CAZWKD010000004.1:0-11318 GCA_964633985.1 uncultured Acidimicrobium sp. | reverse complement strand
ACGAATTGCCGGTGGTCGCGTTCGACACGCTGGTGGCTGCGTACCTCATCGATCCTGCATTGGGACAGTCGACCATCGAAGAACTCGCCGAGCGCTTCAACGATGAAGGTCTGCCGTCCTCCTCGGCCAAGAGCGACGAACTCGATTTTGGCGGTGCTGGAGACGCGGGTTCACAAGTGTGGGGCGATCACGTAGCTGCCCTCCCAGGTTTGGTGTCAGCCATGCAGCAAGCGATTGAAACGATCGAGGCTACGAATCTGCTGAACGACATCGAGTTGCCGCTGATCTCCGTTTTGGCGCGAATGGAACATGTAGGCGTCGGCGTCGATCGTGCTCGTCTGCATCAGATCAACGAGCACCTCGAGACTGCTGTGGCTGGTTTGTTGAAGACGATTCACCAGGTTGCCGGCAAGGAGTTCAACGTGAACTCGCCGGCACAACTTCGACAGATCTTGTTCGAGGAACGAAAGCTGACCCCGGGCAAGAAGACGAAGACGGGCTTCTCCACGGATGCGGCGACTTTGGAACGTTTGCGCGATGAGTGGCCGGAGTTCATCGATCCGTTGATGCGATACCGCGAACTGGAGAAGTTGCGGTCGACATACGGGACTGGCCTGTTGGATGCCGTTGCTGAGGACGGGCGAATTCATGCAACGTTCAATCAGACAGTGGCCCGGACGGGCAGGTTGAGCAGCGATGCGCCGAACCTGCACAACATTCCAGTTCGTTCTGAAGAGGGGAAGGTGTTCCGTGAAGCCTTCGTCCCACAGCAGGGTTGCCGGCTGTTGGTGGCGGACTACAACCAAATCGAACTGCGCTGCATTGCACACTTGGCGCAAGACCCCGGACTGATCGATGCATTCAACAAGGGCGCCGACATTCATCGCGCGACGGCCGCGCGTGTGTTCGGTGTCGACGAAAAGTCGGTGACGGCGGATCAACGGTCGCAGGCGAAGATGGTGTCCTACGGTTTGGCCTACGGAATGGAGGCTTATGGTCTCAGTCAGCGTCTACAAATTGGCGTCGATGAAGCCTCAGAGATCTTGGAGAGTTACTTTGCGGCCTTTCCGAGTGTCCGTCGTTACATGGATGATGCCGTGGCATCTGCTCGGAAGCGGGGCTTCACGGAGACCCTCTTCGGTCGCCGTCGTCCAATTCCCGAATTGAACTCGGACAACTTCAGAATTCGCCAGGTCGGAGAGCGTCAGGCCATGAATGCAGGCATTCAAGGACTCGCCGCCGACATCTTCAAGATTGCCCTCGTCAAGATCCAAACGAGATTGGACGAGTTGAACATGAAGAGCCGTTTGATCCTCCAAGTGCATGACGAAGTCATCGTGGAGTCTCCTGTCGACGAGAAGGAGACGGCGGAGCGCGAGGTCTTGTCCGCCATGCGAGGTGCAGCATCGTTGCTCGTGCCACTCGAGGTGAACTTTGCGTGGGGCGACTCCTGGGCATCGGCGAAGAGTTGAGTGTCAAGAGCAACTCCGCCGAACCTCACGATCACTGGTTCGAACCTTTGGCCGATCACATGGGTGCGGCCTACCTGCAGTACTCGTTCACCAAAGGAACGGTGCAGGAGGTCGACGCGTTGGAGAAATTGCTCGACCTCTCTCCTGGGATGTCGATCTTCGACGTCGGGTGCGGTCCCGGTCGACATGCATTGGAGTTCGCCCGTCGTGGTTATCGGGTGACCGGCATCGACATTTCCGCCAAGTTCATCGATCTTGCCCGAGAATCGGCCGCACGCGAGTCGCTGGATGCTCGCTTCGAACGACACGACGCACGCTCGTTGCCGGGAGAGTGGATCGATCATTTCGATGCGGTGATCTGTTTGTGTCAGGGCGGCTTTGGCCTGATGGTGGGCGAGGGCGACGACGAGCGGGTCTTTGCGGGTATCGCGTCTTGCATGAAGCCGAACGGAAGAGTGGCCCTCTCGGCATTCAACTCCTACTTCGCCGTGAAGCATTTCGCGGAGGCCGAGTTCGACGCCGACCGAGGCATCTGCATCGAGTCGACCGAGGTTCGAGATGTGACGGGGCAGACACTCTCGACGACCCTGTGGACTGGTTGCTACACGCCCCGTGAACTTCGCCTGCTGGCGCTGCAGAACGGCCTCACTCGCGTGCGGATTCACGGCGTGGAGCCGGGCCGCTACGGGCATGGGAAACCGTCCACTGATGTCCCGGAGTTCCTTCTCCTAGCCGAACGGGAGCGGTGACCTCACTGGTAGCGTTTCCTCCGCTTCATCGCCGATGAAGTTGCCCTCGGGCATCCATCTCTCCCATCCACCGAAAGCATCACCGTGACCGATCTCCAGACCCTGCAATCCCCGCCCATGGGCACCTTCGACCAGGACGGCAACTACACGCCGCGAAAGGTCACCGAGCGGGACCTCACCCAGCCATTCGAGGAAGCCATCAAGGGCACGCTCGTCGAATTGAAGGAAGGTCAGCTGGTCTCCGGAACCGTGGTACGTGTGACCAAGGACGAGGTGCTCGTCGAGATCGGCTACAAGACGGAGGGCGTGATCCTCGCCCGCGAGCTTTCGATTCGTAACGACATCGATCCCTCCGAGATCGTCAAGGTCGGCGAGAAGATCGAAACACTCGTGCTCACTCTCGAAGACAAAGAGGGCCGTTTGTTGCTGTCGAAGAAGCGCGCGCAATACGAGCGAGCATGGGGAGACATCGAGAAGGTCAAGGAGCAGGACGGCACCGTAGAAGGTCTCGTCATCGAGGTCGTCAAGGGCGGTTTGATCGTCGACATCGGACTTCGTGGATTCCTTCCGGCATCACTCGTCGAACTTCGCCGGGTGCGCGACCTCACTCCGTACATCGGTCAGAAGATCACCGCCAAAATTCTCGAACTCGATCGCAATCGCAACAACGTGGTGCTCTCACGTCGCACCCTGCTCGAACAGAACCAGCGCGGCGCCCGCGACGAATTCCTCACCCAACTCAAGGTGGGCGAGGTTCGCAAGGGACGAATCTCGAGCGTCGTGGCATTCGGTGCCTTCGTCGACCTCGGAGGTATGGACGGACTCATCCACGTTTCAGAGTTGTCGTGGAAGCACGTCGACAACCCGAGCGCTGTCGTCAACATCGGCGACGAAGTGACCGTCAAGGTGTTGGAAGTCGACATGGATCGCGAGCGCATCAGCCTCTCGCTGAAGGCGACTCAGCAGGATCCGTGGCAGGAATTTGCCAACGGACACCAGGTCGGACAGTTGGTCTACGGACGCGTCACGAAGTTGGTGCCATTCGGTGCCTTCGTGCAGGTTGGTGATGGCATCGAAGGTCTCGTGCACATCTCCGAGATGTCGGCACACCATGTCGAAGCCCCGGAGCAGGTCGTCACCCCGGGTGAAGAGTTGTGGGTGAAGATCATCGATCTCGATCTTGCACGTCGTCGCATCAGTCTTTCGATCAAGCAAGCTGCTGAAGGTGGCGAGTTGGCCGAGGAGTACCGCGGACAGTTCCAGATCGATGAACAGGGCAACTGGGTCGGCGGAGACGACAGTGCGCGCGAGGCCGCGTGGTCGGAGTACTTCGAAGGTGCTGGCGAGACACCAGCCGCCGGCGAGAACCAAGGCTGACCACCACAACGCTCTCGGCGTACTGACCAGCTGATGATCCTGATCGGGCTTACGGGAGGGATCGGCTCTGGAAAGTCCACCGTTGCTGCACTCCTGACCGAACTCGGGGCGTTCGTCATCGACGGCGACCGTGTTGCGCGGGAGTTGCAGCAGCCAGGTTCCGTGGCACTCAAAGAGATTGGTGAGCGTTTTGACGGCGTCATCTGCGCGGACGGTTCGCTCGATCGTGCTCGGCTCGCAGCGATCGTCTTTGCCGATGCTGCGGAACTGGCCGATCTGAATCGGATCATGTTGCCGAAGATTCACGCTGAGATAGAGCGGCGGATCGACGAGCATCGACCGTCGGGTGATGTCGTCGTCCTCGACCTGCCACTGCTTGCCGAAAACCCGCGATCCGATCTCGATGGAACGGTCGTGGTCGACGTGCCGGAAGACGTCGCCGTTCAGCGCCTCGTTTCGGCCCGCGGCATGAACGAGAGTGATGCCCGCGCCCGAATTGCACGGCAAGCGTCTCGTGAAGAACGGCGAATGATCGCGAATCGCATCATCGACAACTCAGGGAGCGCCGAGGACTTGCGTAAGGCCGTCGATGAGGTGTGGTCGTGGATGTGCAGCCTGCGTAATGACGGTGGAGCACCGTGAGCATCGGCGAGCTCACGCGAGGTCGGTTCAAGGTCCATTCCGAGTATCAGCCCGCAGGCGACCAACCGAAGGCGATTGCTCAACTCGCCGAAGGCATCGAGAAGGGCGAGCGGTTTCAGACGTTGCTGGGCATCACCGGTTCAGGCAAATCGGCGACCATTGCATGGACCATCGAGAAGGTTCAGAGGCCAACGTTGATCTTGGCTCCGAACAAGAGCCTTGCTGCCCAGTTGGCGCAAGAGATGAAGGAGTTCTTTCCGGAGAACCGCGTGGAGTACTTCGTCAGTTACTACGACTACTACCAACCCGAGGCATACATCCCGTCGAGTGACACGTTCATCGAGAAAGACTCATCGATCAACGACGAGATCGACCGACTCCGTCACTCGGCGACCGCGGCACTCTTGACTCGTCGTGACACCATCGTCGTCGCATCGGTGTCGTGCATCTACGGAATGGGCAACCCCGAGGAATACCGCGGCAATCTGCTCGAGTTGCACGTTGGCGTCGATTATGACCAGCGATCCATCCTGCGCAGGTTGGTCGACCTGCAGTACGACCGTAATGACGTGGCGCTCGGCCGCGGCGCCTTTCGCGTACGAGGTGACACGGTGGAGGTGCAACCCGCCTATGAAGAGACGGTGACCAGGATCGAGATGTTCGGTGACACCGTGGAGCGACTGACAGTGGTGGATGCGCTGACGGGTGAAACATTGAGCGAGCACTCGGAAATGGTGATCTTCCCTGCAACGCATTACGTGGCTGGCGATGAGCGCATGAAGCGCGCCATGCGAGGCATCGAAGATGAGCTTCGAGAGCGGCTCCAATACTTCGAGAAGAACGGAAAGCTTTTGGAAGCACAGCGTCTGAAAATGCGCACGCAGTACGACCTCGAGATGATGGAGGAAGTGGGTTTCTGCAACGGGATCGAGAACTACTCCATGCACATCGATGGTCGTTCTCCCGGCGAACCGCCCTTCACCTTGCTCGACTATTTCCCGAGGGACTTTCTCCTGGTCATGGACGAAAGCCATGTCACCGTGCCTCAGCTGCATGGTCAGTACGCGGGTGACAGAAGTCGAAAGGAGACGCTCGTGGAACACGGTTTCCGCTTGCCATCTGCGATGGACAACAGACCGCTGCGCTTCGAAGAGACGATGAAGCGGATCAATCAGTGCGTCTTTCTGTCCGCAACACCGAGCGACTTCGAGCTCAAGTTGAGCGATCGCATCGTCGAACAGATCGTGCGTCCGACTGGTCTCGTGGATCCTGAAGTCGTCGTCAAACCGACGAAAGGTCAGATTGACGACATCATCGAGTTGGTCAACGCGAAGGTCGAAGCGGGGGATCGTGTGCTGATCACCACGTTGACCAAGAAGATGGCCGAGGACCTCAGTGACTATCTCATAGAGCAGGGACTGCGTGTCCGCTACCTACATTCGAACATCGACACGATCCAGCGCATCGAGATCTTGCGAGCACTGCGTCTTGGCGAATTCGACGTCCTCGTCGGCATCAACCTTCTGCGAGAAGGTCTCGACCTGCCCGAAGTCTCACTCGTGGCGATTCTCGACGCGGACAAGGAGGGTTTCCTGCGCAGCGAGACGTCGCTAATCCAGATGATCGGTCGTGCCGCCCGAAATGTCAATGGGCAGGTAGTGATGTATGCCGACAAGCGGACCAAGGCGATGGATGCCGCCATTTCCGAGACTGCACGTCGCCGCGAACGCCAGATCGCATACAACAAAGAACACTCGATCAATCCCCAGACCATCCGCAAGGCAGTGGGGGACATTCTCGACGTTCTTCGGCCGAGCGAGGGGGTCACTGCGCCAGGGAAGGCAGAGCGTCAGGGCCGCGAGCGCGCACGTGTTGTCGCAGATCTGAAGGCGCTTCCTTCCTCCGAGTTGGAGCGGCTCGTCCTAACTCTCGAGGAAGAGATGAATCAGGCGGCGAGCGAGTTGCGTTTCGAGTACGCCGCTCGCTTGCGTGACGAGATCAAAGATCTTCGACGCGAACTTCGCGACGCCCGTTGAGCCCTCGGTAACCTGCAGAAGTGGCGAGCTCCAAGAAGAAACCTCCCCAGTCGACCAAGAGGTCGACAGGCAAATCGCTGGGCAAGTCGGTAGCCAAGCCACGGAGAGCGCCCCAGTCGCAAGCTGATCGGATCATCGTCCGCGGTGCTCGTGAGCACAACCTCAAGAACGTCAGCTTGGAAATCCCACGCGATCGCCTGATAGCCCTGACAGGGCTTTCTGGGTCGGGGAAGAGCAGCCTGGCATTCGACACCATCTACGCAGAAGGTCAGCGTCGTTACGTCGAGTCCTTGAGCGCGTACGCGCGACAGTTCCTCGGTCAAATGGACAAACCGGATGTGGACGTCATCGAGGGGCTCTCACCGGCCATCTCCATCGACCAAAAGACGGCTTCGAAGAACCCTCGCTCGACGGTGGGCACGATCACCGAGGTGTATGACTACCTGCGGTTGTTGTGGGCACGAATCGGCGTACAGCACTGTTGGAAGGACGACACCCCGTTGTCGCGCCAGACCCCCCAACAGATCGTCGACCGAATCCAGGAACTACCCGAAGGAACTCGATTCCAGGTTCTCGCACCGATCGTCCGTGGACGAAAAGGTGAATACGAGTCTTTGTTGACCGATCTGGTTGCACAGGGTTTCACGCGGGCCAAGATCGACGGGGAGACGGTCGAAATCGCCGAGTTCCTCAAGCGTGATACCAAGCTCGCTCGCTACGAGCAACACGACATCGATGTGGTGGTGGATCGTCTCGTGCGCAAGGAGTCCATCCAGCGCCGACTGACCGACAGCCTGGAAACGAGTTTGAAACTGGCCGATGGGGTGGCTGCGATCGAATTGATGGCAGGAGAAAGCGGCGAAGGAGAAGTGATCACGTTCTCTCAGCACATGGCTTGCCCGAAGTGTGGTTCCAGTTTCGAGGAACTTGCGCCGAGAAATTTTTCGTTCAACAGTCCTTATGGTGCCTGCGAGTCGTGTTTGGGACTTGGAACCCGGTTCGAGGTCGATCCGGAACTCGTCGTCCCAGACCCTGATCTGTCGCTCAACGAGGGTGCAATCGCGCCATGGAGATCCGCTCATACGCAGTACTTCATAAGGATGTTGGAGGCCGTTGCCGAAGAGTTCGACATCGACATGGACAGGAAATGGTCGAAACTCTCCGACAAGCATCGCAACATCATCATGAATGGCGCGGGCGACGCGCTGATGGTGAAGTATCGAAATCGCTACGGACGCACGCGCGAATATTCGACGTCGTACGAGGGGGTAGTTCCGTGGATCAAGAGGCGTCACGAGTCGGCAGAAAGCGACTATTCGCGTGAGCAGTTCGAGAGCTACATGCGAGAGGTCCCCTGCCGAAAGTGCAAAGGCGCTCGACTGAAGCCCTCGTCTCTGGCAGTACGTGTCGCTGGCAGGAACATTTCAGAAGTCTGCGACATGTCGATTGGTGCATCGGCAAAGTTCCTCGAGGGACTACAACTCGGCGATCGCGATCGGATCATCGCGGAACGAGTGGTCAAAGAGATCAACGCCCGTCTCGGCTTCTTGCTCGACGTGGGACTTGACTACCTCACGCTCTCGCGTGCAGCGGCGACCCTTGCGGGTGGTGAAGCGCAGCGGATTCGTCTTGCCAGCCAAATCGGGTCGGGTCTCGTGGGCACCTTGTACGTTCTCGACGAACCGAGCATCGGGTTGCATCAACGCGACAACCATCGACTCATCGAGACGCTCGTCCGGTTACGCGATCTAGGAAACACGGTGCTCGTGGTGGAGCACGACGAGGACACCATTCGTGCGAGCGACTGGGTGGTCGACATTGGTCCTGGCGCAGGGGAGCACGGCGGCGAGGTGGTGTACAGCGGTCCGGTTCCGGGCATTGCGTCGTGTCGCGAATCGATCACGGGGCAGTACCTCTCGGGTAAGCGAAAGATCCCGGTTCCCGATCATCGGCGCGAGCCCGGCAAGGAGTCGATCCTCGTTCGTGGTGCGCGTGAGCACAACCTGAAGAACGTCAACGTGCGTATTCCGCTCGGCTTGTTGGTTGCAGTCACCGGCGTCTCGGGCAGCGGCAAGAGTTCGCTTGTTCGCGACATCTTGCTTCCCGCTTTGATGCAGAAGATCTACAAGTCGAAGGATGCACCCGGCCGTCACACGGGCGTGGACGGAGTGCAGTACATCGACAAGGTGATCGACATGGATCAGTCGCCCATCGGACGCACCCCGCGTTCCAACCCTGCCACGTACACGGGCGTGTTCGATGACATTCGCAAGTTGTTCGCCACCACGCCTGAAAGCAAGGTCCGTGGTTACATGCCCGGTCGATTCAGTTTCAACGTCCCGGGTGGTCGCTGTGAAGCGTGCTCAGGTGACGGCACCATCAAGATCGAAATGCACTTCCTGCCGGACGTCTATGTCCCGTGTGAAGTATGTAAGGGAGCGCGCTACAACCGCGACACACTCGAGGTGACGTACAAGGGAAAGAACATTTCCGACGTGTTGAACATGCCGATTGCCGAGGCAGTCGACTTCTTCGCCAATCAGCCACGTATCGCGCGTCATCTGCAGACGCTCCAGGATGTCGGTCTCGGCTACGTCCGACTCGGTCAGCAGGCGCCGACGTTGTCCGGTGGAGAGGCGCAGCGTGTGAAGTTGGCTGCGGAATTGGCCAAGCGGTCGACAGGACACACGATGTACTTGCTGGATGAGCCGACGACGGGTCTCCACTTCGAGGATGTTCGACGATTGCTCACCGTGCTCGCCCGACTCGTGGATCAAGGCAACACCGTGCTGGTGATCGAGCACAACCTCGACGTCGTCAAAACTGCCGATTGGCTGATCGACTTGGGTCCCGAAGGTGGGGATCGGGGCGGCGAGATCGTCGCCGAGGGTCCGCCCGAATTGGTCGCCAAGCACAAGGGCAGTCACACGGGTCGGTTCCTTGCGCCGTTGTTGAAGTGATGCCTCGATCGTGATTGCCAAACCACCCGGCACCATTCCTGACAAGCCTGGGTCCTATCAGTTCCGCGATGCGCACTCCCGCATCATCTACGTAGGGAAGGCAAAGAGTCTTCGACAGCGATTGTCGTCATATTTCGTGAAACCTGAGCAGCTTCATCCTCGCGTTGCTGCGATGGTGGAAGCCGCAGAGTCCGTCGAGTGGATCGAAGTGCGCAACGAACTCGAGGCGGTCATGCTCGAGTATTCGTTGATCAAGGAGCACCGGCCCCGGTTCAACATTCGTATGAGGGATGACAAGAGCTATCCGTTTCTTGCTATCTCGACCGATGAAGAGTGGCCTCGGGCCTATGTGATGCGAGGTCGTCGGCGAAAGGGCAACCGCTACTTCGGACCTTATGCGCACGCATGGGCGATTCGTGAAACCCTCGACTTGTTGTTGCGATCGTTCCCGGTTCGGACCTGTTCTCCGTCGAAGTTTCGCCAGCACGAACGTTTGGGCAGACCTTGCTTGTTGTTTCATATCGAAAAGTGCAGCGGTCCGTGTGTGGCAGCAGTGGACAAGTCTGCGTATCAGGAGCATGTCGACGAGCTCGTCCGCTTCTTGAACGGCAGCGGTGACTCCGTGAGAACTCGTCTGGAAAGCGAAATGAAGGCGGCGTCTGAGAATCAGGACTACGAGCGAGCCGCAGTTTTGCGCGATCGCCTTGGCGCCATTGCTCGCGTTCTCGAGAAGCAGCAGATGGTGGCAGGCTCAGACGAAGACTTCGATCTTGTCGGCGTCGTCGACGATGAATTGCAGGCCGCCGTGCAACTCTTCCACGTTCGGCACGGAAGGGTCGTGGGACGCAACGCCCATGTCGTGGACAAGGTGGAGGAGACCGACCCCGAGGGATTGATGGAACGCATCATCGAAGGGCTGTATGAGGACGATCCAGCGCTAGGGATTCCTGCCCTCATCCTGACCTCGAACGCTCCTGCATCCCGCGAGGAACTCTCCGCATGGTTGTCGGCGCGGGCGGGACGATCGGTGGAAATACGTGTTCCATCGCGAGGCGCGAAGAAGGATTTGCTCGAGACGGTCAAGGTCAACGCTCGTGAAGACCTTCAACGGACGAGGTTGAAGCGCTCGAGCGATCACAATTCACGCAGTCGGTCGTTGTTGGAGTTGCGTGATGCTCTCGAATTGCCGAATGCACCACTGCGCATCGAGTGTTTCGACATGGCGCATCTACAGGGAACCGACTACGTGGGGAGCATGGTCGTACTCGAGGACGGTTTGCCGAATCGCCGTGAGTATCGACGCTTCAAGGTGAAGGAAGTTCCGGGGAACGACGACTACGCCGCCATGCGCGAGGTTCTCACCAGGCGTTTCTCTGCCTATCTGTCTGAGCGCGAGGAGGGTGCCACGGACAAGCGTCGCAAGTTCGGCTATCCGCCGCAGTTGTTGTTGGTCGATGGAGGCAAGGGCCAGCTCAACGTGGCGGTGGAAGTTCTCGAAGAGTTGGGTTTGGACGCAGAGATTCCCGTCGCGGCACTGGCCAAGGAATTCGAGGAGGTGTTCGTTCCTGGTCGCAGCGATTCGATCAAGATTCCGCGTACGTCGGAAGCCCTGTACATGCTGCAAGTCGTCCGGGATGAGGCACATCGCTTCGCCAACACGTTCCATCGAGAATTGCGCCAGAAGCGGATGACGCGCGGTGCCTTGGATGGCATCGAGGGTTTGGGTGATCGCAGACGAAAGAGGCTGCTCGAGAGTTTCGGCGGTGTCCGGGGAGTGAAGTCCGCGAGTCTGGATGACCTCCTCGCCCTGTCGTGGTTACCCGACGAAGTCGCAAGGTCGGTGTACCAACATCTTCATCGCTAATCTTTGAGCAGTGGCCGACATCTTGTTGATCGCCGGAATGTCCGGAGCAGGTCGTTCGCAGGCAGCCGATGATCTCGAAGACATTGGGTGGTTCGTGGTCGACAACCTTCCCATCTCCCTGATCGACAAAGTGGTGGAGTTGGCCGACTCGACGAACGCGTCGCAGCAGCCGCTGGCACTCGTCGTTGGCGCGGCCATGCAGCAGACCGACGCGGTTG
>CAZWKD010000003.1:62639-75847 GCA_964633985.1 uncultured Acidimicrobium sp. | reverse complement strand
CGCGAATAGGCGGCATCCACGATCACGTCGGTGAAGGTGCCCTGGGCGAGCAACGTCTCGCGAAGGTTGCCAAAACCGCGATAGTTCCTGCCACAGGTATTGCTTCGCGACAGCATGCCGCAGGTGATCGAGTCGCCCACCACCAACAAGGTCGAGGTGTCGGCATGAGCCGAAGGGGCATGCAACGTGGCCACGAGCATCAGCGCCACGGCCAGGCGAGTGATCAGCGATTTCCCCATGTTCTGAACACTGTGGCAGTTCCTTCGAGCCGAATCTCGTCGCCCTTGCGCATCACCACCGCATGGCCGCGCTTCACGACCCCCGCATCGCCGCTCGTACACACGATGATCTCCGCCTCGTGGGTGGCGGTGAGCACGTGGGTGCCCGCTACATCGATTCGTTGCGTACCGAAGCGCGGTGTGTTGGCGGGATAGCCGAACACGTTCGCTCCCTCGGCAACGGGTTGCATGATCGGTGGGTCGATTTCGTCGAAACGGGCGACGGCGAGGAACTCGTCGATGTCGATGTGCTTGCGAGTGAACGCGGCCCGCACCACGTTGTCGCTGTTGGCCATCACTTCGAGTCCGGTGCCCGACAAATATGCGTGCACATTCCCCGCGCCAAGGAAGATCGCCTCGCCCGGTGCCAGTCGAAGGTGGTGCATCAAGAGCGCCACGAGCACACCGCCGTTGCCCGGGTACTGAGCGGCAATTCGTGCAGCCCACGCCGGCATGTTCTCTGGTAGTTGACGCGGGCCGGTGGTCAATGCCCAGCGCACGGTCTCGGCGAGACCGTCGGTCCGCAAATGGTCTTCGAGTTCCGTCCATCCGTATCGCGCGCAGAGTTGATACGTGAGCTCCAAGTTGCGGAATCCGCAGATGGCGTCGAACGGGGTGAGCGCGATCAGCAGTTCCGGTTTGGGGAGAGCGTCGCGATAGATCCGGTTCGGTGCATCGAGAGGAATACCGATCTCGTTCTCTTCGTGGAAGCCGGAGCGCGCCTGTTCGTCGTTTGGATGCGTCTGCAGTGACAACGGTTTGGCGGCCGCGATGATCTTGACGAGAAACGAGAGGTCACCGACCGTGTCGGCAAGGGGAGTGGATCCGTTGCCGTTCATCACGAGCGAAGGTCCGCCGCGATGAGTTCCCCACCACAGCTCGGCCCACGGCTTGGCATCGGGTTCGGTGCCGAGGAACTCGGGGATCGCGCGCTGATCACCCCACTCGTAGTGCTGCACCACGCCGCGGAGTTGCAGCATCGTCACGCCTTGGCGATTTCGGCGAGCGCCACCGACACGGCCTGATCGATCGGCGTCTCGGTCGTCGTCCCCGTGATGCGGTTACGCACCTCGACGACACCGTTGGCAACACCACGTCCAGCCACCACCACGACAGGCATGCCGAGCAATTCGGCATCCTTGAACTTCACGCCGGGCGACACGCCCACGCGATCGTCCAGCACCACGCGCATGCCGCTCGCTTCGAGACCGTCCACGATCTGGTTGGCGGTCGAGGTGATGGAACCGTCGTCTTTGCCAGCCATCACCACATGAGCATCGAACGGCGCAATCTCGCGCGGCCAACGCAATCCAAGTTCGTCGTGCGTCGCCTCGGCGATTGCGGCCACGGCGCGGGAAACGCCGATGCCGTAACTGCCCATGGTCACCACTTGCTGTTTGCCGTTCTGGTCGAGCACTTGCAGGTCGAGCGTCTCGGCGTACTTGCGTCCCAACTGGAACACGTGGCCGATTTCGATGCCACGACGGATCTCGAGTGCAGAACCACACTTCGGGCAGGTGTCGTCGTCGCGTACCTCGGCCACGTCGATCACGCCGTCAGCCTCAAAGTCACGCCCATTCACGAGGTGCATCACATGCTTGCCGGCTTGGTCGGCGCCGGTGATCCACTCGCTGCCGATCGCAATGCGTGGGTCGAGCAGGTAACGGATTCCCGATGAGTTCTTCGTGCCGAGAGCGCCAGGGCCGATGTAGCCCTTCGTCAACGCAGGGTGCTTGGCAAAGTCGGCCTCTTCGAACGGCTGCACTTCGGCGGGTGAGACCTGCGCCTCGAGGCGCTTCATGTCCACTTCGCGATCGCCAGGCACGCCGACAGCCAGTGGCTCGTTGCGTCCATCGGGGTGGCGCAACATCACGACGACGTTCTTCAACGTGTCTGATGCCTGCCATTCACCACTCGAGCGCTTCAAGTCGTCGCGCGCGTTGAACAGGTCGACGAGAGTCTGGATCGTCGGGGTGTTCGGCGTGTCGACTACTCGCTTGGCGGGAGTAGACGAGTGATCGACGGGTGAGGCGGCACCGACGCGCACCGCTTCGGTGTTCGCCGAATAGCGGCAACTCGCGCATTGCACGAACGTGTCTTCGCCGATGTCACATGGAAAGAGGAACTCTTCCGAGGCGGAACCACCCATCGCGCCAGACATCGCCGAGACGATGACGTACGGCAAACCGAGTCGATCGAAGATGCGGACGTACGCGTCGCGGTGCGCATCGTAGGAACGCTGCAACCCTTCATCGTCGACATCGAACGAGTACGAATCCTTCATCGAAAACTCACGACCACGGAGCAAACCACCACGGGGGCGAGCTTCGTCACGGAATTTGTCCTGAATTTGGTACAACCAAACGGGGAGGTCCTTGTAACTCGAATAGAGATCCTTCACGAGCAGCGTGAACATCTCTTCATGGGTCGGTCCGAGGAGGTAGTCGACCTTGCGTCGATCTTGCAGACGGAACAAGTTGTCGCCGTAATCGGTCCAGCGGCCGGTGGCTTCGTACGGCTCGCGGGGGAGCATCGCGGGAAAGTGCACTTCTTGGGCACCGATCGCGTCCATTTCCTCGCGGATCACCCGCGCCACGTTCTGATACACCCGCCAGCCAAGGGGTAGCCAGGTGTAGCCACCCGGCGCGGCCCGGCGGATGTAGCCCGCCCGCACCAGCAAGCGGTGACTGGGAACTTCGGCATCGACGGGGTTGTCCCTGAGGGTGCGCACGAACAACTGAGACAGCCTCTGGACCACACGTGAACCTTAGTTTGCGCGGTTAGAATTGATCCGTCCTTTGTAGTTCGTTGAACTGGAGGCGTGGGTTTCGACCCACGCCTTTTGTTCTCTAGGGGGTCACTTCGGTGGCCCGATGGGAGGTGAGTGATGGCCAGAAGTACGGCAAGCCCGGTGCTCGACGCCGTCCATCAGCTGGTCGCCCCCATCGTCAATGACCTCGGGCTGGATCTCTACGACCTGGAGTTCGCTGGCGGCACCCTGCGCGTCGTCGTTGACACGCCCGCGGGTGGGCCTGCCGGCGTCAGCCTCGACACCATTGCCTTGATCACCCGGCTCGTCTCCCGCGAACTTGACCACGAGGATCCCGTTCCCGGCCGCTACACCCTCGAGGTGTCGAGCCCGGGCCTCGAGCGCACGCTGCGCGAACCACGTCATTACCAGCGCGAGGTGGGCAAGGACGTCTCGGTGAAGACGACCGAAGCGATCGACGGTGTGCGCCGGTTCCAAGGTGTGCTCGTCGCCGCCACCGACGATGCCATCACCGTGCGTGATGCCGATGGTCGCGAGATGACCATTCCGTATCACCGGATCGAAAAGACGAAGACGATTTTTTCATGGGGCGCGGCACCGAAGCCGGGCTCGAAGAAGTAGGAGGTAGGCGATGAGCAATCTCGACATGACAGAAGCGATCAGGATGTTGGCCGCGGACCGCGGCCTCTCGGTCGACTCCCTGCTCCAGGTGCTGGTGGAGGCCCTTGCCACTGCCTACAAGAAGCGTCCTGGTGCGGCCGAAGAAGTGATCGTCGGCATCAATCCCGAGAACATGGACATCACGTTCACCGCTTACGACGTCGATGACGATGGCAACTGGATCAACGAGCGTGATGACACGCCGAAGAAGGACGAACTCGGTCGTATTGCCGCCACCACCTTCCGTCAGGTGATGAGCCAGCGCATCCGCGAAGTGGAACGCGACCGCAAGTTCGAGGAGTACGCCAACCGCGAAGGCGACATCGTCTCCGGCATCGTGCAGAAGACCGACACCAAGTACACGCTGCTCGACCTCGGTCGAGTCGAGGCGCTCTTGCCGCAGGCGGAGCAGGTGCAAGGCGAAGTGCGCGAGCCGAATGCGCGTCTCAAGGCGTACATCGTCGAAGTGCGTAAGACCCCGAAGGGTCCGCAGATCGTCGTCAGCCGCACGCACCCGGGTTTGATCAAGCGTTTGTTCGAACTCGAAGTGCCCGAGATCGCCGACGGCATCGTCGAGATCAAGGCGTGCTCGCGCGAGCCCGGACAGCGCACCAAGATCGCCGTCTGGTCCAACGACAACAACGTCGACCCGGTGGGTGCCTGCGTGGGTGCCCGCGGTGGTCGCGTGCGCATGGTCGTGACCGAACTCCGTGGCGAGAAGGTCGACATCATTCCGTACTCGGAGGATCTGCGTGACTTCATCGCCAAAGCAATGTCGCCGGCGAAGGTCACCGACGTGCGAATCAGTCCGGACGGCACACAGGCCGACGTGATCGTTCCCGACTTCCAGTTGTCCCTCGCGATCGGCAAGATGGGCGTCAACGCCAACCTCGCCGCGCGACTCACCGGTGTGCGTCTCGACGTGAAGAGCGAGACGCAAGCTTCCGAGGAGTCGTCGGGCTACGTCAGCCAGTCGGCAGAAGAGACGACCGAGTCGTACGCCGAAGGCGAATGGCGCACCAACCCGGAGACGGGTGCAATGGAGTGGCACGCCGCCGACGGTTCAGTGGTGAGCCAAGAGCAGTGGGCTGCCGCCAGCGAACAGAATCCCGCACAGAGCACGGAGTAACACCAACACTTGGCCAAGATCTATCGCGTTCATGAGCTCGCCAAAGAGCTCGGCATGACCAATCAGGAAATGCTCGACCTCTGCGGCAAGTTGGGCATTGCTGTCAAGACACAGTCATCGACGGTCATCGAGGCGCACGCCGACCGAGTGCGTCTGCGTGCAGAGCGCGACGGTTTGGTCCGCGACGTGCAGCCGGAAGAACCCAAGCCGGTGAAGAAGGCGGCGAAGAAAGCAGCCGTCAAGAAGGCCGCTCCGAAGGCAGAAGGCGATGACGCCGAGAAGCCGGCGAAGAAGGCAGTCAAGAAGGCACCCGTCAAGAAGGCGGCGAAGAAGGCTGCTGCTACTGAGCAGATCGAAGACGAGACGCCGACTGCAGTCGAAACCGTTGCAGCACCCGTTGCGCAAGAGCCAGAAACACCGAAGGCCGACAAGCCGGCGGCAGTGATTTCGTCCGCGCGTCCCGTGACGAGCACGCCACCTGCTGCTGCACCGCGACCGACTGTTGCGCCTACACCACCCAGCACACCTGCAACTCCGCCTCAGCAGCAGCGTCCGCCACAGGCTCCGCCTCAGCAACAGCGTCCGCCGCAGCCGCCACCGCGGTTGGCACCGAGCGGTCGTCCCATTCCGCCTCCGCCGGGTAACGGTCGTGCCATTCCGCCACCGCCCGGTGGTTTCCGTCGTCCTGGTGGTGCTCCGCCGCCGCGTACCGGTGGTCCTGGCGGCCCAGGTCGCCCCAGTGGCCCGCGTCCCACTGGTGGGACTGGCGCGCGCATGGGTCGTCTGCCTGCCAACACGATCGGTCGTGGCCCGGTTGGCACCGGTGGCCCTGGTCGTCCGAGCGGCCCGCGTCCTGCTGGTGGCCCTGGTCGCCCCGGCGCACCCGGTCGTCCGTTTGGTGGACCTGGTGGTCCCGGTCGTGGTCCTGGTCGTGGCCCAGGTGCCGGCCCTGGTGGTCCCGGCCGTCCCGGTGGCGGTGGTCGCCCCGGCGGTCAGCGTCGCGGTCCAAAGAAGAAGTCGCGTGCACGGAGGCGTCAGGAGCTCGATGAGCTTCAACCAATTACTCCGACGTCCTACACGCCGAGTTCGGCGCCGGTTCCGGAAGGAATCGTCGTCATCGAGCGCGGTAGCTCTGCACAGGAGTTTGCACCGAAGCTGAATCGCACTGCGGCCGACGTGGTGCGCTTCTTGCTCGAGCACGGCGAGATGGTCACCGCCACGATGTCGCTTGCCGACGAGCAGATGGAACTCTTCGCCCTCGAGATTGGTGCAGAAATCCTGCTCGTCGATCCGGGCCAGCAAGAAGAGATGGAGTTGCAGGCACTGTTCGACGACTCCGACGATGACGATGAAGAGGCACAGCGTCCGCGTCCTCCGGTGATCACCGTGATGGGTCACGTCGACCATGGCAAGACGACCCTGCTCGACCGTATTCGTTCGGCCAATGTGGTGAGCGGAGAGGCGGGTGGCATCACCCAGCACATCGGTGCGTACCAAGTGGAGCGCAACGGTCGTCTCATCACGTTCATCGACACGCCTGGTCACGCTGCGTTCACCAAGATGCGCGCGCGTGGTGCACAGGTCACTGACATCGTCGTGTTGATGGTGGCGGCCGACGACGGTGTCATGCCACAGACGATCGAAGCGATCAGCCACGCCCGTGCGGCCGAGGTGCCGATCGTGGTGGCGATCAACAAGATCGACAAAGAGAACGCCGACGTCCCACGTGTGATGTCGCAGTTGGCCGAGCAAGAACTCACGCCCGAGGCGTGGGGTGGCGACACGATCGTCGTCGAAATGGCCGCGCAGAGTGGTCTCGGCGTGGACGAAATGCTCGATCAGTTGCAGGTCGTTTCAGAAGTGGAAGAACTCACCGCCAACCCCAGCGGCCGAGCCAAGGGCATCGTGCTCGAGGCCAAGCTCGACATTGGTCGTGGCCCCGTCGCCACGGTGCTCGTCGACAAGGGCACGCTCAAGGTCGGCGATCCAATGGTGGCTGGTGCCGCCTGGGGTCGTGTCCGCGCCTTGATCAACGATCGCGGAGAGCAAATCAAGGAAGCAGGTCCATCTTCGCCGGTGCAGGTGCTCGGTTTGTCCGTGGTGCCTGGTGCAGGTGACGAGTTCCGTGCCGCTCCAGATGAGAAGACTGCGCGCACGGTGGCCGAGGCCCGCGAGGCACGCTTCCGCGCACTCAGCCAGCGTGGCGATGCTCGCGTGCAACGTGGCGTGAAGCTCGAGGACATCTTCAGCCAGATCCAGTCGGGTGAGGTGGCCACGCTGAATGTGATCATCAAGGCAGACGTCCACGGTTCGCTCGAAGCCGTCACCGAGAGCTTGCGCAAGTTGGCTCGTGACGAGGTGCGCGCTGCGTTCGTCCACCGCGCCGTCGGTGCAATCACGGAGAACGACATCGCGCTCGCCGCTGCTACCAACGCCACGATCATCGGTTTCAACGTGCGCCCGGATCGCAAGGTGCGCGAAGCCGCAGAGGCCGAGGGTGTCGAGATCCGTACCTACGAAATCATCTACAAGCTGATCGAGGACATCGAGAAGGCGATGAAGGGCATGCTCGCGCCCGAGTTCGAGGAAGTCGTCACGGGTGAAGCCGAGGTTCGCGAGATCTTCCGTGCGCCGAAGGTGGGTGCCATCGCTGGATGTGCCGTTCGGTCCGGAGTCATCACGCGTGGCTCCAAGGTGCGCTTCTTGCGCGATGGCACGATCATTTGGAAGGGTGCGATTGCCTCGCTGCGTCGTTTCAAGGACGACGTCAAGGAAGTCCGCGAAGGCTTCGAGTGCGGTATCGGACTCACCGACTTCCAGGACCTCAAGCAGGGCGACATCATCGAGACGTACGACCTGCGCGAAATCGCGAGGGACTAACCCGTGCGCGAGGCCGACCTCGACTTCTTCTTCGATCCGGTGTGTCCATTCGCCTGGATCACCTCGCGGTGGGTGCAAGAAGTGCAGCGCCAGCGTGACTACGCAGTGGCGTGGAAGTTCATTTCGCTGCGCATGGTCAACGACGATCGCGGTTATGGCGACATGCCTGAGCAGTACAAGGTGCTCCACGACATCGGATTGATGGGCCTGCGTATCGCCAGTGCCGGACGCGCTGCCGCGGGCAACGACGCGGTGTCGTCCGTGTACACCGCAATCGGTCAGGCGGCTCACGTGCAGGGCCGTCGCGAAGAAGCAGTCGCCGATCCACGCGGGTTCTATGCCAAGGTGCTGGCCGAGGCGTCGCTGCCTGCAGAGTGGGCGGCAGCGTGTGACGACGTGGCTCACGACGAGGTCATTCGCTTCGAGACGTTCCAAGCCCTCGAGCGGACGGGCAAGGATGTCGGCACGCCGATCCTCACGTTCAACCCGCGCGGTCCAAAGCCGGCCAGCCTCTTTGGCCCGGTCATCTCGCAAGCGCCGAAGGGCGAGGAAGCCCTCCGACTGTGGGATGCCACGGTGACGATTGCCGAATCGGGCGTCGCCGAAATCAAGCGTTCGTTGCGCGACCAGCTCGTTTTCGACTGAACTGACGATCGTGAAAGTCGTCCACTCGTCGGCGCATCTCGGTCACAACCCGCAGGAAGAGATCGCCGAGTCGGGTGCGCACTCGCCGCACGAACACACGGGCCGAGGCGAGATCATTCGCGAAACACTTGCGGCAGATCCCGCCATGCAAGTGCTGGAGCCACGAGAGTGGGGAGTAGATCCGATCCACGCCGTGCATGAGCGCGGGCTGCACGACTTTCTCGTCGACGCGTGGGAGCGATACCAACGTGACGTGCGTCCTGCACGTGAAGTGGTGCCGGACTTTTTCTACCGTCCCGCCATGCGCCAGGCGATGGGCGCTCTCGGTGAGCCGAGCCATGTGAATGCGCAACTGGGATGGTGGTGTTTCGAGACGACCACGCCGATCACTGCCGGTTCGTATCTCGCTGCGCGAGGTTCAGTGGATGTGGCAATGACTGCTGCGTCGCTCGTGCTCGGGGGCGAACGCTTCGCTTACGGCAACTGTCGTCCACCTGGTCATCACGCCACGCGCGATCTCTATGGCGGGTACTGCTTCTTCAACAACGCAGCGATCGTGGCGCACCATGTTGCTTCCACTACAGGGGTGAAGGTGACGGTGCTCGACCCCGATTACCACCATGGCAATGGCACGCAGCAGATCTTCTACGAGCGAGACGACGTGCAGTACGTGTCGCTGCATGCCGATCCCGTGCGTGCGTACCCGTATGTGACGGGGTTCAGTGACGAACGGGGTGCCGGCAAGGGTCTCGGTGCGAACGCAAACTTTCCGCTCGCTCGAGGCACGGGTGATGCCGAGTTCCTGCAGGTGTTGAGCAAGGCGGCTGACGAGATCCAGCGTTTCCAGCCTGAGTTGCTCGTGGTGTCGCTCGGCGTCGACACCTTCGACGGTGATCCGATCTGCGACTTGCGACTGACTCGCCGGGGTTTCTATGACTGTGGCGCACTCGTCGCTGGGCTTGGGCTCCCGACCGTGGTGTTGCAGGAGGGCGGTTACGCGCTCGCCGAATTGGGCAACAACGTCCGAGCGTGGTTGCGCGGTCTCGAAGGGCTCAGTTTCGTCTGATCAAGAGTCGGAGCGGTGCTCGCGCAGGAACTGTTCCAACTCGGCGGCCAGTTGATCTCCACTCGGTAAAGGGCCGTCGACGAGCGGCGTCTCTTCTGGCGAGTTGGCGACATCGAAGGCGTATTCCAACTGCTTGAGCATGGTCTCGTGCTCCGGATTCTCTTTCATCAGTCGGTCGAGTCGGTCGCGCAGCACCGTCGCCATGTCCCTCAGGTCACCATTGTCGAGTTCCACGCTGCCCACTTCGCTGGCCGAGTTGAGCAGCGCGAGGGACGCGGCGGGATACGACATAGACGACACGTAGTGCGGCACCTGCGCCCAGAGCCCGATCGCATCGATGTCGACGAGCGCCATCGCGCGCTCCAGCACTGCCTCGACACCGGCCGGCACGTCGAGTGAGTTCTTCAAGTAGGGCAGCGACTCCGCGAGTTCAGTGGTGTTGCACGTACAGGAGATCTTCACTTCGCGGGTGTGTGGCGTGGCCACGGGGTATGCGCCGAGACCAAGCATGCGGCGCACCCCGAGTGATCGCGCCAGATTGGCCACTTCTGCAGCGAAGTACTGCCACTTGGAGTCCGGTTCGGGGCCGTTGAGCATCAGGATGTCTCGGCCGTTGCGGTCCTGTCCGAGCATCAGCTTCGGTGTGGCCCAGTCGATCCGGGTGTTCACACCGTTGCGTAGCTCCATCGTTGGTCGGCGCGCTCGGTAGTCGATGAACTGGTCGGGGTCGAATTCGTACAACGTGGTCGCATTGGTCCGCATGACCAGGGTTTCCATTGCCGAAGCGGCTGCATTGCTGGCGTCGATCCATCCCGTCATCATCACGATGAGCAGCGGCCGATCTACTGGCGGAATCTTGTCGGCGTATTGGGGGGCTATTCGGTATGCACCGGACACGAAATCAGCCTAGGCGGGCGAGTGTTTCGCGAGCCTGTCGTGCTGACATCTCTACTTGTTCGCTGAACAAGCGAAGCGACTCTGCGTCGGTTGCACCCATTGCTCCTGCTTGATAGCGAGCAAACACGCCTTCCATGATGCAGGCGAGTTTCCAGTACGCGAATGCGACGTAGAAGTCGAGTTGCGAAATGTCGCGACCCGATGCTGCCGCGTAACGAGTAGCGATGTCCTTGCGATCGAGGAACCCAGGTGCCTGCGTTCCGGAGAACGGTCGCACGTTGGTGTCGTCGTGTGGCCCGGTCCAGTACACCATCAGCAATCCAAGGTCGGCGAGTGGGTCGCCCAGCGTGCACAACTCCCAATCGAGCACCGCGCGTACCGAGCCGTCGTCGCCGATGATGCAGTTGTCGAGCCGGAAGTCACCATGGACGATGGTCGCTGCCCCTTGATCGGGGATTCGGCGGGACAGCTCTTCGTGCACGATGTCGATGTCCGCGAGATCTCGTGTCTTCGATGCGTTCCACTGTCCGTACCAGCGTTTCAGTTGGCGGGCGATGTATCCCTCGTGGCGACCGAGATCATCGAGCCCCACCGCGGCAAGATCGACACGATGAATTTCGGCCAGCGTGTCGACGAGAGCGTTGCTTGCTGCGGTGCGCACAGGTTCGGAAAGGAGCCGTAGAGCGGAGTCTTGGTCGCGGATGATGTGTCCGTCGACGAACTCCATTACATAGAACGGGGCACCGTTGACGTTCTCGTCGGTGCACAAACCGAGTGCTTCGGGCACCGGCACACGCGTCGAACGGAGGGCGGCGATGATGCGGTGCTCGCGCCCCATGTCGTGGGCGCTCGCAAGCGCGTGACTGAGCGGAGGTCGACGGAGCACGAGCCGTCTGCCCGTCGAGTCGGTGACGCCGTAGGTGAGATTGGAGCGTCCGCCTGCGATCAATGAATAGGTGTACGGCGATCGTGCACCATCGATGTGCTCGTCGAGCCAGTGTGAGACTCGCTCGTCGTCGATGCCCTGGGGTATGTCGTTCGCCGTCACGCCGTAGCAACCTACTCACCCGTGCGCTCGCCATGGGCGGAGCGGCGAGGACGCCAGTAGGGTTTGGCGCCGTGTCGATAGACGTCACCGATCTCACGTTCCAGGCCGAGGTGCTGGAGAAGTCGATGTCGGTTGCCGTCGTGGTCGACCTGTGGGCGCCATGGTGCGGCCCATGCAAGACGCTCGGGCCGGTGTTGGAGAAGGTGTGTGCGGCAACCAACGGTCAGGTGGTGCTGGCCAAGGTGAACGTGGACGAGAACCCGGCGGTGGCGCGGGCCTTCCAGGTGCAGTCGATCCCGGCCGTGTACGCCATGCGCGACGGCAAGGTCGTGAACGGGTTCATGGGTGCGTTGCCCGAACACGAGGTGCAAAGTTTCGTCAACTCGTTGCTCCCTGATCAATCGGCACTTCTCGTCGATGAACAGCCAACACCAGTCGATCAACCGATCGAAATCCCTCAGGATGGCAAGGACGAGGTACTGGAAGTCCTGCTTCCACTCGTGAAGAACGACGAAGAAGCGCGCAAGAAGTTCCTCGAGATCCTCGAGGAGATGGGTCCAGATGATCCGCGTGTGGCGGGCTATCGCAGGCGCTTCACCGCCCAAATCTTCTAGTCCTCACGTACACATTGGCGCGTGTCCCGCGCGCGCATCGTCGAACTCGCGCACTGGTGGGGTTGGCGGCGCATCATCGGCGGTGCGGCTGTGGCTCTCGCCGCCGCACTCGTCGTCTATTTCGCGGTGCGCGTCGAGCCGCCGCCGATAGAAGACGCCATTCCCATGTCGGGGGCCACGGTGACCTCGCCGATGCCGTCGATCAGCGCTGCACTCGTGCTCACGGTGCACGTAGGCGGGGAGGTGGCGCAACCGGGCGTCTATTCGCTGCCGACTGGTTCTCGTGTCGTCGATGCCGTCGAGGCGGCAGGTGGTGTGACGTCGAAAGCACATACGGATGCAATCAACCTCGCAGCGCCGCTCGTCGACTCCGAACAGGTGATCGTTCCACGCAAGGGATCACGAGTGACGCGAATGCCGGGCAAGTCGACAGATGCTGTGGCCACGGGTGGCAATGCGCTCGTCAACGTCAACACGGCTTCGGTGAGTGAGCTCGATGAGTTGCCTGGTGTAGGTCCGGCGACGGCGAAAGCAATCGTCGACACGCGTGCGTCGAAAGGCCCGTACGGCTCGGCCGAGGATCTATTGGACGTGCCGGGCATTGGTCCCGCCAAGTTGGCCCAGATTCGACCACTGATCACTTGGTGAGTGGGCAGAGCCCTACTCGTGATCTACCTAGAGTGCACCGAGGACGAGTCCGCCAATGATCAGCGCAAGCACGCCGCCGAGCAGCAAACCGAGCGCGAGCGGAATGAACTCACGTCGCCAATCGCTCCAGTCCACGACGGCCCGTTTCGAAGCACGGAGTGCAGCCAAGTGGCCGATGGCGAACCATGCACCGAGGCTCGTGACCACGCCGAGCAGATAGACGGTTGCGCCAGTCACCGCCGGCACGCCGAACATCGGCAAGGTGGGCAAGGCCGCGATCAACAGCAGGAATCCGAGGATTCCCGTGAGCGAGCCGGGGAGTGCAAGCAAGACCACTCCAGCGAGGGCGATGGTGGCGGCAAAGCCCCCCGCGGTCACGGCGCCACGCGACCGCACGAGTGCTCGGTTGGCAATGATGCCGTCGGGTACCACGCGCGGTGTGGCGCGGCGGGTCTCGATGTCTTCTGACGGCACGCCTCAAGCGTACGACGCGAATCGCAGTGGAGGTGGACAATCCCACCGACTCGTGTGGATGACGTTGGTGTTCGTCGTCGCTGCACGCCTCGGTGCAGG
>CAZWKD010000003.1:0-62539 GCA_964633985.1 uncultured Acidimicrobium sp. | reverse complement strand
GTCGTCGCTGCACGCCTCGGTGCAGGCGTTCACCTCATCACGCTGGGTCGCGTGTTTGCGTTCATCTTCTCGTTGCTGTTCGTCGTGTTGGCCATGCGGATGAACGAATGGTTCGGTGTTCTTCTGGTGCTGCTCGCGGCGTCGATCTCGTCATCGAGTGCACTCGCCAGTCACACGGTGTCATTCGAGCGCTCGTTTGCGGGGCTCGCAGTCGTGCAGGCCGATCCGCAGTGGAAGTCGGGCACCGTGCGCACGACTCTCGAACTCGAAGGCAAGCGGTTCTCGGTCATCGTCGGCGGTGAGTGGGGACGGCGACTGATGGCTGCCGAGTTTGGTGAAGTGGTGTGGGTGGAGGGTCGTCGCTCCCCGCGGCCGGTGTCGTCGTTCGATTTGGGTCGTCACGTAGTCGGCACGTTCGAGCCGACAAGGGTAGGACTGCGGGCCGGCTCGGCATCTCCGCTTCATCGCAGCACGAATCGTGCTCGTTCGCTCCTGGAGACGGCCAGTGATCACACCATGTGGTCGACCGGCGGGTTGTACCTCGGCCTCGTGGTCGGCGACGAGCAACGACAAGGTGAAGATCTGGTGGCGTCGTTTCGCGATGCGGGTCTGTCGCATCTCACTGCGGTTTCGGGTCAGAACATCGCCCTCGTGTTGGCGTTGCTCCAACCACTGCTCACGCGTCTCGGTGCATCGTGGCGCACGGTGGTGGCGATCGTGATCGTTGGATGGTTCGTCGTTGTGACACGAGCGGAGCCGTCGGTCGTACGTGCCGCGGCCGTTGCCGTCATCACCCTGATCGCGACTTGGCAGGGGAGGCGAGCGAGTGCGCTTCGGGTTCTGTGTGTCGTGACGATCGGACTCGTACTACTCGATCCGCTCCTGGTGTGGTCGGTCGGTTTCCTGCTGTCCGTCTCGGCAACGTGGGGAATGGTGGTGGTTGCCCCACGCGTGCAGGCGGTGCTCCCCGGCCCCTCGTGGTTGCGCACGACACTTGGCACCACTGCAGGGGCGCAGCTCGCGGTCATTCCCGTTTCGCTCGGTGTGTTCGGGCGATTCTCGCTCGTTGGTCTCGTCACCAACGTGCCGGCCGTTCCACTCGCAGGGTTCGTGATGGTGGTGGGCTTGCCATTGGGGCTCATCGTCGGATGTGCCGATGCGCTCGTCGAGGTGTCAGTGGGGTGGGATCTCGGTTGGTTGTGGCGTCTGGTGATGTTGCCCGTCTCACTGGCGATCGTCGCATTGCGCGAGATCGCCGAGGTGGCGAGTCTGCGACACTAGAGCGATGGCCATTTTTCTCGTGCTCGGTTCGGACCCGCGTCTCGTTTCTGCGCGGCTCACCGATTTGGTGGACGAGTTGGTGGGTGATCGCGATCGCACCACCACCTATGAGGGTTTCGACCTCGAGGGTGTATCTGCCGATGATCGCGCGGGCGTCGTGGCCAATGCCGTTTCGGCCGCGCAGACCCAATCGTTGTTCCAGGACGTGAAGGTCGTCGTACTGCGCGAACTCGGCGAAGCCACGGTGGACCAATTGTCACCGCTCGTCAACTATCTGCCAGTTGCGGAACCGACGTCACATCTCGTACTCACCTCCACCTCCAAGTTGGCCAAGTCGGTGATGGATGCGTTGAAGAAGGCCGGCGTCACCGAGTTCGACACGAACCCACCGAGCCGCAAGAACGAAGTGTTCGACTGGTTCGACGAAACCTTGAAGGAGGCCGGTCTCACCATCGACCCGAGTGCGGTGGCGAAGATGGTCGACTGGTTGGGCGAGGATCGCGCGCGCTTGCCTTCGCTGATCGAGGTGTTGTCGTCCACGTACGGCACCTCGAAGAAGTTGACGATGGCCGATGTCGAACCCTTCCTTGGCGAGAAGGGCAGTGTGCTCCCGTGGGATCTCACCGATGCCATCGACAAGGGTGACTCCGCAACGTCACTCATGATGTTGCGTCGGATGGTGCGCAGTGGCGAGTACCACCCGCTGCAGGTGATGTCACTCCTACACAACCACTATTCCAAGTTGTTGCGATTGGACGGCCCGACGATCGGCTCGGTTGCGGATGCCAAGTCCTTGATCGGCTCGAAGAGCGATTTTCAGGCGCGCAAGTACATGGATGTCTCGCGACGCATGGGGCCACGAAACGTTTCGGCAGCGATACAGCTGTTGGCGCGAGCAGACGTCGACTTGCGGGGAGGGCGCGACCTCGAAGAGGAATTGACGCTGGAGATCTTGATTGCTCGCCTGTGCAGGCTGAGCGGGATTACTTCTTCGCGGCGGCGTTGATCTTCTTCATCAAGCGGCTCTTCTTGCGGGCTGCTTGATTGGGGTGAATCACACGCTTTGCGGCGGCCATGTCCAGGCGCTTCACCGCAAGGCGGAGGGCCTCGGCGTTGTCCGCGGTGCCGATCGTCTCGTTGGCCGTCTTCAGACGGGTGCGAACCTCGCTCTTGGTGGCGCGGTTGCGCGCAGTGGCCTTGGCGTTGGTGAGAATTCGCTTCTTCTGGCTCTTGATGTTTGCCACTTATTGGTTCCTTCGTGACGACCGTTTACGGGAACTTGCAGGCTAACAGCGACCCCGAGGGCGCCCAACAGTAGAATTTGAGCGTCTTCTCGCCGACTCTGTGCCCCGCAGAACCGAGCGGGAACGACGGAAACGGCCCATGGACCTCGCCAAGATTCGCAACTTCTCGATCATTGCCCACATCGATCACGGGAAGTCCACGTTGTCCGACCGCATCCTGGAGATGACCGGGGCAGTGCAGGCGCGAGACATGCGCGCGCAGTACCTCGACTCCATGGATCTCGAACGAGAGCGCGGCATCACCATCAAGGCCCAAAACGTTCGCGTGGGATGGAAGGGCCACTGGCTGCACCTCATCGACACGCCCGGTCACGTGGACTTCGGTTACGAGGTGAGCCGTTCACTCGCCGCGTGTGAGGGTGTGGTGCTCGTGGTCGATGCGGCGCAGGGCATCGAAGCACAGACGCTGGCCAACTGTTACCTCGCTCTCGAAAACGATCTCGAGATCGTCGCGGTATTGAACAAGATCGATCTGCCGGCTGCTGACCCCGATCGCTACGCCATGGAGATCGAGAAGGTGCTCGGTATTCCTGCCGAGGACATCTTGCGCATCTCGGCGAAGACGGGTGAGGGTGTACCAGAGTTGCTCGACGCGATCGTCGAGCGCATTCCGCCACCGAAGGGCGACATCGATGCTCCGTTGCAGGCGCTCATC
Organism: uncultured Acidimicrobium sp.; assembly: GCA_964633985.1. GTDB lineage: Bacteria > Actinomycetota > Acidimicrobiia > Acidimicrobiales > Ilumatobacteraceae > UBA3006. The sequence goes on along the minus strand of CAZWKD010000003.1, from coordinate 59,299 downwards.
TTCGACTCGCAGTACGACACGTATCGCGGGGTTGTGTCGAGCATTCGGGTGATGAACGGCTCGATCACCAACTCATCCAAGTTGATGTTCATGCAGGCAGGTGCCACGCACGAAGTGATCGAGATTGGTGCGCGAATGCCGGCTTCGACTCCGGTCGATCGCCTCGGCCCGGGCGAAGTGGGTTACCTCATCGCCGGCATCAAGGACGTCGGCGAAGCGCGTTCGGGAGAGACCGTCACGCTTGCCTCAACTCCTGCACGTGAGCCGTTGGCCGGCTATCGCGACCCCAAGCCGATGGTGTTCTGCGGTCTTTTCCCGATCGATGGTGACGACTTCGAGAACCTTCGCGAGAGTTTGCAGAAACTGAAACTGAACGATGCGTCGGTGACCTATGAACCCGAGTCCTCGGGTGCACTCGGCTTCGGCTTCCGTTGCGGCTTCCTTGGCTTGTTGCACATGGAGATCGTCAAGGAGCGCCTCGAGCGTGAGTTCAACCTTGCGCTCATCGCCACGGCACCCTCGGTGGAGTACCGAGTGGTGAAGACCGACGGCGAGACGGTGGTGGTGGACAACCCCTCCGACCTGCCGCTCACCAACTACATCGAGCATGTGGAAGAGCCGTTCTTCAAGGTCAGCATCATCACGCCGAAGGAGTACACGGGCGCACTGATGGAGCTGTGCCAGGACCGCCGCGGCGAACTCTTGAAGCTCGAGTACCTGTCACCAGAGCGTGTCGACATGCAGTACCACATGCCGCTCGCCGAGGTAGTGGTGGACTTCTTCGATCAATTGAAGAGTCGTTCGCAGGGTTACGCGAGCCTCGACTACGAGTTGGCCGGCTATCGCCCGAGTGATCTCGTGCGTGTGGACATCCTCCTCAATGCCCAACCAGCGGATGCATTCAGCACGATCGTCCACCGCGACAAGGCGTACGACTACGGCAAGCGCATGTGCGACAAACTCAAGGAACTCATCCCGCGGCAGATGTTCGACGTGCCGATCCAGGCAGCGATCGGCGGTCGCATCATCGCTCGTGAGACGGTGAAGGCCAAGCGTAAGGACGTGCTCGCCAAGTGTTACGGCGGCGACATCTCGCGCAAGCGCAAGTTGCTCGAGAAGCAGAAGGAAGGCAAGAAGAAGATGAAGTCGATCGGCCGCGTCGAAGTGCCGGGAGACGTCTTCATCTCCGCCCTCAAGCTCGATGCCTGAGGCCGCGAACGGCGGCATGTTCCGCTCGTTGCGGCACCGCAACGCGAGCATCTATTTCATCGGGCTGTTGTTGTCCAACATCGGCACGTGGATTCAGTTCACCGCCACGTCGCTCTTCCTCTACGAACTCGAAGGCAACGCCACCACGCTCGGCATCAACGCGGCACTCCAGTTCATCCCAATGCTCTTCCTTGGTGCGTGGGCAGGAGCGTTGTCCGATCGCCACGATCGCTTGCGCATCACGAAGATCACGCAGGTGTTGCAGGCAGTCCAGGCGCTCGTACTCGGAGCGTTCGTGCTGGCGGGTGCGCGCAGTGTGGTGCTGGTTTTCGTGCTCACTGCCTTCCTCGGCGTCGTCGGCGCCATCGACAACCCTGCGCGTCGCGGTCTGATCACCGAACTCGTACCCACGTCCGATCTCTCCAACGGCATGTCGTTGAACACGGCCACGATGACGGGCTCGCGCATATTTGGCCCGGCGATTGCGGCTCTGCTCGTCGGCCCGATCGGGGTGGGCTGGTTGTTCGTCATCAATGGTGTGTCGTACGCGGCGATGCTCGGCGGACTCTTCGCCATTCGGCGACAGGAGATGTATCCCGCCACGCCCGCACCGGCAGGGGGAACCCCGGTTCGCGATGGACTGCGCTTTGTGCGAGACAACGATCGCCTGCGTGTTCTGTTCATCGTGTTCACGTTGGTGAGCACGTTCGCATTCAACTACGGCGTCAGCCTGCCGAAACTTGCAGACTTGCGCTGGGGTATGCCGACTGCGTTCGGTTGGATCATCGGCACGACGTCGGTGGGCAGTCTGATCGGCGCGTTGCTCACCGCGCGTCTGTCGCATGCGACGTATCGCTGGGTCGCGGGCAACGTGTTGGTGCTCGCCGTTTCCAACATCGGAATGGCCTTCTCGCCAAACGTCTGGATTGCTTTCGTGTGGGCCATTCCACTCGGTCTTGGTGGGGCGGCGATGATGGCGGGAATCACCTCGCTCACCCAGCAGGAGTCGCCACCAGAAATGCGTGGTCGCATGCTTGCGCTCACTGCTGTCGCATTCCTCGGCAGCACGCCGATCGGAGGCCCCGTCACCGGGGTGATCGCCGACACGGTCAGTGCCGAGTGGTCGTTGGCCTACGGCGGGCTGATCGCTCTCCTGTGCGGCGTGTGGATGCTGCGCTGGACGGCCAAGTTCGCGCAGCGTGATGACGGGTAGCCCCTGATGGGCGAGACTGCTCAGTAATGACGACACCCGTAGTGATGTGGTTGCGGCGCGACCTGCGCCTTGCCGACAATGAGGCCCTCAGCCGCGCGGCAGCAAGTGGGGAAGTGCTCCCCGTATTCGTGCTCGACCCGACCTTTTCAGTGTCGGGTGCACCGCGCATGGCGTTCATGTTGCGCGCTCTGCGTCAACTCGACAAGGAGATGAATGGCGCGCTCGTCATTCTCCATGGCGACCCTCGTGAGGTGATACCTCGCGTGGCGAAGTCGGTGGGAGCACGAGAGGTGTTCGTCGCCCGCGACTTTGCTCCGTACGGCATGAAGCGTGATGCTGACGTAGCCAAGGCGCTGCAAGCAACGGGCGCAAACTTGGTGCAGTGTGGTTCCGCATACGCCGTCGAGCCCGGCACCGTGCGCAAAGGTGACGGCACGCCGTATGCAGTGTTCACTCCCTTCTACAAGGTGTGGCAGACGGTGGGCTGGCCGAAGCCCTTCGACGTGCCGAAGGCAACGTGGGCACAATCGCCGAAGGTGCAGTGCGAAGGGTTCCCCGACGAACCTGAGTGCGCAGCTTCGTTGCCGGAGGCGAGCGCCGCTGCGGCACTCAAGCGGTGGGACGAGTTCTCCGAACGTGCGCTCGACAGCTACTACGACATCCGCAACAACCCTGACACGGACGGAACGAGCATGCTTTCGCCGTATCTGCGTTTCGGTTTGGTGCATCCGCGCACACTGCTAGCCGATCTCAACGACACGAAGTCGCAGGCGCACTACCGCAGCGAGTTGTGCTGGCGCGAGTTCTATGCGGACGTGCTGTTCCATCAGCCGCGCACCATCTGGGAGAACCTGCAACCGAAGATGAACGCGATGAAGCTCGATACCGGCGCGAAGGCGAAGCAACGCTTCGACGCGTGGTGCAAGGGTGAGACGGGTTACCCGATCGTGGATGCAGGAATGAAGCAGTTGCTCGCCACGGGTTGGATGCACAATCGCGTGCGGATGATCGTGGCGAGTTTCCTCGTCAAGGACCTCCACCTGCCGTGGCAGTGGGGTGCGCGCCACTTCATGCGCCACCTCGTCGATGGAGACATCGCCTCGAACAACCACGGATGGCAATGGACGGCCGGCACGGGCACCGATGCCGCCCCGTACTTCCGCATCTTCAATCCGGTGGCACAAGGCGAGAAGTTCGACCCTCAGGGCAAGTACGTGCGTGAGTGGCTGCCGCAACTGGCGGACGTCGCCGACAACATGGTGCACCAGCCCTGGGAGCTCGGCATGCTCAACCCGTACGTGGCGCCGATCGTCGACCACTCCGTGGAGCGCGAGGAATCGTTGGCCCGGTACAAGGCGGTCTCGGGCAAGTAGGCACGGTCTCACCCCCAATTTGGGCGGTGGGTATCCTGATTTCACATGCTTGACGAGCGAAAGTCCGCGATTCTCTGCGCCGTGGTGCAGGAGTACATCACGACGGGACAGCCCGTCGGTTCCGCGCACATCGTCAAGTCTGCGGGGCTGAACGTCTCGTCGGCCACCGTGCGTAACGACATGTCGTACCTGGAGCAGGAGGGGTATCTCGTCCAGCCCCATACGTCGGCAGGACGTATCCCCACCGACAAGGGATACCGCTACTTCGTCGATCATGTTGCACCCAAAGGCGCGCTCGCGCAGTCGACGCAGGTTCAGGTCGGACAGTTCTTCGACATGGCGCACGGGCGCCTGGAAGAGACGCTGCAGCGCACGAGCATGTTGCTTGCTCAGCTCACCAACTACGCCGCCGTCGTCTTGGGGCCGAAGACGGAAGTCGCCACGGTGCGGTCGGTGCAACTCGTCGGTTTGTCACAGCACCACGCCACCTTCGTGGTGGTGATGTCGAACGGAGCAGTAGAGAGCGAGCCGATCGATCTGGCCGTGATGCTCAGTGACGATCAACTGGCAGATGTCACCAAGCACCTCTCGAAGATGATGGTGGGTAAGTCACTTGCAGAAGTGGGACCGCTCGTGTTGTCGGGCAACAAGTTGATCGATGAAATATCGAGTCGTGTGCTCACGGCAGTGACGACACGCAAGGCGGACGAGTCGGTGTTCGTGGGCGGCGCATCGGCGATGGCCGAGGCGTTCGATGCCGTGGAGATCGTGCGCTCCGTGTTGCATACGCTCGAACAGCAGTACGTGATGGTGTCGCTCGTGCGCGACATGATCAATCGCGGTTTGACGGTGGCCATCGGCGCGGAGCACGGAGTGGAGCCGTTGGCCGCATGTTCGGTGGTGCTCTCACCGGTGATCGCGGATGGAACTCAGGTGGGCACCGTGGGTGTCCTTGGGCCCACCCGTATGAACTACCCGCAGGCGCTTGCCACCGTCGAAGTGGTGAGTGACCGACTCGGTCGGCGCCTGGCCGAGGGCTGAGCCCGATGGCACAGGACTTCTACGCGTTGCTCGGCGTCGCCCGTGGAGCGTCTGCCGACGAGATCAAGAAGGCGTACCGCAAGAAGGCGCGTGAGCTGCATCCCGATGCCAACCCGGACGACCCAGACGCGGAGGCACAGTTCAAGGAAGTATCTCGCGCCTACGAGGTGTTGTCTGATCCGGACAAGCGTGCGCGTTACGACCAATTCGGTGAAGCCGGTGTCGGTTCAGCTGCCGGTGGCGGCGATCCCTTCGGCATGGGCGGCTTCGGCGACATCTTCGATGCATTCTTCGGCGGTGCATCGCCGTTCGGTGGTGGCTCACGCGGCCCGAGCGGACCGCCGCGCGGACGTGACGTGGAGACGGTGGCAGACATCGCCTTCGAGCAAGCAGTGTTCGGTTGTACCACGGAGGTGCGCGTACGTACTGCTGTCGTGTGTGACGAGTGCACCGGGACGGGCGCGAAAGCGGGCACCTCGCCCACCTCGTGCGCTGAGTGTCGCGGCACTGGTCAAGTGCGTCGAGTTCGCCAAAGCATGCTCGGCCAAATGGTCACCACGTCGGCCTGCGGTCGATGCGGCGGCATGGGCATGGTGATCGAGTCGCCATGTGGGACGTGTCGTGGCGACGGTCGTCGCGAACGTGAGATGACATACACGGTGGATGTGCCTGCCGGAATTGCCGATGGTCAAACGTTGCGCCTTGGTGCAAAAGGTGCAGTTGGTCCACGTGGAGGCATGCCAGGGGATCTGTACGTGCACCTGCGAGTGGCGGATCACCCCACCTACCAACGCGACGGAGACGACCTCGTCACCGATGTCGTGGTGTCGATCGCACAGGCAGCCCTCGGCACCGAGTTGACGCTCGCCACACTCGACGGCGACGAGGTGTTGGTCGTTCCCGCCGGGGTGCAGTTCGGCAAGGAGTTCGTGTTGAAGGGTCGCGGTGTTCCGCGCCTCGCCACCGGTGGAAGAGGGCGAGGTCGTGGCGACTTGCGCGCACGGATCGTGGTGGAAACCCCCACCAAATTGAGCGATGCTGAACGTGATTTGCTGCGCAAGTTCGCGGCGGAGCGTGGTGAGCACGTGTCGGGTGGCGACTCAGGGTTGTTCCAAAAGATCAAGTCGGCGTTCTCGTGATCGAACGTTTGCGCCGATCTGCGGCGCACGTATTCGTCGACAACATCAACTCGCCTGAACTGAACGATGACGATGCTCATCACCTGCTCCGTGTGCTGAGAATTCGTGAGAGCGACGAAGTCTCCGTGAGCAACGGGCAAGGGGCTTGGTGCATGGCATCGATTGCTGCAAACGGCGAGGTACATGTCATCTCCGAGGTGAATCGGGAGGTCGAACCCTCGTGGCGAGTAGGCGTGGGCTTCGTGCCAGTGAAGGGGGAAAAGCCCGAACTCGCGGTGCAGAAGTTGACCGAAGTGGGGGTGGACGACATCGTTGTCGTTGCGTCCGCTCGGCGGCAGGTAGTGAAGTGGGAAGACGATCGCCGCGAGAGGAACATGGAACGCCTGGCCAAGGTCGCTCGCGAAGCGGCCATGCAAAGTCGTCGCACTCGACTTCCAGTGCTGTCCGTGCTGGGTGGTGTCGCCGATCTGGCTCGCGCCGGTGCAGCGGTCGCCGAACCAAACGGTGATCCGCTGACGCCAGATGATCGATTCGTGGTGATCGGCCCCGAAGGCGGCTTCACCGAAGAGGAACTCGGCGGCTTCGACAAGAAGGTCAGCCTGGGCGATTTCGTGCTTCGGGCAGAGACTGCTGCAATAGTTGCAGGCGTGATGTTGACCGATCTGCGTGGGAGGGCATCGTGACCGACGCCCAGAACCCGGCCGACGAGGCGGCAGAAGATCTGGGTTTTGCCCGCCAACTCGGCGAACGTCTGCGGCAGATCCGCAAACAGAAGCGCCTCGCCCTCACGGATGTAGAGGCGCAGACGAGGCAGGAGTTCAAGGCCTCAGTGATGGGCGCATACGAGCGTGGCGAGCGCATGATCTCGGTGCAGCGCCTCGAGCGCCTCGCCAAGTTCTACGGCGTCACGGTGGATCAGTTGTTGCCACGCGACCCGTTGCAGGTGGAGGCCATCCGTGTGTCTGGAGCCCCCGTCAAGTTGCGAATCGACGTGGCCAAGCTCTCTGCCCGCGATGGCGCAGACTTCAAGATGCTCGAGCGCTTGTTACGCATGATTCAGGTGCAGCGCCAGGACTTCAACGGCAAGGTGATCACCGTGCGCGAGCAGGACGTGCGAGCAATCGCCGTCATCTTGAACGTACCGGTGGACGAAGTGGCGAAGCGACTCTCCGAGTTGGATCTCGTCTTCGTGCCGCCGACCGCCTGATGGCAACCGACCTCTTCGGTGCGTACATCCACGTGCCGTTCTGCTCGAAGCGCTGCGACTACTGCGCCTTTGCCACGTTCACCGATCGCCACCACCTGGCCACCGAGTACATGCAGGCGGTCAAGACGCACATCGAGCGGACGGTGGCCAACGGCATGCCGACGGTGGATTCGATATTCGTCGGTGGTGGCACGCCAAGCATGGTGCCCGGCGAGTTGCTAGCCGAGGTGATCGCAGCGATTCCTCGCAGTAGCTCCGCAGAAGTGACGGTGGAATGCAATCCCGACAACATCACCGCTGGTCTGTTGCGCACGTACACGGATGCCGGCGTCAACCGCATCTCGCTCGGAGTGCAATCCACGGTGCCTCATGTGCTCAAGGCGCTGGGTAGGGAGCACGATCGCGACAACGTGGTTCGCGCCGTCGAACTGGTGAAGGCAAGCGGTGTTCGCTCCTTCAACGTCGACATCATCTATGGCGGGGCGGGGGAGACGATCGCCGATTGGCACACCACCGTCGAAGACGTGGTCGCGCTCGACCCGCCACACGTGTCCGCCTACGCACTCACCGTGGAGCCCGGTACGGCGCTTGCCGACGATCATGCGCGCCACCCCGACGATGACGATCAAGCCACCAAATACGAACTGGCGGACGATCTGTTCACCGCACATGGCCTTGCCAACTACGAGATTTCCAATTGGTCGAAGCCCGGACACGAATGCCTGCACAACCGCATCTACTGGCTGCAGGGCGACTATGCGGCGTTCGGCAGCGCCGCCCACGGCCATCGTCAGGGTCAACGGTGGTGGAACGTGCGAACTCCCGATCGCTACATCGAGATGGTCAACAACGGGGAAGATCCGGTGTCGTCGAGCGAACTACTGGATGACGAGACCCGTCGTCTCGAGGAGTTGCAGTTGCTCATCCGAATGCGTGAGGGTGTGCCCAACAACTCGTTCTCAACCGAGGATCGCGAACTCCTGTCGCCCTACCTGGAGGAGCGCGACGACCGTCTCGTGCTCACGCGGGCTGGTCGCCTCATGGCCAACGAGGTGAGCCTGCGACTTATCGCACCCTGAACCGAAGTAGGGTGAACGGCGGTTCAATATGAAAATTCGTCACGGTATTTCCGCCCTCGCTACAACTTCGATCTTCGCGGGAATTCTCGCCGTAGCGGGGAGCCCTCTCTCCTCGGTTTCAGCATCAACCTGCCTTCCATCGGGCGAGGGGTGCGCCGTCGGCATGACCGGTCCGGGCGGCGGGACGATCTTCTACGACGCTGGAAGTACGCAATGGTGGGGCCGTTTCCTCGAAGCCGAGACTTCATCCCGTGTTGCATCTCGATCGATTGGACCCCTCACCGCGACAGTCAACACTCCAGGTGATGCAGCTGCAGACCGCCAAACGATGGAGATCGGGATGGGTCGTGTCAATACCGCACGACTTCGCGCCGCAATGTCGCCACTGGTATCCAACTCCGTTAGTGGTGATTGGTCCATTCCTTCCAAAGATGAACTTGATGCGTTGTACGACTACTGGCGTTTGAATCCGACCGGGTTCAAATACGGAGCTGTTCCGGTTTGGACTTCATCTGAATCTGAAGATTCTTTCTACTGGTATCAGTTGTTTCATGACGGCACGCAGTTCACCGACGCCAACGGCATCATCGCCGGTCTCAAGTCGAACCTCACGACAACGCGAAGTCAGAAACACTCGGGATCCGACTTCCCGGCGGCACAGATGCACGTGGTTCTCGTAAGGGCGTTCCCACAGACGGACCAAAGTCCACCAGCACCATCGTTGGTCACTGCGGTGACGACGAATACCTCATGTCAATCAGCATCCTTGAATTGCCGAGTTGGGGACCAGGGCCCCGGCGGGGGGATCATCGTCTATGACGCGGGTTCCAACAAGTCATGGGGCAGGTACCTGGAAATTGCGCCGAAATCATGCGAAGTGTCACGCGTGGCGTATTCGAAATTTTCGACATCGGTCATTTTTTCTTCGGAAACCGAGCGAGTTCGATCCAAGGCAATTGGTGCTGGTCGTTCAAATACGGCGGATCTCAGACTCATCGGTGCTCCCGCTGCAATGGCGACTGCGACGGCGTGCAATGGATTGACCGATTGGTTCTTGCCTTCTAAAGGCGAATTGAACGAGGCTTTTCGGTGGTTGTCGCATGGTCGAACGGGCCTTCAATTGACACCAGTTGGGCAGTTCGAGCGAGGCTATTACTGGACCTCGAGTGACTACAACGGAAAGACTGCATGGACGCAGTACTTCGCAGATGGTCAGCAATTCGATCGCGTGCAAACACTTACGGGCAACATGAAACCGCCGGCACGGCCTTTCTACGTGCGTCCGATGAGAGCCTTCTCGGAAGGAGCGGCGTCCACAGTCCAGCCGCCCGCTTCGCCGCCTCAGACCGCACCACCAACAAGGAGGCCATCGCCGAGGCCGAGGCCGAGACCAGTGCCAACTACGAACAAGTAACTAGTTCCTTGTTCGTTGCGTGAAGATAGGCTGACGTCGCTTTAGGGCGCGTAGCTCAGTTGGTTAGAGCGCCACCTTGACATGGTGGAGGTCCCGGGTTCGAGTCCCGTCGTGCCCACTACTGATTGTGTTTGTCAACGACCGCTTGTGATTCCCGCGCCGCGGCCTTGAAGATGCCTTTGCTCATCAGCGAAAGTTCGGCTTTGCGACGCTTCTCGTAAATCTCGGCACGTACTGCGTGGATCGCGGCGTCCTCGGGCGCAGCCCAGCCGGCGAGATCGATCAAGTGACATGCGAGTCGCATGTCAGTCTCGAAAACTTCGCTTGCGCGCCTCGCCAGCACGTCGGCTCCTCCTGCGAGTTTTGCCAATTCGGAGGCGACAACTGAATCAGGAGCGGGCTTGAGGCGTGATGCCGCACCATCCCACCAACCGCCATAGAGACGCCAGATTCCCCGCACCACGAACTCAGGTTCGTCGTACAACGGACGCATGTAGGGCTTGGCAAGTATCTCTGCCGGCACCTTGACGGTGTGGATGATTTCGTCGAGCGTGCTGCCAGCATTCATCATCTCGATCACTTGGCGCACGAGGGATTCGAGCGAGGAGGCGATGTCGTCAAGGACCGCGGCGATGCGCTCCTTGCCAGCAATTGGAAGGCCGTGGGCCGGTACGAGTAGCTCGGGGCCTTGGGCAATCATTCGGCGCAGCGACTGCGCCCACTCGAGTGCATAGCGCTGCACCTTCTGTGGGTTGCCCGCGTTGGGGTAGTTCCAGATCACGAAGTCGCCGACCATGATCCACTTGCGGTCGGGGAACCACGCCCACAGGTGGTCGTCGGTCTCGCCACGGCCGTGATGGAACTCGACGGTGGTGTCACCGAAGGTGAGGTGCATGGTGTCGTCGAAGGTCTCGGTCGGTCGCAAGGTGGAGCGCGGGAGGAAGCGCTTCAGGTTCTCGCCGATATTGAGACCCATGTCGGACTTGATGCCGCCAAACTGGCGCTGATTGATCAGCACGTTCCACTCGTTGGTGGCGTTGTAGCGGTCGATCCGCGCGGCCACGTTCTCGTGCGCCACCACGCGGATCGCGCGGCCGGTGCGTTCGGCGTCCTCGCTCCATGCTGGGCTTCCGCCAATGTGGTCGGCATGTCCATGCGTGTAGACGAGTGCGTTGAATGGATCTTGACGCCACGTGCGAACGGCATTCACCACGTTGGTACCCGCCCCCACACCCGAAGCGTCGAACGAGACGAGCCCATCACCTGAGTCCCAGGTCACGCAGTGGCTGAAACTTTCGACGATCGAAAGATTGTCGGCTAGTTCGTGCAACTCGTTCGTCACACGATTGACGGGTTGATCGATTACCCCCGTGGTGAGGACACGCTCAGAAAGTTCCAGTGGGTGCACGACTCCCACCTTAGAGTCTCGCTTGCGGTTCCTTCGGTAGACCAAGGACGCGTTCGGCAAGGATGTTGCGCATCACGTTCGACGTGCCGCCCATGATCGTGTACGCCGGCGCATAAGCGAGACCCTGCGTCACGTCATCCCACAAGGTCGCCGACATACCGAGCACACGGGAGACGAACTGGGCGATGCGCCATTCCAGTTCCGTGCAGAAACACTTCGTGGCGGCGGAGAAGCCGCTCGGTGCCTGCTTCAACACCTCACGGATAACGAGAATGCGTCCCAAGCGGTAGCCGATCTCGATTTGAGCCATCTCTTGGCGGATCAGTCGGTTGCTGCGATCCGCGTGTCGAACCACCAGGTCGTACAGCGCCTTGTTCGACACCAGTCGGTCGATGCCGCCGCGTTCGTGTTCCAATTGGCGCATCGTCTGGGAGAACGCGCCACCTTCGCGGCCGACGAGGTTTTCCCTTGGCACGCGTACGTCGGTGTAGAACACCTCGCAGAAATGGCGATTGGTGGTCATGTCGGTGATCGGACGCACTTCGATACCCGGCGTGTTCATCGGCACGATGATCTCGCTGATGCCGGCATGCGGAGGGCCATCGTTGGACGTGCGGCAGATGAGGTAGCAGTAGTCGGCGACTTCACCAAAGCTCGTCCAGATCTTCTGGCCATTGATCACGTACTCATCGCCATCCAAACGGGCAGACGTCTTCAGTGAAGCGAGGTCGCTTCCTGCGTTCGGCTCACTCATACCGATGCACCACGTGGTCTCGCCGCGCAACATGTCGGGGAGGAACCGTGCGCGCTGTTCCTCGGTGCCGTAACTGATGAGCGCGGGCCCCATTTGGCGGTCGGCGAACCACGACGCCGCGATCGGTGCGCCGGCAGCGATCATCTCTTCGGCAACAATCAGGCGATCAATGGCCGGACGTCCACCACCACCGTGCTCGGTGGGCCACGTCATACCGATCCAGCCATGCTGGGCGAGTTCGCGACTGAACTCGCGGGAGTACCCGTTCATCCACGTGTCGTTGAAGCGGCCATAACGCTGAACGGCATCAGCGGCCACGCGACGAGCTTCGAGGCGCAATGCCTGTTGCTCGTTCGTCCACGCGAAATCCACGCCGAAACCTTAGGAGTGGGGGGACGAAGAGCCCGAGTTTGGGGAGCAAATTCGGTTCCTGCCATTGCGTACAAGTAAGATACAAGTGTTCGTCTCTCAACAAGCCCAGTGCCAGCGAGGTAGTCATGTCGAAAATCAAGGTGCAGAACCCGATCGTTGAGCTCGATGGCGATGAGATGACCCGCATCATGTGGCAGTTCATCAAGGACCGACTGATCCGTCCTTACCTCGACATCGAACTGGAGTACTACGACCTCGGCATCGAGCACCGTGACGCGACGAGCGATCAAGTGACGATCGACGCGGCGAACGCCATCCTCAAGCATGGAGTGGGTGTGAAGTGCGCCACCATCACGCCGGATGAGGCACGCGTGAAGGAGTTCAATCTCAAGCAGATGTGGAAGTCGCCGAATGGCACCATCCGCAACATTCTCGATGGAGTGGTGTTTCGCGAGCCGATCATCTGCCGCAACGTGCCGAAGCTCGTTCCGCACTGGACGAAGCCGATCGTGATCGGCCGTCACGCGCACGGCGATCAGTACCGCGCAACGGACTTCAAGGTGCCGGGCGAAGGAACCGTGACGATGACGTACGTGCCGAAGGACGGCAGCAAGCCAGTAGAGATGAAGATCGCCGACTTCAAGGGTTCGGGTGTGGTGATGGGCATGTACAACTTCGACGAGTCCATCCGGAACTTCGCCCGTGCCACCATGAACTACTCCTTGCAGCGCAACTATCCGCTGTTCCTCAGCACGAAGAACACGATCCTCAAGGCATACGACGGCCGGTTCAAGGACCTGTTCGAAGAGGTGTTCAATACCGAGTTCAAGACCCAGTTCGATGCCGCCGGCCTCACCTACGAGCACCGCCTGATCGATGACATGGTTGCCTGCATGCTCCGTTGGGAAGGTGGCTACGTATGGGCGTGCAAGAACTACGACGGTGACGTGCAGTCCGACACCGTGGCCCAGGGCTATGGTTCGCTCGGTCTCATGACCTCCGTGTTGCTCACACCGGACGGCAGGGTGATGGAGTCTGAAGCTGCGCACGGCACGGTCACCCGTCACTACCGCGATCATCAGGCCGGCAAGAAGACCTCCACCAACCCGATCGCCTCGATCTTCGCGTGGACACGTGGCCTCGAACACCGCGGCAAGCTGGATGGCACCCCAGAGGTGATCGAATTCGCTCGCAAGGTCGAGAGCGTGTGTGTGGAGGCCGTCGAAGGTGGCGAGATGACGAAGGACTTGTCACTCCTCATCGGTGGTGAGTCCGCTCCGTGGCAGACGACCGAGGAGTTCCTCGCGACGCTCGATCGTCGCCTGCAGGAGAAGATGTCACGCTGAGTCCGGTGGAAGTGCGGCCCCTGCGGCCCAATGACGACCTGGAGTACGCGGGACGTCTCGTCGTGCGCGCCTATCTGGGCATTCCGCGCTATCCCTCGGATCCGGAGTATCACGAGGTGATCGCGGACGTTCGCGGGCGAATGCACGAGACCACCGTGATTGGCGCGTTCGACGACGATCGGCTGGTCGGTTGTCTCACGTTCGTCGTCGGCCATGAAGGCCCGCACGCTGAGCACGGCGACGAAGACGCCACGTCGTTCCGGTATTTCGGCGTTGAACCAGGCGAGATGGCTCGTGGCGTCGGCCGGGCGATGGTGCAGTGGGCGATCGACGAATCACGAAGGTTGGGCAAGAAGCGCATTTCCATCCACACGATTCCCGTGATGCATTCGGCAATGCGCATGTACGAAAGCCTCGGGTTCGTGCGACGTCCTGATCGCGATCAGGTGTGGGCACCGGTGGTGGGCTGGGCCTACGTGAAGACACTGTGACGATGGCAGAGTGGTGAGATGCGTGCAGTAGTACTCACCGAATTTGGCGGACCGGAAGTGTTGAAGATTTCCGAAGTTCTCGCCCCGACACCAGGCCCCGACGAGGTGTTGGTGAACGTCGCTGCAACCGCACTCAACAGGGCAGATGTTCTGCAACGCAAGGGCTTCTATCCGAACCCGTTTCCCACCGAGCACGACATTCCGGGTATGGAGTTCTCAGGAGTGATCGCGGCTGTGGGCCAGCGTGTGAAGTCGTGGCGTGTTGGAGATGAAGTGATGGGCATCGTCTCGGGCGGCGCGTACGCCGAGCAGTTGGTGATTCACGAACGACAGGCGATGCGGGTGCCGCGGGGAGTGTCGCTCGTCGACGCCGCGGGTATTCCGGAAGTGTTCATCACGGCATGGGACGGCCTCGTGTTGCAAGGAGGTCTCACATCGGGCAGATGGGCGCTCGTACATGCGGTGGCTAGCGGTGTAGGCACAGCGGCAATCCAAGTTTGCCATTCGATCGGTGCGCGAATCATCGGCACATGTTCTTCGGCGAAGGTCGAGCAGGTTCGTGCGATCGGAGCAGACGTGGTCGTCGACTACTCGAAGGACGACTTCGTAGAACGCGTGCGCGAGGCGACGGGCGGCCGTGGGGTCGATGTGGTGCTCGATCCGGTGGGCGGCGACTATCTCGATCGCAATGTGGCGTCGCTTGCGGTCAAGGGGCGGATCGTGCAGATCGGCGTCATGGCTGGTGCGGGTTCGTTCAACGTGGGCGCGCTCTTGCCGAAGCGCGCCTCGCTCATAGGCACGGTGCTGCGTGCACGCCCTCTAGAAGAGAAGATCGCGGTCTCCCAGCAGTTCGCTACTGAGATGTTGCCATTGTTCGATTCGGGGGCGCTGAAGCCGGTGATCGACAAGCGGTTCACGCTCGAGCAGATTGCCGAAGCGCATGCTTACTTGGAGTCGAATGCCAACGTCGGCAAGGTGGTGATCAGCGTTCGCTGATCGATCAGCGATTGGCGAACGGCACGTAATCGCGCTCGTCCGGCCCCGTGTACCACTGGCGAGGACGGCTGATCTTCTGATCCTTGTCGCTCAAGAGTTCGCTCATGTGCGCTAGCCAGCCCACGGTGCGGGGGATGGCGAAGAGCACGGTGAACATCTCCACGGGGAATCCGAGGGCTTGATAGATCAGACCCGAGTAGAAGTCGACGTTCGGATACAACTTGCGCGAGACGAAATAGTCGTCCTTGAGGGCAGTCTCTTCGAGTTTGAGCGCGATGTCGAGCAGTGGGTTCTTGCCCGTCACCTTGAACACTTCGTAGGCAGTGTCCTTGATGATGGTCGCACGCGGGTCGAAGTTCTTGTACACCCGATGACCGAATCCCATCAGGCGACCTTCGCCGCGCTTGACGCTCTCGATGAATGCGGGGACGTTTTCCAACGTGCCGATTTCCTGCAGCATGCGCACGACTGCTTCGTTGGCTCCGCCGTGCAGCGGCCCGTACAAGGCAGCAGCAGCTGCAGAAGTTGCAGAGAACGGATCAGAGTTGGCACTCGACACCACACGCATTGCGGTGGTGCCGCAGTTCTGCTCATGGTCTGCGTGAAGGATGAACAGGATGTCCATCGCGCGGGCAAGCACCGGATCTACCGAGTAGTCCTCGCCAATGCGGTACATCATGTTGAGGAAGTTCTCTGCATAGGGCAATGCATTGTTCGGCAACACGAACGGCAGACCTTTGCTGAAGCGATACGTCATCGCAGCGATCGTCGGCACCTTGGCGACTAGTCGGAGGATCTGCTTGTCCAACGAATCCTTGTCATGAATGTCCTTGGCATCTTCATAGAACGTGCCGAGTGCGGCGACGGCCGAGATGAACATGCCCATTGGGTGCGCGTCGTAGTGGAAACCGTCCACGAATCGCTTGCGCATGTTCTCGTGGATCATCGTGTGGTGAGTGACGTCGTATTTCCACTGTTCAAATTGGGCGGTGGTGGGCAACTCTCCGTTCAGGAGTAGGTAGGCCACTTCGAGGAACGTCGACTTCTTCGCCAGTTGCTCGATGGGGTAACCGCGGTAGCGCAAGATGCCCGCTTCACCATCGAGGTAGGTGATCGACGACGCACAGGCTGCGGTGGACAGAAATGCCGGGTCGTACATCCGCAGGCTCGGGTCGAGGTCGCGCAATGCGGACGATGAAAAGACGTCTCCGACGATCGGAACGGTTACCGACTTGCCGGTTCGGTCATCGGTGATGGTGATGGTTTCAGCCACCCTGATTCCCTTCTATGTAGGGAAGCTTCCTCTTCCCGCAGCAAGTGTAGGGTCTCGCGCTTGCCGCGCCCCGTGTCGACGATGCGATCAGAGCGGAGTGTTGTCGTGTTTGCGCGGGGCTAGTCGTTCGCGCTTGTCGCGGAGCATGGCGAAGGCCGATGCCACCTGGGTACGGGTCTCGCTTGGCTCGATGACAGCGTCCACGTAGCCCCGTTCAGCCGCGACGAAGGGGTTGAGGAGGCGCTCCGAGTAGTCGGCCTCGAATGCCGCCTTCTCTTCTTCTGATGCTTTGCGCTGGAGGATTGCCGAGGCCTGGCCGGCTCCCATCACCGCGATTTCGGCGGTGGGCCAAGCCATGCACACGTCATTGCCCATCGTCTTCGAGTCCATCACGATGTACGCGCCGCCATAGCTTTTGCGCAGAATCACACACACCCGAGGCACCGTGGCTCGGGCATAGGCGAACACCAGTTGTCCACCGTGGCGGATCATGCCGCGCCACTCCAAGTCCTTGCCGGGATAGAAGCCGGGCGTGTCGACGAGGGTGAGGAGCGGAACGTTGAATGCGTCGCAGAACGCGACGAAGCGCGCGGCCTTCTGTGACGCCGGAATGTCGAGCGTGCCAGCAAGCACCATCGGCTGGTTGGCCACTACTCCCACGGGTTCACCGCCAATCGTGACGAACCCCGTGATCACGTTTGCAGCCCATCGCTCACGAATCTCGAGGAAATCTCCATCGTCGGCAATGGCGCGGATCACTTTGCGTACGTCGTAGCTTCCCGTCGCCGCACTCGGGATGATCTCTCCAGCTTCAGGTGTGGGGCGGTCGGTCGGATCGGCGGTACCGAGTAGAGCTGGCACGTGGTCCACGTTGTCGGGGACGAACGACAGCAGTTGTTCGAGCACAGCACGAGCATCTTCGACGTTGTCCACGATTACCGATGCAACTCCGCTCTGCTTGGCGTGTGCATCCGATCCGCCAAGGTCTTCATTCGAGATTTGAATGCCAGTGAACTCGGCCACCATCGTCGGGCCAGACACGAATGCATAGGAGTCGCGGGTCATGATCACGAAGTCGGCCAGTCCGATGAGGAGCGCTGGTCCGGATACTGCGGGACCATTGACGATGGTGAACGTCGGGACGACACCTGAACACTCGGCGATGGCACGCGCGGCCTGCCCCCAACCATGGAGCGCGGGGATGCCCTCGAGAATGTCGGCACCCGAGGAGGCCACTTGGATCACGAGAGGAATCCGCTGGTTGATGGCGAACTCAGCAGCGTTGGCGATCACACCCGAGGCTTCGGCAGACAGCGCGCCACGATGGAGTGACGGATCGATGTCCACCCAGACCACGTTGCGGGAACCCACCTTGACGACTCCGGCCTGTGCCGCACCCTTCACCGCTCGTTGTAGGTGCAGGTCGCGCGGTGTCTCGGTGGCTTCGACCGTCATTGTCTCGAGATTAGTTCTCTGGTGCGGGGCGTCGGCCGGGAAGAAGTAGCTCAGTAGCGATGTTCACGCCGTGCTGTTGATCGCCTGCTTGCTGAACTGCCGCGCGGACGATGTGGTGTAGTGCGCGTGTCGCTTTGTTCGGAAGCGGTCGGCGCTTGGTTGCCCAGCCGACGAGACGTCGTGGCAACTCGGGAATCTGCACCACATGCAGACTTTCGGCAGCAATGCGTGGAACTGCAGTCGAAGGCACGAGGGTTGGTCCAAAACCATCGATTGCGAGTGAGGAGAGAAGTCGAACGCCGTCGATCTCAGCTTGAGCACGAAGCATCACTTTCCTCGACGCAGCTGCCTTCTCGATGATGCGCCGCAACTCGGTGTTGCGTGGCGCCAGTAACAACGGGTGGTTCGCCAGTTCGGCGAGCGTGATGGTCTTTCGTGCAGCCCACGTGAACTTGGGGTGTGCGAGCAACACGATCTCCTCGGAGAACAGTGGGTCCACCGTGAGCTCTGGGTCGGCGATGGGGAAGTGGACGATGGCAGCGTCGAGGTCGCCAGCGATCAATCGCGGCAGCAAGTTCAACGTTCCACCCTCCACCACCGTCACACGAAGTTTCGGGTGCGCGGCATGAGCCAGTGGAAACATCGCAGGGATCAGCCAACGGCCCGTAGTGCTGAGACAACCCATTCGGCTTTCGCCTTCGATCTCTACATCGGTGGAGTGAATGTCTGCTTCGATGTCCTGGAGTTCGTGGATGATGCGCCGTCCGCGCTCCACCACCACCGCGCCTTCGTCGGTGACCTTGCCCGAGTGGCGGTCGACGAGGGTCACGCCCAATTCCTTTTCCAGGCGAGAGATGTGGGCCGAGACGTTGCTCTGGACCGTCTTCAAGTGCCGTGCAGCGGCCGAAAACGAGCCGTGCTCGGCGATGGCGATCAGGCTGGCCAGGTGGCGCACCTCCATTGGCTCAGGCTAGTCACGGCCAGGGCATCCATCGCAAAAAGTGATAAGTGGAATCTGGCGTTCGCCTTGAACGCTAACCCTCGGGTAGGCCATACTTGTCTCAACAACGGATGGGCTTCCCCCAAGACCATCCAAAGGATATCCCTAGACGGTTCCCCCAAACCGCGGGATACAGGTTGAGAGGCTCCGCGTAGGCGGGGCCTCTCCCATTTCTCCCGTTATTTACTGCTGAATTGACTCGTCACCGGGTGGCGCGCGGCTGGCGAATCAGTTTGACGAGGTTGGTCACGCCGAAGCCCACCACAGAAGCGCCAAACACTCGCGTACCCAACGGAATGTCCTGGAACGCCAAGCGAGCCCCGATGTAGATCGCGGGCAGGTACAGCACCACCAAAACCGCTCGAGCGAGCGGATGACGTGGTGTCTTGCGCCACGTGAAGATCATCGCGATGAGGGCGATGAACGTATAACCAAGAATCAGGGCAACGACGATGGCGAGGCTCTCCACTTACTTGCCGGCCACCTTCTCGCGAACGATGTTCAACGCGCTGCCCTTTTCGAACCACTTCACTTGTTCCGGGCTGAACGTGTGCAGTGCTTCGAACTCAACGGATGAACCATCTTGTTTGTTGATGCGGCACTTGACGGGACGGTCGGGAACCGGTGGCAGGTCGAGCACGCTGATCGTGTCGCGTTCGTCGATCTTGTCGTAGACGGTCGGATCGGCGAAGGTGAGGGGAATCAATCCCTGCTTCTTCAGATTGGTCTCGTGAATGCGAGCGAAGGAGCGTGCGAAAATCACCACGCCGCCACGAAAGCGGGGTTCCATCGCTGCGTGTTCACGTGAAGATCCCTCGCCGTAGTTCTGGTCGCCAATAGCGCACCAGCGAATGCCAGTTTCGCTGTAACGCTTTGCAATCTCTGGATACGACCTGGTCTGTCCGTCTGTGGCATCCCAGCCTTCGCCCACCTTGTCGTTGAACGCGTTGACCGCGCCGAGGAAGAGGTTGCCACTGATGTTCTCGAGGTGACCTCGATAGGTCAGCCACTTACCTGCAGCGGAGATGTGGTCGGTGGTGCACTTGCCCTTGGCCTTCATCAAAACGGGAAGGTTCTCGTAGTCCTTGCCATCCCATGCGGGGAAGGGCTCGAGTAGTTGCAGGCGATCGCTGGATGGGCTCACTTCGACGACGATCGATGATCCGTCTGCAGGCGGAGCGATGAACGTGTCTTCGCCGGCGTCGTAGCCCTTTTTCGGGAGCACCTCGCCAGTCGGCGCCGACAAGCGCACCTCGG
Source organism: uncultured Acidimicrobium sp. (assembly GCA_964633985.1). Lineage (GTDB taxonomy): Bacteria > Actinomycetota > Acidimicrobiia > Acidimicrobiales > Ilumatobacteraceae > UBA3006. The sequence continues at coordinate 39,272 of CAZWKD010000003.1, read as the reverse complement.
AACCATCGGGTGCGGTGATCGTGTCGGTCGTCGGGTCGAAGTCGAGACGTCCGGCCAACGCCAGTGCGATCACCGTGTCGGGGCTCGTCACGAACGACAGCGTGTTGGCCGACCCGTCGTTGCGCTTGGGGAAGTTGCGGTTGAACGAGTTGACGATGGTGTTTGGTTTCGACGTCACTTCCTTGGCGCGCTCCCATTGTCCGATGCACGGACCACAGGCGTTGGCGAGAACGGTTGCCCCGATCGCCTCGAGGTCGGCGAGCAAGCCGTCGCGCTCGATGGTTGCGCGAATCTGTTCGGATCCAGGGGTGATCAACAATTCCGTCTTCGCCTTCAAGCCTTTGGCCTTGGCCTGACGAGCCACCGAGGCAGCACGGGTGATGTCTTCGTACGACGAGTTGGTGCACGAGCCAATCAGCGCGGCGGAGATTTCCTTCGGCCACTCGTTTTGCTCGGCGGCGGCACCGACCTCGTCGCCCACCTTGTGCGCGCGATCGGGGGAGTGCGGTCCGTTGATCAATGGCTTGAGCGACGTCAGGTCGATTTCGATCACGCGGTCGTAGGTTGCCCCCTCGTCCGGACGCAGGTGATCCATGACTGCGTCGGCTGCCTTCGCGATGTCCGTGCGGCCAGTGGCACGCAAATACTCGGCCATCTGAGCGTCGTAACCGAAGATCGAACATGTGGCACCAATCTCTGCACCCATGTTGCAGATGGTCGCCTTGCCCGTCGCCGAAATCGAGTCCGCTCCGGGCCCGAAGTACTCGACAACCGCACCAGTTCCGCCCTCCACGGTGAGCACACGAGCAACTTCGAGAATCACGTCCTTTGCGCTCGACCAGCCGGACAACTCGCCAACGAGTCGAACGCCGATCACCTTCGGCCACCGCACGTTGAAGGGGAAGCCCGTCATCACGTCTACTGCGTCTGCTCCGCCGACACCAATTGCAATCATTCCGAGACCGCCCGCATTCGGTGTGTGGCTGTCGGTACCGATCATCATTCCGCCGGGGAAGGCGTAATGCTCGAGCACCACTTGGTGGATGATGCCGCTACCTGGACCCCAGAAACCGATCCCGTACTTCGCCGACACGCTGCGGAGAAAGTCGTAGACCTCCTTGTTGGAGTCCACCGCTACGCCTAGATCGATTTTCGCGCCTGACTTCGCGAGAATCAGGTGGTCGCAATGCACCGTGCTTGGCACTGCGGTCGTCTTGAGTCCAGCTGTCATGAACTGCAACAGAGCCATCTGGGCGGTGGCGTCCTGCATCGCTACACGGTCGGGGTTGAAGTCGGCGTAACTCTTGCCGCGCTCCATCTCTTGAGTGGCTGGCTCACACAGATGATTGATCAACACCTTCTCGGTGAGGGTGAGTGGTCGGCCCAATCGTGTGCGACCCAACTCGACGTTGGCAGCGAGGCGCGCGTACACGCCTTCGACAAGGGAGAGGGGGGTTCCTGCGCTGACCGTCATATGTATGGAGTCTCCTCGTGACGCCCCATCGCGACATGGGGCTTGCTTTTGCACCGATTATAGACAAGTGTAATACAAGTGAGAACGATCCGATATCACGAAATCGCTGGACACCTGCGTGAACGGATTCATTCTGGCGAGTTCGTCTCCGGCCGATTGCTACCGAGCGAAGCAGAACTGTCGAAGAAGTACAAGGTCAGCCGCGTCACGGTGCGTCGAGCACTCGAGTTGTTGCGCGACGAGGGTTTGGTGGACGCGCGTCAGGGTTTCGGGTGGTTCGTCGTTGGCGGCACTGTCAGCCAGTCGCTCGCCACATTGGGAACGATCGAGGAGCAGATGACGGCGAGCGGCGTGCGCTCCGAGCGGTTGGTCATCGAATACGCCTTCGAGAAGGCGAGCAAGCATGTGGCCAAGGTGCTCGGTGTCGACCAAGTACTACGCGTTCGTCGCATCAATACCGCCGATGGTGAACCATTTGCTCTCGTCACCGTTTGGTGTCCGGCCGAACTCGGTCGGTCACTGTCGCGTCAGGACGTGGAGCAGTCGTCGTTTCACGAACTGTTGGATCGCAAACTGAAGTCGGCAACGCAGACGATCGCTGCAGACGCTGCTTCTGCAGACGAAGCTCGTTTGCTCGAAATTCCCGTTTCGGCACCCGTGTTGCGGTGTGAGCGCGTGACGAAGGATCAAGGCGGTCAGGCCGTGTTGCTCGCTCATCACGTATTCCCCGGGCACAAGACGAACTTCGTGGTGGAGTTGTCATCGACCACGAACTCGATTGCGCCGTCCGGGTTGCGCCTCGTCGACTGACCTTCCACCTACCTAGACGGGGAAGATGTCGTCCACGGTTCCGGGCTCTTCGCCGTGGTAGTCCATGTTGTAGAACTCGGACCCGCAGTTGGGGCAGACAGTGTGGTCGTCGTCGAAGAAGTTGATCACCTCTCCGCAGTAGTCACAGATGTCGCCCTCTTCTGCGGAATCAATTGACATTGCCGTCCTTCCTGCTCGAGTGCCAAGGAATCATGGCCACGACTTCACGTTGGTGCTGCACAGGATTGTGACAGAGGGGTGTTGCAGACACCCGTACCCATACCTGTAGACGTTGACCACACAATGGGCAGACCCATTTGCGGTGCTTCAGCGAATAGCGCTTCTTCTTCATCGTTCCTCCGTTCGGTCTCAAACGGCGGGGCACGATAAAGGTGGTGGTCAGGGGGTTTGCAACTCGCCCCTCGAGTTGACATCTACTACGTAGATGTCAAAAAAACTTTTGCGAGAGTGGTTTTTGCCTACCAGCGACCCCAGTGCGTCACTTGATCGAGAGGCAGTCGGTCAGCTGGCTTGAAGTCCGTGCCCTTGGTGTAGGCGATCGGGAACATGCCGCCCTGGGTGATCTTGTCGTACGGGATGCCGAGGAGTTCCGCTGCCTTCTTCTCGCCATCCAACATCAGATGGATCGTCGTCCACGCCGAACCGAGGCCGCGATTGCGCAGTGCGAGCATGAAACTCCACACCGCTGGTAGCAACGAGCCCCAGCCGCCTGCACCCATCGCCACGTCCACGTTCTCGAGCCGTCCTTCGATGCACGGAATCATCAGCATCGGCGCCTTCTCGAAGTTCTCTGCCAAATACGAAGCCGAGTTGCGTACGCGGGGGAGTTGCTCGTCGCGAATGTCTCCGGTCTCACGTGCCGGCAGGCTCGAGTAGATCGCCCAGTTCGCGCGGTAGATCTCTGCAAGCGCCTTTTTTGTCGCAGTGTCTTCCACGAACACGAAGTGCCAACCTTGGCGATTGCCACCCGTCGGAGCTTGCAATGCAATCTCCATACACTCTTCGACTACCTTGCGGTCGACGGGACGATCGAAGTCGAGTCGCTTACGAACGCTTCGTGTAGTGCGGAGGACTTCGTCGGCGCTGAGATTGAGAGTCATGCCTTTGAGTCTTGCAGGTGCGGCGTGCCACGATGATTGCCGAGGAAAGGATTGATCATGACCATTGCAGGTGTGGTGGATGAGCGTGTGACGCTCAAGGTGCGCGACGGGGTCGCCACCGTGATGTTGAATCGAGCAGACAAACGCAACGCCCTCGACAACGCCATGTTCACGTCGCTGGCGGCCGTGGGGGAGCACCTCAAGACTGCCGCGGGTGTGCGTGCAGTCGTGTTGTCTGGTGAAGGTCAATCGTTTTGTGCTGGCCTCGACTTTTCGTCATTCCAGGTGATGGCCGATGGCAACGGATCGGTGAATGCCGGTGCAATGGCCGACGGTCGGATCACGCACCTTGCCCAGCAGGTGTGTTGGGTGTGGCAGGAGGTGCCGGTCCCCGTGGTCGCCGCGTTGCATGGTCATGCACTGGGCGGAGGTTTGCAGATCTCCCTCGGCGCTGATGTTCGTGTCGCCCACCCTCACACTCAACTGTCGGTGCGCGAACTGTTCTGGGGTCTCATTCCCGACATGACGGGAACGTTGATGCTCAGTCGGTTGGTGCGACCCGACGTGGCAAAGGAGCTCGTGTTCACCGCACGGATCCTTCTCGCAGAGGAGGGCCAGCGCATCGGGCTCGTCACCGAGCTTGCCGACGACCCGCTCGGGCGCGCCACGGCCATCGCCGAGGAAATTGCATCTCGTAGCCCCGACGCGGTGCGCGCAGCCAAGCGTCTGATCAATCGTCTTGCCGTTGCCGGGGCGGCGGAGCAGTTCGCCGCAGAGCGTGATGAGATCCATCGCTTGATCGGATCGCCCAACCAAGTCGAGGCTGTCACCTCCTACTTCGAGAAGCGGCCTCCGAGGTTCGCCGACCCGGTTTGAAGACTGGATCTCGTCGCTAGAGTCGCACGACGGGACGACGTTCCGTCGCCGGTCACGACCGGTGCCTCATTCACACTCACGACGGGATGACGAGAACAACCCCACCGCTCTACGACCCACGATTCGAACACGACTCCTGCGGCGTGTCCTTCGTGGTGGATGTGAAGGGAAGGGCTTCGCATCAGATCGTGTCGATGAGCATCGGTGCGCTGTGCAACATGGAACACCGCGGTGCGACTGGCACCGAAGCGGACACGGGAGACGGCGCAGGTGTCATGTTGCAGATCCCCGATCGCTTCCTCAGGGACGTCGTTTCGTTCGACTTGCCGAAAGTCGGAGAGTACGGCGTAGGCATCACCTTCTTGCCACGCGATCCCGGCGTGCGGGCTCGGTCGATTCAATCGCTCGAGCGCATCGCGGCTGAAGAAGGTTTGAGCGTTCTGGGTTGGCGAGACCTGCCCGTCGACGATTCCACCATCGGGGAAAGTGCCCGCCGAGTAATGCCACACTTCGCCCAATTGTTTCTCGCCGATCCACTCGGATCGCACGGTCTTGATCTCGATCGCAAGTTGTTCGTCGCGCGAAAGCGAATCGAACATGAACTGTCTGGCGACCAGGCCGTCTACTTTCCGTCGCTGTCGAGCAGGACGATCGTCTACAAGGGCATGTTGACGACGCCACAGTTGGCTGAATTTTTCCGTGATCTCACTGATGTGCGAGTGGAAAGCGCACTTGCGCTAGTTCACTCACGTTTTTCGACCAACACCTTTCCTTCATGGCCACTCGCGCACCCGTATCGACTGATCGCTCACAACGGAGAAATCAACACCGTGCAGGGCAACCGCAACTGGATGCGCACCAGAGAGTCGGTGATGTCGAGCGACGATCTGCCCGGTCTGCAGCGAGCATTTCCGATCGTCACTCCGGGAGGCTCAGATTCGGCTTCATTCGACGAAGTTCTCGAATTGCTCGTCATGTCTGGACGACCCCTTGCCCACGCGATGATGATGCTGATTCCGGAGGCGTGGCAAGCGAATCAGTCGATCGATCCATCGACCAGGGCATTTTTCGAATACCACTCGACGATGATCGAACCCTGGGATGGCCCCGCCTGTGTGTCGTTCACTGACGGCACTCAGATTGGGGCCGTGCTCGATCGCAATGGGTTGCGTCCCGGTCGCTACTGGCTGACGAGTGACGACGTGCTGATCTTTGCCAGTGAAGTGGGCGTAGTGGATGTCGAACAATCAACGATCGTGCGAAAGGGAAGACTGCAGCCAGGCAAGATGCTGCTGATCGATACCGCAGAAGGACGGATCGTTCCCGACAAGGAGATCAAGCGACGATTGGGTGAATCAGCGCCGTATGCCAAGTGGTTGAGCGAGGGCATGACTCACCTTGAAGACCTTCCCGATCGCGAGCACGAGTTCGTCAGTCACGATGACTTGCTCAAGCGTCAACAAGTCTTCGGGTATACGAATGAGGAGTTGAAACTGATCCTTGCGCCCATGGCGGGGCAAGGCATGGAGCCGATCGGCAGCATGGGTACCGACACGCCGATTGCCGTGTTGAGCGAGAAGCCTCGGTTGCTGTTCGACTACTTCCAACAGCTCTTTGCCCAGGTCACCAATCCGCCTCTCGATGCAATTCGAGAAGAAATCGTCACGTCACTCGCCAGCACGGTGGGGCCGGAAGGCAATCTTCTGCACGAAGGTCCGGACAACTGCAAACAGTTGACCATTCCTTCGTCGATCATCAGCAATGACGAGTTGGCCAAGATCATCCATGTTGATGACGATCACACCAAGCCTCACTTGCGCTGTGAAGTGGTCGACTGTGTCTATCCGGTTGCTGAAGGAGGAATTGGACTCGCTCGGGCAATCGAAGACGTTCGACGACGGGTAGCCAAGCTGATCGATGAGGGTGCGCGGTTGATCGTGCTGTCCGATCGCGCCACCGATCGTGTCTATGCGCCGATTCCTTCCTTGCTGATCACCTCAGCGGTTCATCACCACTTGATCCGCGAAAAGAAGCGCACGAAGGTAGGCCTCATCATCGAGTGCGGCGACGCGCGCGAGGTGCATCACATGGCACTTCTCATCGGATACGGCGCTGGAGCGGTGAACCCCTATGTTGCCTTCGAATCGATCGAGGACATGGTGGTGTCGACGGACATCGACGAAGCAACACAATTCGGTCTGTACGGCATGGACCCGCAGAAGGCAGTCAAGAACTACATGAAAGCCGCAAGCAAGGGATTGCTCAAGGTGATGTCGAAGATGGGCGTTTCGACGGTTGCCTCCTACACGGGAGCACAGATCTTCGAGGCCATTGGTTTGAGCCGAGAAGTGGTGGACATGTATTTCACGGGAACGGTTTCTCGACTGGGCGGTGTGACGCTAGAGGAGATCGCCGAGGAGATACGCCGTCGTCATCGCATCGCCCACCCTGATCGCGAATCTGTTCGTGCACATCGCCGGCTCGAGTTGGGCGGCGAGTACCAGTGGCGCCGAGAAGGGGAGTACCACCTCTTCAACCCGGAGACGGTGTACCGGCTTCAGCACGCCACACGCATGGGTCGTTACGACATCTTCAAGCAATACACCCAACTCGTCGATGACCAGTCGCGCAAGCTGGCCACGCTGCGAGGACTGTTCGCCCTGAGCCCCAATCGACATCCGATTTCGATAGATGAGGTAGAGCCCGTCTCGGACATCGTCAAGCGTTTTTCGACTGGCGCGATGAGTTATGGATCGATCTCGGCTGAAGCCCACGAGACCTTGGCCATCGCCATGAATCGGCTCGGAGCGAAGAGCAATACGGGCGAGGGTGGCGAAGATGCTGAGCGCTACCAGCCGCTGCCCAATGGCGATTCCAAACGTTCGGCGATCAAGCAGGTGGCGTCGGCGCGTTTCGGCGTCACGAGCGAGTATCTCGTCAATGCTGACGATCTCCAGATCAAAATGGCACAGGGAGCGAAGCCTGGTGAAGGCGGTCAATTGCCGGGTCACAAGGTGTATCCGTGGATCGCCAAGACCAGGCACTCCACTCCGGGTGTTGGTCTGATCAGCCCGCCACCACATCACGACATCTATTCGATCGAGGACCTGAAGCAACTGATCCACGACCTGAAGAATGCGAATCCACTCGCACGTGTTCACGTCAAACTCGTCGCAGAAGTGGGAATCGGAACGGTGGCTGCAGGAGTGAGCAAGGCCAAGGCCGATGTGGTGCTCGTATCCGGCCATGATGGCGGAACCGGAGCGAGCCCGCTCACGTCGCTCAAGCATGCGGGTGTGCCGTGGGAGCTCGGACTGGCCGAGACACAACAGACGCTGCTGCTGAACGGCTTGCGTGATCGCATCGTCGTGCAAGTGGACGGGCAGTTGAAAACGGGTCGTGACGTCGTGATTGCTGCTCTACTCGGGGCCGAAGAGTTTGGTTTCGCCACAGCGCCACTGGTGGTGAGTGGATGCGTGATGATGCGGGTGTGTCACCTCGATACCTGTCCCGTAGGTATCGCCACTCAGAACCCCGAACTACGTGAGCGCTTCTCGGGCAAGCCGGAGTTCGTGGTCAATTTCTTCGAGTACATCGCGGAAGAAGTGCGTGAGATCCTCGCCTCGCTCGGCTTTCGATCTCTTCAAGAGGCCATCGGTCACGTCGAAGTCATCGATGTAGAGGAAGCGGTTCATCACTGGAAGGCACATGGTCTTGACCTCTCGCCGATCGTCGCAGTTCCAGAGAACCCCTATGGGCAGACACTGCATTGCAGCACGACGCAAGATCATGGACTTGATTCAGCACTTGACCATCTCTTGATCGCTGAGTGTGCTCCGGCTCTGACCGATAGTGAACCGGTGGTGGTGACGAAGTCGGTAACCAACGTCAATCGCTCGGTCGGCACGATGTTGGGTAGTGCACTTACTCGTCGCTGGGGAGGGGATGGCCTCGCAGATGACACGATTCGACTAGTGCTGCAAGGATCCGCGGGTCAGAGTCTCGGTGCATTCATCCCCCGCGGCATCACCATCGAACTGATGGGAGACGCCAATGACTACGTGGCCAAAGGACTCTCCGGCGGAAGGGTGATCATCAAGCCGCCTTCCGCCGCACAGTTTGCGCCCGAAGAAAACGTCATTGCGGGCAACGTCATTGGATACGGCGCCACTTCAGGAGAACTGTTCATCAGCGGAGTCGTTGGTGAGCGTTTCTGCGTGCGCAACTCGGGTGCCATTGCCGTCGTGGAGGGCGTTGGCGACCATGGATGTGAGTACATGACTGGTGGGCGAGTGGTCGTGTTGGGTTTGACGGGGCGCAACTTCGCCGCGGGCATGTCGGGCGGTGACGCATTCGTGCTCGACGTGGATGGTGGATTCGGATCGCGGGTGAACTACGAGATGGTCGACGTCGTCGACCTCGACGAGTCGGATGGTGAATGGTTGAAGGATCGTCTCGGTAAACATGCACATGCCACCAACTCGCCGCTCGCGCAGCGCATCCTCGGTGATTGGCAGGGTTGGGTCGGTCGATTCCGCAAGGTCGTGCCTCGCGACTACGCACGTGTGATGAAGACCCTCGACGAGGCTCGTTCGAGTGGGGCGAGTGATGCAGAGACGTGGCGACGGGTGATGGCGAGTCAACATGGGTGATCCGACCGGATTCATCAAATGGGGGCGAAGCGGTCCCAAACGTCGTCCCGTGGCGTTGCGCGTGCACGACTGGCGTGAGGTGTACGACGAGTTCCCGCGCAAAGAACTAGAGACGCAGGCAGGCAGGTGCATGGACTGTGGCATCCCGTTCTGCAACAACGGATGTCCGCTCGGCAACTTGATTCCCGATTGGAACGATCTCGTGTATCGAGGTCACTGGCAGGAGGCCATCGAGCGTCTGCATGCCACGAACAACTTCCCGGAGTTCACGGGCAGGTTGTGTCCGGCTCCTTGCGAATCCGCTTGTGTTCTCGGCATCAACCAGGATCCTGTGACGATCAAGCAAGTCGAACTCGAGATCATCGACAGGGCGTGGTCCGAAGGTTGGGTGCATCCCGTCTTGCCGACCACTTCCACGGGAAAGCGTGTTGCCGTAGTGGGTTCTGGTCCAGCCGGTCTCGCTGCCGCTCAGCAACTCACTCGCGCGGGTCACGACGTCACGGTGATCGAGCGTGCGGATCGAATCGGAGGTTTGCTGCGCTACGGCATTCCCGAGTTCAAGATGGAGAAACGCCATCTCGATCGAAGACTCGAGCAAATGCGGCTGGAGGGAACCCACTTCCGCACGAACACCGAAGTGGGACGCGACTTGTCGGTGGAGGAGTTGCGCAGCCGATACGACGCAGTGGTGCTGGCGTGTGGCGCGACGATGTGGCGCGACCTTCCCGTTGAAGGGCGCGAACTAGAGGGAATTCACCAGGCGATGGAGTATTTGCCTATCTCCAATCGCGTGCAGGAAGGCGATTTGGTCGAACCGAAGATCTCTGCCAATGGCAAGCACGTGGTGATCATCGGTGGTGGCGATACCGGCGCGGACTGTCTCGGTACCGCGCATCGCCAGGGTGCGTCGTCGGTGACTCAACTCGAGATCATGCCTGAGCCTCCACTCACACGCGCACCGTCGAACCCGTGGCCGCAGTGGAGCATGGTGCTGCGAACGTCTTCGGCGCACGAGGAGGGCGGAGAGAGGCTGTTCGGTGTGAGCACCAGCCGTTTCATCGGTGAGGCGGGCAAGGTCGTGGCGCTCGAACTCGATGAGGTGAAATTCGTCGACGGCTCGTTTCAAGTCGTGCCCGACACCCGTCGTACGTTGCCAGCCGAACTCGTCTTGTTGGCGCTCGGGTTCGTTGGCCCGGAGAAGGGCTCGTGGCTCGATCAGTTGGGCGTCGGCTTTGACGCGCGTGGAAACGTCTCCCGCTCCGACGAATATCAAACCGATGTCGACAATGTTTTCGTTGCAGGCGACATGGGCCGAGGTCAGAGTCTGATCGTGTGGGCAATCGCGGAAGGACGTGCATGCGCGGCAGCGGTCGACGAGTTCCTCATGGGCGAGTCCGCATTGCCGAGCCCCGTTCGGGCGAGTGACCGACCTCTTGCTTGACGGCAGGAGACCGCCGACTCTCGCCTACTGTGGTGAGTCGATGAAGCGTCCCCTCACGTCGAAAATGAAGGCGACGACCCACGCCGCCATTGCGCTGGCGGTGTCGCTGGGTCTCGTCTCGTGTGCAACCGACATCTCCGGGTCTGCCACCACCGTGGTGGCCGTGAATCCGACGGCGTTCCAGACCATCCCGCCGCTCATCACCACCATTCCGGTCGTCTCCACCACTCTTCCGATCGGTGCAGTGGGTGTGGAGCAGTCCTACACGGTGCGCCCGAATGACTCACCGATCCTGGTGGCGAACCTCTTTGGAATCACCGTTGCCGAACTCCTCGCATGGAACGGGCTCGTCTCCACGAGCCAGTTTCCCTTCGCTGGTCAGTCGTTGAAGATTCCACCTACGGCGATGGTGCTGAATCCCGTGATCCCCGTGGCGCCAGACATCACGGCGGGGGAGAGCACGGCAGGATGTGATCCTCGCCCAGCAGGCACTTACAAGGTGCAGCGTGGTGACTCGATCTTCAGCATTCGCGAAAAGTTCTGCGTGTCTGAAGGCGCGTTGCTCAATGCGAATGGATGGCCGACCAACGACGTGACGATCGTTGCCGGTCAGGTGATCAACATTCCGCCTGCCAATCAATAAGAGGCGGAACGCTCAGCGCGCGGTGTTGCGGCGCTTGCGACGATGACGCTCGAGCGCAAGATCGATCAACTCATCGAGTAACTGTGCATACGTCAGACCCGTTGCCTGCCACAGTTTCGGATACATCGAGATGGGAGTGAAGCCAGGGATGGTGTTGATCTCGTTGCACAAGAACCCGCGTCCACCTTCCTCGTAGAAGAAGTCGACACGCGCCATTCCTTCAGCGTGGAGGGTGTGGAACACCACGGTGGCGAGTCGTTGCACGGCGGAGACTTCTTCGTCGGTGAGTTTCGCTGGCACGATCAACTGGGCGCCATCACCGACGTACTTGTCCTCGTAGTCGTAGAACTCCCTGCTCGGCACGATCTCTCCCGGCACCGAACAGCGCACCGCACGGTTACCGAGCACGGCCACTTCGATCTCGCGGCCCTTCACGGCTTCTTCGAGCACCACCCACTCGTCATACGTGAGGGCAACTCGGATGGCCTGATCCAGTTCTTCGGCTGACTTCACCTTGGAGATGCCAACCGACGAACCCATGTTGGCCGGTTTGACGAACAGCGGAAGCCCCAACTCGTCGATCGCGCCGTGGAGGGAGGAGGGTGAGATCTGATCCTCACGCAGCGAGATGAACTTGGGTTGCGGAATGTCGCTGGCTGCGAGCAGTTGCTTGGCGATCGTCTTGTCCATGGCGACTGCACTACCGAGCACTCCAGTGCCGACATACGGAATGTTGGCCAATTCGAATACGCCCTGGATCGTGCCGTCTTCGCCGAGCGGACCGTGGAGCAGCGGGAACATCACCGTGGCGGAGTGGGCGCTCGCCGCCTCGACGATGGGGGTGATGGAGGTGGGGTCGCCCTCGGCGACGAGTCGCTCCGGAATGAACGCAGGCCCGCGCTCGAGAGCCTTCATCGCATCGGTGGCCGTCAACCATTTACCACTGCGGTCGATACCGATGGTGGTGACGCGATACTTCTGCGGGTCGAGCGCCCGAATCACGTGGGCGGCAGTCACGCAACTCACGTCGTGTTCGGCTGACTCGCCGCCAAAAATCACGACGACATGCGTGCGCGCGCCGACTGTCGACATCGTCTTCACGGTACTAGGCGCATCGGTAGCCTTCACTCATGCGCTTCATGGCCGCTGAAGTAGCGACGGCGACGGGCGGTCGATTGGTCGGACAGAACGCGCACCTCTCAGGAGTGTCGTTCGACTCGCGTTCGTTGATCGCGGGCCAATTGTTCGTCCCGATCGTTGCTGCACGTGATGGCCATGACTTCATCGCCGACGCCGTGGCGCGCGGTGCTGGTGCGTATCTCACCACACGCGAGCCACAGGGGCGACGCTCCGCAGTGGTGGTCGACGACACGCTGGTCGCGCTGATGAAGTTGGGTCAGTGGGCGCGCGAAAGACTCGATGCCCGACTCGAAGGGCGCGTAGTGGGGATCACTGGATCGGTGGGCAAGACCTCGACGAAGGACATGGTTGCGAACGTCCTCGCGACGAAGTTCCGCGTGGCGTTCGCCGAGCGGTCGTACAACAACGATCAGGGTCTTCCCGTCACGATCCTCAATGCAGACGATGCTGTCGAAGCGCTCGTGTTGGAGATGGGGATGCGCGGATTCGGCGAAATCACACGACTCTGCTCGATCGGCAGTCCGTCGATTGGCGTAGTGACCGCCGTCGGTCATGCACATACCGAACGAGTTGGTGGCCTGGATGGTGTGGCCAAGGCCAAGGGTGAGCTGGTTGAGGCGCTCCCGTCATCCGGATTTGCGGTGCTCAATGCCGACGATGAGCGCGTGGCGGCGATGTCCACCCGTACGAGTGCGAACGTCTTGACCTATGGCGTATCGCGTGACGCAGTCGTGCGTGCAGGCAACATTGAGTCGGACCAGTTGGGACGACATTCGTTCGTCGTCGCTACGCCGTGGGGGAATGCAGACGTGCAACTGCACGTCCCTGGTCGACACATGGTGTCCAATGCACTCGCTGCTCTTGCCGTCGCGGGGGCGTGTGGGGTGTCGATCCAAGATGCTGCATCCGCGCTCGCGCACGTAGCGATGTCGCCGATGCGGATGCAGGAGCGTCGGACGAAGGCGGGGGCGGTGCTGCTCGACGACTGCTACAACGCGAACCCCACCTCGATGGCCGCCGCACTCGACACGCTCGCGCTCGTCTCAGCGCGACGCAAGGTGGCGGTGCTCGGCGAGATGGCTGAACTCGCAGAATCTGCGGAGCATCATCGGCGCATCGCCGCGCGGGTTGCGGAGCTCGGGATCGATCTCATCGCAGTCGGTACCGATGCATACGGGGTGCGTGCTCATACCGTTGAGCAAGCGGCCGAACTGCTCTCAAATTGCGGCGAAGATGAGGCGATCCTCGTCAAGGGTTCGCGCGTGGCCGCTCTCGAACGACTCGTCAACCTGCTCGTCTAGCGCGCTGCTTCGACTTCGTCGAGCTTCTTGATATCGCACCACCAAGCGAGGAACACGGCCCATGCTGCACCGAACAGCAGGATCGCACGTGCGCCGAACTGGTCGATCAATGGTCCGAAGATCATGTTGCCGATCGGAACGGTGCCACCGAACGACATGATATAGAGCGCCATGACTCGTCCACGTACTTCAGACTCCAGTCGACCTTGCAGCACCGTGGAGAGCGACGTCGTGGAGAAGAAGTAACAGAATCCGAGCATGAAGCCGACGATGTACGCGGGTTCAGGAGTGGTGATCAACGCGAAACAGGCAAGAGCTGCGGCGAATCCGGCGAAACCCCACTGGGTGAGTTTGCGCTTGTCATAGTCGGCGAACGTGGTGCCGATGGCCAACCCGCCGAGTGACGCGCCGAGTCCCCAAATCGCATACAACCACTTGTAAGCGGGGCCGTCTTCTGCGATACCGAAGTTGAGGTTGGCGACGGCGGGGAAGAGGCCGACATACGGCAACGAGAACAACGAGAACGTCGTCATCGTGAGCAGCATGCGACCGACGGTCTTGCGTTGTCGAGCAATTCGTAGTCCATGCGTGAATTGATGTCGCCCACGAACGTTGTCGCGCTGTACGGGTGGCACATGCACCACCCACAGCGCGACCATCACGAAGAGGAAACTGACGGCATTGATGAAGAAGAATGCGGCGGTGTCCACACCCCATTGAGCGAGCACCGCGACGATGATCGGGCCGACGACACGTGCGCCGTTGAGTGTGGTGCTCGAGATCGAGATCGCTCCCGGGAGATCCTCTGGCCGAACGAGCGACGGCATCATCGCGGTCCATGCAGGTGCGTTCAGTGCGTTGCCAATTCCGACTCCAAGGGATGCAGCAAAGAGCGCGGCAAACGATGGCTCACCGAGCGCGAGAAAGCCGATGATCGCCGAGCACGCCATTTGCACGGCTTGCATGGCAATCAGCCAGTTGCGGCGATTGAAACGGTCGGCGATGACGCCGGCGGGGATGGCGAGGAACAGCAGCGGGCCGAGTTGGGCAAAGATCATCAGGCCAACGAGCGAGGCTTTTCCCGTGCGGGTGTAGACGTAGGCAGGAAGCACCACGTTTTGGATCCAGGTACCGACGTTGGAGGTGAATGAACCCAGCCAGACGAGCCGAAAATCACGGTAGGCAAGAGCCGCGCGGACGGTTCCCTGTTTGAAGCCGTGGGGTGTGGAAACTTCGGGATTGCCTGCGTCTGTCACTAAAGCTCGTCAGTCTTTCGGGGGTTTGTCACAATGGACGCCATGGACCAGTCGCCATCGACCCAACACGCTACTGCGGAGCAACTTCGTGGAATGGTGTGCGAGAACCCACGTGGGATCTTCAGCCACTGTCCGCATTGTGAGTCGCGATTGATTCCCGAACACGCGCATTACAAGTGCACCACCTGTGGTTGGCGTGACTCCTGCTGCGACTGACGAAACGTTGAATTACGCGCCGAGCGCGACGAGAGGTGCGACGAACTCGTAGCCAAGTTCCTTGGCCACTGGCTCGTAGTTGACGGTTCCCGCAACCGTGTTCACGCCGAGTGCGATTGCGTTACTGCGACGAGCGGCTTCGCGCACGCCGTGCGTCGCGATCTCCAATTGATAGGGCAGCGTGGCGTTGGTGAGTGCGTACGTGCTGGTGTTCGGCACCGCTCCAGGCATGTTGCCCACGGCATAGTGCACGACACCATGCTGTTCATAAACGGGATCCTTGTGCGACGTCTCGCGCGCAGTGGCGATGCAACCGCCTTGGTCGATCGCCACGTCGACGATCACCGAACCCGGCTTCATCGACTTCACCATGTCTTCGGTCACCACCACTGGTGCGCGTGCACCGGCGACGAGCACCGCGCCGACGACGAGGTCGGCCTCCAGCAGAGAGCGTTCGATCGAACCGCGATTGGACGCGAGAGTGGTGGTGCGACCGACACTGATCTGGTCGAGGTAGCGAAGACGATCGAGGTTCTTGTCGAGGATCGTCACCTCAGCGAGCATGCCGGCGGCGATCCATGCGGCGTTGTAGCCCACGTTGCCTGCACCGATCACCACCACTTTCGCCGGGCGTACGCCTGGAGCACCGCCCATGAGCACGCCTCGTCCGCCCTGTGGTCGCTCCAAGAAGCGTGCGCCGGCCTGCGTGGCGAGCCGACCAGCGATCTCACTCATCGGCGCGAGCAGCGGCAGTGAGCCGTCTGCGAGCTGCACCGTCTCATAGGCGACGGCGGTGCACTTCGACTTCACGAGTGCCTCTGCCACCTTCGGGTAGGCGGCCAGGTGAAGGTAGGTGAACAGGGTGAGGTCTTCACGAAGGAAACCGAACTCCTCTTCCTTCGGCTCCTTCACCTTGACCACCATGTCCTGAGCCCAAGCGTCCGCCGCAGAGGGCACGATGTCGGCACCCGCAGCGCGGTACTCGGCGTCGGAGATGTTGGCTCCCTCGCCGGCTCCCTGCTGCACGAACACCTCGATCCCGAGTCGCTCGAACTCGCGCACACCATCGGGGGTGAGTGACACGCGGCCCTCCATCGTCTTGACTTCCTTGGGCACTCCGAGCGTCTTGATGGCGGGGGTCATGCCCTCTTGTCTAGTTCGCGCCCCACGTCCGAGGCGAGGTGGACCAAATACGACAAGGGTCACAGAGGGTTCGCTGGTTAGTGTTGGGGCATGAAGAAGTTCCTCAACTACATCAACGGCAAGGAAGTTCCGGCCCGCGACGGCAAGACCACCCCCGTGATCGACCCTGTAACGGGAAAGCAATACGCCGAGGCAGCACTGTCCACTGCAGCGGACGTTGATGATGCGATGAAGGCGGCTGCGGACGCATTCGAGTCGTGGAAGAACTCGACTCCTTCGATGCGCCAGAAGGCCATCAACGACATCGCGGACGCGATGGAAGCGCACATGGACGAGTTGATCGAAACCGAGATCGAGAACACAGGCAAGCCCCGCGCCATCACGTATTCGGAAGAAGTGCCTCCGATGATGGACCAGATTCGTTTCTTCGCCGGCGCTGCGCGCATGCTCGAAGGCAAGAGCGCTGCCGAGTACGTACCGAACTTCACTTCATACATCCGCCGCGAGCCGATCGGTGTGTGTGCGCAGGTTGCCCCTTGGAACTACCCGTTGATGATGGGCGTCTGGAAGTTCATTCCCGCGATCGCTGCAGGTAACACCACCGTGCTCAAGCCGAGTGACACGACTCCAGCGTCGACCGCGCTCGTCGCCAAGATCGCGGGCGAAGTGTTGCCCCCCGGTGTGCTCAACGTGATCTGTGGAGATCGTGACACCGGTCGCGCGATGGTGGTGCATGACACGCCAGCGATGGTGTCGGTGACTGGTTCGGTTCGAGCAGGTATGCAGGTTGCCGAAGCGGCATCGAAGTCGCTCAAGCGTGTCCATCTTGAACTCGGTGGCAAGGCACCGGTCATCGTGTTCGACGACGCCGACATCGAGCTCGCAGCAGACACGATCTCGATGACGGGCTACTTCAACGCTGGGCAGGACTGCACGGCAGCCACCCGCGTGATCGTCGGCCCGAAGTTGTACGGCGACTTCGTCGACGCGCTCGCTGAGCGCGCCAAGAAGACGAAGACCGGCAAACCGAACGAAGACGTGTTGTACGGGCCGCTCAACAACTCCGACCACCTGGGCAAGGTGCGTGGGTTCATCGATCGCGTGCCGAACCACGCCAAGGTGGTCGCGGGTGGCAATCAGGTCTCGGGTGACGGTTACTTCTTCGAGCCCACCGTGGTGTGTGACCTGAAGCAGCAGGACGAGATGATCCAGGACGAGATCTTCGGACCGGTCATCACCGTGCAGAAGTTCAGTGACGAGGAAGAAGCCCTGAAATGGGCGAACGGCGTGCAATACGCACTCGCATCATCGGTCTGGACCAAGGATCTCGGTCGTGCCATGCGCATGACGAAGAACCTCGACTTTGGCTGTGTGTGGGTCAACACGCACATCCCGATGGTGGCGGAGATGCCGCACGGCGGTTACAAGAAGTCCGGTTACGGCAAGGACCTCTCGATGTACGCACTCGACGACTACACGCGTATCAAGCACGTGATGATCGGCATCGCTTAGCGACATAGACGGGAAATTGGGGGACATGCAGGAAGTCATCAAGCTCGAGGGAGTTTCCAAGCGCTACGGAGACTTCGTTGCACTGCACGAGACGTCTTTTGCGATCGGTCACGGCGAGTTCTTCGCCATGCTCGGCCCGTCGGGCTGCGGCAAGACGACCACACTCAAGATGATTGCCGGCTTCGAACAGCCGACGACCGGGCGAGTGCTCCTCGATGGAGCAGACGTCTCGGATGTTCCTGCCTACAAGCGCAACGTCAACACGGTGTTCCAGCAGTACGCATTGTTTCCGCACATGTCCGTGTTCGACAACGTCGCGTTCGGTCCTCGTTCGAAAAAGAAAGACGAGTCACAGGTACGTAAGGACGTCATGGAGATGCTCGAGATCGTGCGGCTCTCCGACTTCGCCCAACGCAAACCGTCACAGCTCTCGGGTGGTCAGCAGCAACGTGTCGCGTTGGCGCGGGCGCTCGTCAACTATCCCAGTGCATTGCTCCTGGACGAACCACTTGCTGCTCTAGACCTCAAGTTGCGTGAAGCGATGCAGATCGAGTTGAAGCGCATCCAGCGTGAAGTCGAGATCAGTTTCATCTTTGTCACCCACGATCAGCACGAAGCACTCACCATGAGCGATCGCATCGCCGTCATGAGCGCAGGTCATGTGGAGCAGATCGGCACGCCAGAGGAGATCTATCGAAATCCGTCGTCGCTGTTCGTCGCTGGGTTCATCGGTTCTGCCAACTTGCTGGCCGGCACCGTGGAGTCGGCGTCGGGTAGTGAGTACGTGGTGACCTTGAAGTCGGGCGCAAAGGTCAAGGTGTTGCACCAAGGCTCGACGTACGCGGCTGGTGCCAAGGTTTCGCTGATGTTGCGACCGGAGGCACTCAACCCCGTCGCAGGCTCGCGCGGCGACGGTCTCTCGCTCGAGGGCACCCTCACCGACCGTGTGTACGAGGGAGCCACAGATCGCTTGGTGGTGCGACTCGCTGACGGCACCGAGTTGGTGTGCCTCACCGACTCGGATGCCAAGGTGGCGCACAAGGTGGTGGGTGACAACGTGACGATCGACTGGCAACCGCAAGCGGGCTACCTGCTTGCTGGGTGGCCGGAAGTGAGTGGAGCCACCTCCACGAACGTCGATCACATCGAGGCAGCCCTCTAAGATCAACGAAACCCGGTAACTCAAGGAGGAACCATGAACCGCAAGCCACTGATCGTTCGCTCGGGAATGACTCGCCGTCAATTCCTTGCCCGTTCTGGAGCACTCGGTGCAGCCGGTCTGTCGCTGCCTGCATTGCTTGCGGCCTGCGGTGGTGACGGAGATAGTTCAGGTTTGTTCTTCGAGAACTGGCCGTTGTACATCGACCCGACTGAAGGCGAGACCATCGGCACCATCGATCGCTTCATGGAAGCGACGGGTATCAAGATGAAGTACACCGAGGCCTACAACGACAACAACGAGTACTTCGCCAAGATCCAGCCCATCCTTGGTGCCGGCAAGACGATCGAACCCGACATCATCGCTCCGACATCGTGGATGGCAGGACGCTTGATCAACCTGGGTTGGACCGAGAAGTTGCCGCTCGCCGACATTCCGAACGCCGCCAATCTGGAGGATGGCTTCAAGAATCCGACGTGGGACCCGACCGGTGAGTACAGCCTCCCGTGGCAAGCCGGCATGGCGGGCATCGCCTACAACAGCGATGCCGCAGGTCGTGAGATCAAGAGCGTTGCCGACCTCTTCGACCCGGCGTTCAAAGGCAAGATCGGAATGCTCTCGGAGATGCGTGACACGATCGGCCTCATCCTGATGGGCGAGGGCATCGATCCGTCCACCATCTCAACTTTCGAGGAAGCCGCACCAGCGTTCGAGAAGTTGGAGCGAGCCAAGGCCGATGGTCAGATTCGTGCATTCACCGGAAACGACTACACCGATGACTTGCTTGCAGGAAACTTCGCAGCGTGCATCGGCTGGTCGGGAGACCTCTTCCAGTTGGAGACCGAGAGCGAAGCCGTCAAGTTCGTGATCCCTGAAGAGGGTGGCACGCGTTGGGCCGACGTGATGGTCGTGCCGAAGGGTGCAAAGAACGTGGCCAACGCGGCACAGTGGATGAACTTCGTGTACGACCCTGAGCAGGCGGCACAACTGACGGCATGGAACATGTACGTCTCGCCAGTCAAGGGCGTGCGTGAAATCATCGCCCAAAGCGATCCGGAACTGGCCGAGAACCCACTCGTGTTCCCTGACGAGGCCACGAGCAGCCGTCTGCGTGCGTTTGCTCAGTTGAGCGACGAAGAAGAGGCCAAGTTCGACGAGGCCTTCTCCGCCATCACCGGCGCCTGATCGCTCGGGTGAGATAGCGAAGTGATCGAACGGCGCGATCGATGAGTCTGGTGGAAGCACCGGCTCAACGGTCACGCCTCGGATCGTCGGCAGATCGCGTCGGTCTCGGCGCACTCCTCATCGCCACCGTATGTCTGGTCGCGATCGGCGGCAAGTGGGTGTCGGGGCCGTTGGCTTCGGTGGTCGTGCTGGTGTTGCTCGCGGTCATCGTGGGCGTCATCGTCCTCGCTTGGCGTGGTGGCACTGAAGCGCGAAGGCTGCTTGCTCCGTACGGGTTGCTCAAGCCTGGCATGTTGTGGCTTGGGTTGTTCTTCTTGGCCCCGCTGTGGTCACTCTTGCGGATCTCGCTGTCCACCAAAGAGAGCCGCTTCGACATCAACTACAACTTCTCGTGGGCCTTCGAGAACTATCGCACGGCATTCACTGATTTCGGTGGGCAGTTCTCTCGCGCATTCCTCTATGCGGCGATAGCCACCGTGCTCACGATCCTCATCGGTTATCCACTTGCTTACGTGATCGCATTTCGTGGCGGTAAGTACAAGAACGTGCTGCTTGGTCTGGTGGTGGTTCCGTTCTTTACGAGTTACCTCATCCGCACCATTGCTTGGTCGACGATCCTCTCTGACGAAGGGGTAGTGGTGTCGCTCGTGAGGAGCGTCGGTCTCGTTCCATTGTTAGAGGCCCTGCAAATCATGGACAACGGCCGCTTGCTCAACACCCCGGCCGCAGTGATTGGTGGCCTCACGTACAACTTCCTGCCGTTCATGCTCTTGCCCATTTACGTGAGCCTGGAGAAGATCGACATCGGCCTCGTGAATGCTGCGAACGACCTCTATTCGACGAACTCTGCGGCATTCCGCAAGGTGGTCTTCCCGCTGTCGATGCCGGGAGTGTTTGCCGGCACGTTGCTCACGTTCATCCCTGCAGCCGGAGACTTCGTCAACGCGCAGTTCCTCGGTAACCCGAACACGACGATGATCGGTAACTCGATCCAGGACCAGTTCCTTCGGCAGAACAACTATCCGGTGGCCTCTGCAATGGCGGCCGTGTTGATGGTCAGCATTGCTGCCCTCGTGATGCTCTACACCCGCATCTTCGGCACGGAGGACTTGGCGTGATTCGCTCACGAACCAAGGTGGGCAAGCAACTGCTCAATGTGCTGGCTGGTTTTGCTCTCGTCTACCTGTTCGTGCCGATCGTGTTCATCGTTGCGTTCAGCTTCAACAAGCCACGCGGCAAATTCAACCTGATTTGGCAGGAGTTCACGTGGGAAAACTGGTTGAAGCCATTCTCCGACCCAGGGCTAACTGACGCGTTCATCCGTAGTCTCGAGATCGCCGCAATCTCGACGTTGATTGCCACATTCCTCGGGTCGTTGATGGCGATCGCACTTGCGCGGTACTCGTTCAAGGGACACAACGGCTTCAACTTCTTCCTCGTATTGCCCCTCACCGCCCCAGAGATCGTTCTCGGTTCGTCGCTTGCCACGTTGTTCCTCGGTCAGAACTTCGTCAACTTCGGTCTCGTTACGATCGTGATCGCCCACGTGATGTTCCAAGTGAGCTTCGTCGCTCTCACGGTGCGGGCCCGAATTCGCGGATTCGATTGGACGCTCGAGCAAGCGGCTCAAGATCTTGGCGCATCACCCATGCGGACGTTCTGGAAGATCACGTTCCCGCTGATCCTCCCGGGCATCTTGGCGGCGTCGCTGCTCGCATTCGCGCTGTCCATCGATGACTTCATCATCACGTTCTTCAATTCCGGTTCAACCCAGACTTTCCCCATCTACATCTATGGAGCGTCACGAGTAGAGATCTCGCCACAGATCAATGTTCTTGCCTCGATCGTGCTGTTCGCGAGCGTGGCGATCCTCGTGATTGGAAACTTCTCGGGCAAGCGCAAGGGGACTGGTCGCAAGCAGCGCAAGCTAGCCCGCGCCTGAGCATGGCGCAGCAGAAGCGCACCCACTACGAGGTGCTGGGAGTACGCACCAATGCGAGTGCCGAGGAAATCAAGACCGCCTACCGTCGCAAGATTCGCGAGGCACATCCCGACGCAGTCGGCGCAACTGCGTCGAGTGCCGAAGTGGCGGCGATCAACGAGGCGTGGAATGTCTTGTCTCAAACTGGTCGACGCGCGCTCTACGACAGGTCGCTGATAACGCCACCATCGCCGACCAAGCCGGACGAACGGACGGTCGTGCCTTACGAGGTGTTTCAGCGTGCACGTTTCCCATGGCGTTTCGTGCTGGGAATCATCGCTGTTGGTGTAATTGGTGTGCTCCTGCTCAATGCCGTTTCCCAGCCAGCGGCTCCTTCTGGACCAGATGGGTTGCTGAGCGGAGGATCATGCGTGGTGATCGATGCGACGCAGGCTGCTGTAGAGGTGTCGTGCGACGAACCGCACGATGCGGTCGTGCAGCAACTGATCGGCTTCGACATGACCTGCCCGACTGATACCGAGGCGTTCCGTGACCGACAGGGAATGGGTGTCGCCTGCGTGGTGAGGAGCTGACTTCGTCTTGTAGCCTTTGACGAACATACGGGCGGTTAGCTCAGTCGGAAGAGCGCCACGTTCACATCGTGGAAGTCATGGGATCGAGGCCCATATCGCCCACCAGGTTTCGGAACCGAACTACAGTTTCGGCGTGCCACAGCGTTGCGAACGCCCCGGATGCAAGGAATTCGGCTCAGTTTCGTACGCGATGAACCCGGCCAAGCGGTCGGTGATCCTGGACAACTTCATCGGGGCGGAAACCAAAGTGCCGAACGTGCTGTGCAAGACGCACGCTGATCGACTGAAGATGCCAAAGGATTGGTTGCTCGACGATCGCCGTGAGGCGAACCCGCGACTGTTCCGTGTGGCTACGACGACGGAGCAGCAGCCATCGCGTGACCACACGTCCGCAACTGGTCATCGCCGCAAGAGTCGCCCGTTTCCCAAGCCCGAGTCGTTCGACACCGTGCCCACGCCTCGTCCAGTTGTGGCACCCGAGCCAGTCGTCGTTGAAGCGGTCGAAGAGGTGGTCGAGGAGGTCGTGGCAGAGGTCGTCCGCGATGAAGAGAGGGAAGTCGTACCGGCTGTGGAGCCCGAACTCGAGCCGACGCAAGCCATGCCGTGGAAACCGCGATTCGACCAGGAAGATGACCTCGACGGCGTGTTGAAGCCGAAAGGGAGGCTCTTGAGCCGCGCATTCGGCTCGGATGAGACGCAGTTCATGCAGCGTCCACCGAAAGAGCTCGAGCGCGAACCTTTCGACGACATTCCCTGATGGACGTCGAAGCCGTGGTGGAGGCGCCAGTTGTGGCGTCACGTATGTATGACGAAGTTCGTTCGTTGGATGGCTACCCCGAATGGATCGGCATCGTGCATGCGGCTCGCCGAGAGTCAGACGGTGTGTGGCAGGTGGAGTTGCGGGGCAAAGTGGGGCCGTTTGCTCGGTCGAAGCGGCTGCGCATGGTGCGGGTGAAGGATGACGCGCCAAGCCGTGTGGTGTTCGAGCGCCAGGAGTTGGACGGTCGTCGCCACGCCATGTGGAGGCTCACTGCCGCCGTGGAGGACTTGGGCGGTGCCAGCCGACTCACGATGCAAATGCACTACGGCGGTGCGCTGTTCGGTGGCGGTGTCTTGGAAAAGGTGCTCGGCGATCAGATCGCCGCATCGAAAGAGAAGTTGTTAGTTCGCCTCGGCGCGTGAGCGCGTCTTCAACATGACGGGTTGACCGGCAGCCAGCTGCCCGCATGCTGCATCGATGTCGGTGCCACGGTTCTGTCGTACGGTCACGTTGACACCGAGTTCTTCGAGGCGCTTGGCAAATGCGTACACGACCGTCTTCGAAGATCCCTTCGTTGGCCAGCCCGGCGTGGGGTTGAGCGGAATCAGGTTGACGTGCGCGGATGGCCGCATTTGTCGAGCGAGCCGCGCGAGTTCCTCCGCATCGCGAGGCTGGTCGTTGACGCCGGCGATCATTGCCCACTCGAAACTGATACGACGGTTCTTCACCGTCAGGTAGTCGCGGCAAGCCTGCATGAGATCTTCGATCGGATAGCGCTTGTTGATCGGCACGAGTTCGTCGCGCAGGTCATTGCGCGCAGCGTGCATCGAGACGGCAAGGTTCACCGGCAGATCACGAGCAGCGAGCGCCTTGATACCCGGGATGATGCCGACGGTGGAAATGGTGAGGTGACGAGCAGAGATGCCAATGTCACCATGAATTCGTTCGATCGCTCGCCACACCGACTCCTCGTTGGCAAGGGGTTCACCCATGCCCATGAACACGATGTTGGCGACACGTTGGTTGCGCTCGGCGCTGCGACGGGCAGCACGAACGACTTGCTCCACGATCTCGCCGGGCGAGAGGTGGCGGTTGAATCCGGCTTGTCCGGTGGCGCAGAATCCGCACGCCATGGCGCAGCCCGCCTGCGTGCTCACACACACCGTCGCGCGATCGCGATAGTGCATCAGCACGGTCTCGATCGGGTGGCCGCCGTCGACGAGTCGCCACAGGAACTTCACGGTGTCGCCGCGATCCGACACCGATACGCCCGCTTCTTCGAGCGACGGTGGAAAATCGCGGGTCAAGCCGTCGCGCACGTCCTTCGGCAACGTGAGGATCTCGGCTGGCTGCTGGAAGTGTTGGTACAGCCCTTCCCACAGTTGCTTGACGCGAAATGCCGGTTGGCTCGCGAGCGCCGCGGCGAAGTCTTCGCGTGAAGCGTCGTACAAACCAACCATGTCATTCAGGCTACGAGGCATCAACCCGACAAGCGGGTCAAAGCCTGTTCACGACAAGTGTGGCGCGGCGAGCTTCTCGTAATCGGCGATGCGGGCACGCAAGACATCGAGGCTTGCGGTCCAGAACGCCTTGTCGGTGACGTCGATTCCGAATGCATTGCCGAGTTCCTCGGCAGTATCCATGCCAGCTCGAGAGAGCACGTCGTCATAGCCGTCGCGGAAGCGATCCGGATCGTTACGGAACTTGGCATACAAGCCGAGACCGAACAACAGGCCATAGGTATAAGGCCAGTTGTAGAAGTGGCTGCCGTAGTAGTGGGGCTTCAGCACCCACATGTGCGGATGGCGAGTGGAGGGATCGATCCCGTCGCCGTATGCGGCCTGCTGAGCCTCGAGCATCATCTCGTTCAGTTCTGCCACACCGAGCGTGCGGCGCTGTCTACGAGCAAAGACTTCGGTCTCGAACAGGAACCGGCTGTGAATGTCGACTACGACTTGGTTGGCGCCGATCAGGTCCACGTTCAGGAGCGCCAGACGCTCATCGCCTTGGAGACGACTGAGTCCTTCTTCGACCACGAGCGTCTCACAGAAGATGCTGGCCGTCTCGGCGAGTGCCATCGGCAGCCGCTTCTGCAGCGGTGTGCGGTGGGCCAATTGCGTGTTGTGATACGCGTGTCCGAGTTCATGAGCCGTCGTTTGTGCCGACTCGGCAGATCCGCTCCAGTTCAACAACACGAGCGAACGATCACCGAAGAACGGCATACAGAACGCGCCACCGACTTTGCCTTCACGCGGTTCAGCATCGAGCCACTGCTCATCGATGGAACGCTCCACCAAGTTCGCCAAACGTGGGGAATAACTGGCGAACGCACCTTTGACCAGCGAAATGCCCTCGTCCCATGAAAGTTGATTGGACGTGAAGTCGAGCGGTGCGAACAGGTTCCACCACGCGAGCCCGGCCTTGTCGCCGTGTAGTCGGCCCTTCATGCGCATCCAGCGACGGAAGTCGGGCAGCGAGTCGAGGATTGCCGACTGCATTGCAGAGAAAGTGGCCTCGCTCACCGAGTTGCCATACAGCGATGCATCGAGTGGGGAGCGCCAGTTGCGTCGACGATTGACGATGTTGGCCTCACCCTTGATGCTGTTCATTGCGGCAGCGCAGGCAACGGAGACCTTCGGCCATGCCGTCATTTCGGCGTCGAAAGCGGCACGTCGAACGCGTGGATCGGCATGGGTGGCCAGACCGCGGATGGCGGCCATCGGCAACGTCTTCGGTCCATCGGGTAGTGCGACTTCGGCGGAGAGTTGCGAAGTCAGGTCGCTTTGGAGACGGCCCCATGCTGAGGAGCCCACGGTGCCGAACTCGGCGAACAGACCTTCTTCTACTTCGGACATCTGGTGTTCGGCACGTGCCTGCAAACGCTGCAGAGGTCCGAGGTGCTCGCGAGCAACGCTCGACAAAGCGGCGAGATCATCTGCACCAAGTGACGCGACCCAGTCAGCAAGTCGGGCGAGGAGAGGCCCCACCTTGGCATCCAGCACCTCGAGTTCGCTGAGCAGGCTTTGCGCGTGTTCGTGGCGGGTGTCGGTGGAGACGGTGGCATACACGTAGGAGCCGAGCAATTCGGAGCGCTCGACCGTCTCGTTGAATGCCGCGATCACTCGGTCGGCGTTCGAGGCGTCAGCAGCGGTGGGCGTGCGTCGCTCCATGGCTCTGATGTCGCATTCGTCGAAGAGTGCAACGAGGCGGTCGGCGTCGGCGCGGGCGCGCTCCATGGCGTCGAGGAAGGAACGTGACTCGAACGACTCGTGCAGGTCGCTCACTGACCAGCGGGGAAGTGTGGTTTCGGACATGTCCGAAAAGTTACTGGACGTCGCCGACGAACGCTCGTTGAACGTGGTGGGTGGTGAAACCGAGGTGTGAGTACATGCTCACTGCGCGCAGGTTTTCCGCGTCCACGTACAACATCCCCATCGGCGTCCCCACGAGATGGAGGTGTTGCAGCCCGGCCACGGTCAGCGCCGACCCGATGCCTCTGCCCGCGAAGTCCGGATGCACGGCGATGATGTAGATCTCGCCGAGCGCAGGTCGAGTATCGAGATGCACCTTGGTCCAGCAGAAGCCAGCCAACTGATCGCCACTCCACATCATCAACACGCCCCGTGGGTTGAACCAGGGCTCGGCCATCCGACTCGCCAGTAGTTCGGCCGTCCAGCCGCCCTGTTCCGGGTGATCGGCGAAGGCGCGGTTGTTGACTTCCAACCATGCCGCCTCATCTACACCAACGCGGAACGGGGTCGTCTCGATCGTGGGCAAGGCACTCGTGACCGAGTTGGGGAGGGGGAGCGTGACGCGCATCTGTTTCATGGTGCGTCCCAAATGCAGACCGAATCGTTGGGCGATCTCCACGTGAGTGGTGGTGGGCTCGAATACCCACCAATGCACGTGGCCACCACCTTCTTGGCGGATGATCGAGAACGCTTCGTCCAACAACTCGGGGCCGATGGCTGACATTTCATATCGGTGGTGCGGGTGGACGACGAGGTCGATCAGCCACGAATCGTTGCCACGTGACACTTGGCAGTACGCGACCATGTGGTCGTGGCCTGGTTCCCACGCCATGAGGCCGGTGTAACCGGGTCGCCCGCCTTGGCGCAGATCGATCCACATGTGGTCCGAGAGGGGGCGCTGACCGTCTGCGCGTTCGACATCGGCGAGCAGGTCTGCAATGTCCGACATGTCGTCCATCGCCAGCCGACGTTTGATGTCGATGTGCGCCACTGCGTCAGGCTAGCGATCGCCTGAGTAGTGTTCGCGTTCGTGGCAGCAAAGAAGGCGAAGAAGCAAGCGTCGAAGAAGAAGGTGAAGAAAGTCGGTGCAAAGAAGCCGCCGAAGAAGATCGCAGATCGCGGAACTGAAGTGCTCGCTCGTCTCAAGGTGTTGTACCCGGAGGCGATCTGTGAGTTGACTCACGAGAATGCGTTCCAGTTGCTTGCCGCAACCATTCTTTCTGCACAGTGCACTGACGCTCGCGTCAACATGGTGACGCCTGCGCTATTTGCCGAGTACCCCGATGCAGAGTCGATGGCGGTGGCAGATCCGCGTCGAGTGGAAGAACTGGTTCGCTCGACCGGCTTCTACCAAACCAAGGCCAAGAACTTGATCGGCATGGCACGGGGTGTGGTTGATCGATTTGGTGGCGAGGTGCCACGCGAGATCGACGACTTGGTCACGCTTCCGGGTGTCGGTCGGAAGACCGCGAATGTGCTGCGCAGTGTGGTGTTCGACTTGCCCGGTCTTGCCGTTGACACGCATGTCGGTCGACTCTCGCGTCGACTCGGACTCACGCAGGAAGAAGATCCGGTCAAGGTGGAATACGCCTTGAACGCCATCCTTCCGCCAAATGAGTGGGGAGGGTTCAGCCTCCGTCTGATCCTGCATGGTCGTCGTGTATGTGACGCCAAGAAACCCAAGTGTTACGACTGTTCACTCGCCGACATTTGTCCGTCGTCGGAGTTGCCGCGGGCTGCCATGGCACGCTCGGTGGGCAAACGAAAGAAGTCGGTATCGTGATGACGAGCTTGTGCGCCTGGCGCCGAGCCATCGGTTTCGAGTCCGCCGCTTGAAACCGGACGCTGAGCCCCGCAAGGGGCTCAGTTGTCATATATCGGTAAAGTCGGGCGGTGGCCCGCGACAAATCAGCGAATGCAGACTCCACTCGCGCTGAACTTGCCGCGTTGGCGAACTCGTTGGAGCAGTGTCGTAATCGGCTCGCGGCACTGGCCGAGTCCCGGGGGATGGCAGTTGCCAATCCCGACGACCCCAACGCCGGCGACGATCTCTTGACCTCGATCTATGAGGCCGAACGTGGAGTCAACACCGCACTGCGACTCGTGCAACGCGCGGCCCGATGAACCCGCGGGCTTGCGCGGGTACCCTGCTCGGGTGACCGCAACGCCCGAAAAGCTGCCGATCAAGATGTTGAACGATCGGCTACTCGTCAAGACCACGAGCGGTGACGGAGAGCGTCGCTCCACTGGGGGAATCGTGATTCCGGCCACGGCCCAGGTGGCAAAGCGGTTGATGTGGGCAGAGGTAGTGGCGCTCGGTCAGAACGTGCGCTCTGCCGAAGCAGGCGATCTCGTGTTGTTCAGCCCAGAGGACCGTTATGAGGTCGAGGTGCAGGGGCAGGACTACATCATGTTGCGCGAGCGCGAGATCCACGCAGTCGCCGCCAAGCGCATCGAGGCGTCCACCGGCCTGTATCTCTGAGATGAACGTCCTGCCAACGCGTGAGGAGTTTCATCGGCTTGCCGACGAGCACACGATCGTGCCCGTTTGGACGGAGTTGTTAGCGGATCTGGAGACGCCAGTCGCGGCCTATCTCAAGTTGGTCGGCGACGCCCCCGGGTTCTTGCTCGAGTCGGTGGAACACGGCGAGCGCTGGAGCAGATACTCGTTCGTGGGATGGAACCCGCGTGGATCGATCACCTTGGTCAATGGTCAGTTGAAGGTGGACGGAACGTTGCCCGTGTCGATCGACGGTTCGAGCGGAATTCTCGATGCGATGGAACGGGTGCTCGGCGCGTGCCGTGCGCCGATGATCCCCGACCTCCCGCCGTTGCAGGGCGGACTCATGGGTTATCTCGGTTACGACGTCATTCGCGAGGTGGAGAACTTGCCGAATCCGCCGAGGGACGATCGCGGTTATCCCGATGCCATCGTCGGCATGATCGGCTCGCTTGCGGCGTTCGACCACTGGAAACAGCGGGTGTATCTGATCGAGAGCGTGCATGTCGGTGGTCTCGACGCAGCTGCGATCGACGAGGCGTACGACGCTGCTTCTCGACGACTGGCCGAATCTGTCGGGCGAATCAGTGGCCCCCTCGCATACGAACCGGTTGAGCCTCCGGTCAGCGGGGAGGACCCACCCGTCACCACGGCGATCACGTCCCCCGATGACTACCAGCGCTCGGTGCAAGTCGCGAAGGAATACGTGCGGGCAGGCGACATCTTTCAAGTGGTGTTGTCGCAACGATTCGATGTCGATCTTCAGGCGGATCCGTTCGACGTGTATCGCGTACTGCGTCAAGTGAACCCATCGCCGTACATGTACTTCGTGCGCCATGACGCGATCACCATCGTCGGTTCGTCGCCCGAGCCAATGGTGCTCCTGCGTGATGGCCAAGTGATTTCACGTCCTATCGCAGGCACGCGCCGACGAGGGCGCGACGACGCTCATGACCGGCGAATGGCCGCCGAACTGAAGGAGAGCCCAAAGGAGGTTGCCGAACACGTGATGCTCGTCGATCTTGCACGGAACGACGTCGGACGTGTGGCTCGTTACGGTTCGGTGAAGGTGGACGAGTTGATGACCCTCGAGCGTTATAGCCACGTGATGCATCTCACGTCGCAGGTGTCGGGAACGCTCCGCGAAGAGCTCGGTCCGATCGACGTGTTGCGCGCCACGCTTCCGGCAGGAACGGTGAGCGGTGCACCCAAGGTGCGGGCAATGGAAATCATCGACGAACTCGAGCCGGTGCGTCGTGGCCCCTATGCGGGAGTCGTGGGGTACGTCGACTTCAGTGGCAACTTGGATACCGCAATCGCCATCCGCACGATGTTCGTCAGAGGCGACCGTGCTTCGTTGCAGGCCGGTGCTGGAATCGTGGCTGACAGCGATCCGGCAGAAGAGTTGTTGGAGTGCAAGAACAAGGCCGCGGCGCTGTTGTCGGCCATTCCTGCTGCCCGACGCATGACTCGTCGTCGCGGCTGAACCTTTGCCACGATGAGTGACATGTTCTGGGTGCCGCTCGTGCGCGACGTGATCACGGTTACGGGTAAAGACGCCGCCACGTACCTGCATTCACAGTTGAGTCAGGACATTGCCTCGATGGAGGCGGGGGATGCTCGTCAATCGTTCCTGCTCGAACCGACTGGCAAGATCGTCGCGTTACTGCGCGTCACTCGCGGTGGGTTGGATCGCTTCGTGCTCGACATGGATCCGGGCTTTGGGGATGCCGTGGCGACACGCTTGAACCGCTTCAAGATTCGAGTCGAGGTCGACTTCGAGTTGACCACCCAAACCTGGCGGGCCATTCGCGATCTTGCGGGAACCTCGATCCAGGGCGTGATCCCTGCATGGCGGATGGACGGCACTGCCGTCGACGTGTTTGCCGGTCAGGCGTCGATGCCGAACTCCATTCCGGAAGGTTCGTGGGGCGACTATGAGCGCGTTCGTATTGAAGCCGGTTGGCCGGCGATGGGGACGGATGTCACCGTGGAGATGATTCCTGCAGAGACGGGTGTGGTGGATGTGGCGGTGAGTTTCGCCAAGGGCTGCTACCCGGGCCAGGAGCTCGTGGAGCGGATGGATTCACGAGGCTCGCGTGCGCCGCGATCACTCGTCACGATGGGATGTCCAGCAGGAACCAAGGTGGGCGACGACGTCATGGTGAATGGTGAAGTAGTGGGACGGTATACGTCGGTGCAAGGTGAACGAGCGATGGCTGTCGTCAAGCGCGGCACAATCGTCTGAACGTCCCGATCGTTCGATTCAAAAAGCGTCAAGAGTCACTTCGGTAGAATGCGGTAGTGACCTACATCTACGCCTTCGATCACAAGCATCGAAAGTCGCCGATGAACTTGAAGGACTTGCTCGGCGGCAAAGGCGCCAACTTGGCCGAGATGATGAGCGTGCTGAAACTGCCGGTTCCGCACGGCTTCACGGTCACCACCGATGCCTGTCGTGACTACATGCGAAGTGGTTGGCCCGCTGGGCTGGACAAGGAGCTGGCGACGCAGGTCGCCACTCTCGAACGAAAGATGCAGACCAAGTTGGGTGATGCCGAGAAGCCTCTGCTCGTCTCGGTTCGCTCAGGCGGGAAGTTCTCGATGCCCGGAATGATGGACACCGTGCTCAACCTCGGTCTGAATGACCGCAGCGTGGAGGGGTTGGCGGTGGCCACGGCCGATGAGCGGTTCGCCTATGACAGCTATCGACGATTCATTTCGATGTACGGACGCGTCGTTCTCGGAGTCGACGCGGCCAAGTTCGAGCAACTCTTCGACAGTGCCAAGCGTGAAGCGGGCGTGTCGAGCGATGCGCAGTTGTCATCGTCCGTGCTTCGGACATTGTGCGACAAGTACAAGCAGGTGGTGAAAGTAGAGACGGGTCGCGACTTCCCGCAGGATCCGATGAAGCAGTTGCGTGGAGCAGTGGAAGCGGTCTTCCGCTCGTGGAACGGAGCGCGCGCCATTGCGTATCGAGTGCGCGAGAAGATCAGTCATGATCTCGGCACGGCGGTCAACGTGCAAGCCATGGTCTTTGGTAATCGTGACGACAACTCCGGCACTGGGGTGGGCTTCACTCGAAATGCCGCAACTGGCGAGAACAAGCCGTACGGAGACTTCCTCGTCAATGCCCAGGGCGAAGACGTGGTTGCGGGAATCCGCAACACCGAAAACCTTGATGCGCTGAAGCGAAAGTTTCCCCACGTCCATGCCGAGTTGCTCGAGATATTCGAGCGTTTGGAGCGTCACTACAAGGACATGTGCGACACCGAGTTCACGATCGAGCAGGGCAAGTTGTGGATGCTGCAGACTCGAGTGGGCAAACGGACGGGCACGGCGGCCTTGAAGATGGCAGTCGACATGACGAAGCCCACTGGCAAGGGCAAGACCGCGTGGAAGATATCCCGTCGTGAGGCATTGCTACGACTCAACGCAGATCATCTCGATCAGGTGTTGCATCCGCAGTTTGCTACCAAGTCGCAGGCTCTTGCCACGGGTTTACCGGCTTCGCCGGGTGCGGCAGTGGGCAAGGTGTACTTCACCGCTGATCACGCGGAGGCTGCTGCCAAGCGCGGTGAAGACGTGATCTTGGTGCGCCATGAGACGAGCCCCGAAGACGTTCACGGGTTGGTCGTATCCAAAGGTGTACTCACCGCCAAGGGAGGTCTCGTGAGCCACGCAGCGGTGGTGGCGCGTGGGTGGGGCAAGCCTGCGGTGGTCGGTGCTGAATCGGTGAAGATCGAGACGGATCACTTCTCGGTGAATGGGACGGTGGTGCGGGAGGGCGACTTGATCTCGCTCGATGGAACGACTGGCGAGGTGATGCTAGGGGCCATGGAGTTGGCCAATGCCGAGCCACCGAAGGAGTTCTTCGTCGTTCTCAAGTGGGCCGACGAAATTCGTCGCGGTCGATTGAGTGTTCGGGCAAATGCCGATACGGCCGAGGACGCAGCCAAAGCCCGCGAGTTTGGGGCAGAGGGGATTGGTCTCTGCCGCACGGAGCACATGTTCCTCGCGGCCGACCGCTTGCCAGTGGTGCGACGCATGATCCTCGCGACTAGTGACGCCGAAGAACGAGCCGCATTGGACGAGTTGTTGCAGGTTCAAACCGAGGACTTCGTCGCGCTGCTCCGAGCCATGAGCGGTTTGCCCGTCACCGTTCGCTTGCTCGATCCGCCGTTGCATGAGTTCTTGCCTCACGTCCATGAACTCGAGGTGTTGGAACAAACCACGGGCCTCAGCGCAGAGGACGAGAAGCTGCTCGATGCAGCCCGAACTTGGGCCGAAGTGAATCCGATGATTGGCACCCGAGGGGTGCGTCTCGCAGTGCTCAAACCCGGTCTGTACGAGATGCAAGTGCGGGCGCTCCTGACTGCTGCCGACATCGTCGCAGCCGAGGGCTATCAGCCGATCATCGAAGTGATGATTCCGCTCACCGTGACCAAAGATGAGTTGGCGCTGGCCAGAAGCTGGGTGGAGAAAGCGATTGTCGAACATGCAAGGTCACCGAAAGCGACACCACCTTCGACGAAGAAGGGGGCAAAGCGCCCACGTGTCACCATTGGCACGATGATCGAAACTCCTCGTGCTGCATTGGTGGCTGGCGAACTCGCAGAAGTGAGTGACTTCTTCAGTTTTGGAACCAACGACCTGACCCAGATGACGTTCGGCTTCAGCCGGGACGACATCGAAAGCAGATTGATGCCTGCGTATCTCGATGCGGGGCTGCTCAAGCGCAATCCCTTCGAGACGATCGATCAGGTTGGCGTTGGTGAGCTCGTCCGAGAAGCCGCCAAGCGTGGTCGCAAGACGAAACGCTCCTTGAAGCTCGGCGTTTGTGGAGAGCACGGTGGAGATCCGGAGTCGATCGCAATGTTCCATCGCGCCGGACTCGACTACGTCAGCTGCTCGCCCTACCGCGTTCCAGTTGCCCGACTCGCTGCTGCTCAGGCAATCATCGGTGGCTTGAAAGCCGAGACCAAGTAGGTGTTTGCAGTCGAATCAAATTCGGGCAACTTCGTCGACATCACCGTTCCTTCGTGGGGATGGCCCATGTTGCTCGCTGTCATTCTCGGTCTGTTGTTGGTCGACCTCTTGGTCGTCCACCGCAAAGCACATGTCGTTCACCTGCGCGAGGCCGCAATCGAATCAGCCGTCTGGATTGGTTTCGGCCTGGCATTCACCTTCGTCATCTGGGGAATGTTCGAGCGCGCCGCCGCGGTGGAGTACATCAGTGGGTATCTCATTGAAAAGAGCCTCTCGGTGGACAACGTCTTCGTGTGGGCGATGATCTTCACCCACTTCAACGTGCCCCGCGAGTATCAGCACCGCACGTTGTTCTGGGGCATTTTCGGCGCACTCGTGATGCGATTCATATTCATTTTGGTTGGAGTCGCCGTGATCGAACGTTTCGACTTCGTGCTCGTCTTCTTCGGGCTCTTCCTGCTCTATACCGGGGTCAAGGTGTTCAGCTCGGGGGGAGAGGAGCACATCGACCCTTCGGAGACGAGGACGATGAAACTGTTCCATCGGTTCATTCCGTCGACCGACGAGATGGACGGCCAGAAGTTGATCACGCAATCCAACGGAAAGAGGTTGGCCACACCGTTGATGGCTGTTCTCGTGGTGATCGAAGTGTCCGATGTGATCTTTGCGGTGGATTCGGTGCCTGCAGTGCTTGCCGTGAGCCACGAGCAGTTCATCGTGTTCTCGGCGAACGCTTTCGCCATCCTCGGATTGCGCGCCCTCTACTTCCTCCTTGCCGATCTGCGCGAGCGCTTTGTCTATCTCAAGCATGCAATCTCGCTCTTGCTCGTGTTCGTCGGCCTGAAGATGATCGCTGGACAGTGGTACCACTTGCCCACGGCCGTCTCGCTTTCGGTGATCGTGACCATCCTGTTCGTCTCGATCGTCGCCTCGGTGGTACACGACAAGTCCATTACGCGCGTCTGAGTCCGAGCACTACTCTCTTGGCGTGGCGATCGCCGAAGACGACATAGAACGACTCCGCGACACGGTGTCGCTGGTGGACGTGGTCCAGGCCTACCTTCCACTTCGCCGAGTCGGCCGCAACTTCGTCGGTCTCTGCCCCTTCCATGCCGAGAAGTCAGGCTCGTTCAACGTACGTGAAGAGACGAAGCGTTACCGGTGCTTCGGCTGTGGCGCGTCGGGGGACGTCTTCAAGTTCGTTCAGGAGATGGAGCACCTCGACTTCGTCGGGGCAATCGAGCATCTCGCCAACAAAATCGGTATGCAGCTGACCTATACGAGCGGTGGCCAGAACAAGGATCGCCAGCGTCGTAAGAAGTTGGTGGAGGTGATGAACCAGGCCGTGGAGTGGTACCACGAGCGTCTGCTCACGGCACCCGATGCGCGACCTGCTCGGGACTACCTCCGTCAGCGCGGTATTTCTGGTGAGGTTGCTCGACAGTTCAAGTTGGGTTGGGCGCCTGACGAGTGGGATGCACTTGCCGTAGGGCTCGGGGTGCCCACCGATCAGTTGCAGGAGGTCGGTCTCGCGTTCATCAACAAGCGTGGTCGACCGCAGGATTCTTTTCGTGCGCGAGTGATGTTTCCGATCTTCACCGATGCCGGCGAAGCAGTTGCTTTTGGGGGACGGGTGTTGCCCGGCTCCACCGATCCGGCGAAATACAAGAACTCGTCCGAGACGACGATCTATTCGAAGTCGAAGACGCTCTATGGACTGAATTGGGCGAAGCAGACCGTCGTTGCTGCCGATGAGGTGGTGGTGTGCGAGGGCTATACGGACGTGATCGGCTTCCATCGCGCGGGCCTCACGCGTGCAGTGGCAACGTGTGGAACGGCACTGACCGAAGAGCACGTTCGGATGCTGAAGCGATTCGCGAGCAAGGTGGTGCTCGCCTTCGACGCAGATCAGGCTGGCCAAGGGGCGGCCGAGCGCTTCTACGAGTGGGAGAAGAAGTACAAGGTCAGCGTGAGTGTGGCCAAGTTCCCGAGCGGCAAGGACCCGGGTGATCTGGCATCGAGTGATCCCGAGGGGCTCGTCGAAGCGATCAAGGAAGCGCGTCCATTCCTCGGTTTTCGACTCGATCGGGTCCTGGCGGGAAAGCGCATCGATTCGCCAGAATCGCGTTCACGGCTCGCCGAGCAGGCGATGGCGGTGGTCAACGAACACCCAGACCTCAACGTGCGCAAGTTGTATGCGGGTGAAGTCGCCAGCCATGTCGGCATACCAGCCGCCGACTTGGTCAAGCTCGCTGAGCGTCGCACGCGGCAGCCGGCAGTCGAAGTGCCGGTTGCCAATCAGGCAACGCAGTACCGCGAGAACGCCGAGTTCATCGCGATTGCCCTGATGATCGACCAGTGGAACGAGATCGCGCCGTGGATGGTCGAGGCGCTCTTCGTCGACGAAGTGAACAGGCGCGCATTTGCCGCCATTGGTTCGACCAATGGCGATCTCAACGAGGCACTGGAGATTGCCGATCCTGAAGCCCGTGAGGTGCTCGAGCGAGCAGCGGTGGCCGACGTCGATGCTGAACCGATGCGTGAAGCGATGAACCTGGTGGCTTCTGCCGTGCGACGCGAACTGTCCCAACGCACCAACATTCGCGACGAGGAACAGATTCGGGAGGATCGCGAAGCACGACTCTTGCTCGAGCAGTTGGACAACCCGTTGACCGCCGACGCCGCCGCAGGTGAGTTGCTCGGGTGGCTGAACATGCGGGCAGGGCAGTGAGGATCGCGCGGTGAGAATTGGTCTGGACGGCGGCCCCGACGCCGTACGTCTGTATCTCAACGAGATCGGGCAGGTAGATCTGCTGACCGCCGAGGATGAGCGTCGGCTGGGTAAAGCGATCCGTGACGGCCTGGATGCCCAACAGGAACTCGAGGCGAAAGGCGAGTCGCTGGGGCTCAAGGAACGCCGCGCGCTGCAGCGGGTGGTGAGTGAAGGAAACGCGGCCAAAGACCACATGGTGCGCGCCAATCTGCGCTTGGTGGTCTCCATTGCGCGCCGCTACGACCGCAAGGAGTTGCACCTGGCCGACCTGATTCAGGAAGGCAACATCGGCCTGATGCATGCCACCGAGAAGTACGACTTCCAGAAGGGTTTCAAGTTCTCCACCTACGCGACGTGGTGGATTCGCCAATCGATGACGAGAGCGCTTGCCGATCAGGGACGCAACATTCGTATTCCTGGGCACATGATGGAGATCGTCAATCGGATCAACCGCGTCGAGCGCGAGTTGTATGCGGAGCTCGGTCGCGCCCCGTCGCCGGAGGAAGTTGCCGTGCGCAGCGACGTCTCGGTTGAGCGCCTGCTCGAAATCATGCAGATCGCCATTCCCACTTCCAGTCTCGATGCACCAGTGGGCGTGGACTCGGACGATCTCACTGTCGGCGACACGATCGCCAATCCGAACTCGGCAGATGATCCCCAAGAGACGACCGAACGACTGCAGTTGACCGAAGCGATCGTGAACATGCTGCAGGGACTCCCTGCACGAGATCAAGAGATCTTGTCGATGAGATTCGGCATCGGCAAGTACGCGGGTCGTCCGCACAAGTTGGAGGACGTGGCCAAACAGATGAAGGTCACGCGCGAACGAGTTCGCCAGATCGAACAGAAGACGCTCGCTCGTTTGCGTCATCCACACAACAGCGCCAACCTTCGCGCATTTCTCGACAGCAACTAGCCTGTCGCCATGACGCAGGCGCGCCGCAGGGCAACCGACTGGAAGGTGCTCGCCGTCTCGCGAGAGGGTCGACTGGGTAGCAAGCCCGACTACCTGGTTACCGAAGAGCCCATGGAAGTGCGGGTGGCACCTCCGGGAAAACCGGCGGAGACGATCGCGGTGACCATGCGCACACCAGGCCACGACTTCGAATTGGCGGTGGGATTCCTCTTCACGGAGGGGATCATCGCCACTCCCGGCGACATCCGCACCGTCAAGTACTGCGAACTGGACTTACCCGAGCAGCTCTACAACATCGTGACGGTCGAGGTGGCGCGGCCCTTCGACGAAGCCTTGGCTCGTCGAGCCATGGTCACCTCTGCCAGTTGCGGGATCTGCGGCACCGAGTCGATCGATCAACTCCTGACATGCACCACTCCTCTTCGCGAGGACGAAGGTCCAGTGCTCAGCTCCGAGGCCCTGCTCGGCGTTGCTGATGCCGTGCGCAAGAGTCAGCCGACTTTCGACCGCACGGGTGGGCTCCATGCCTCGGCTCTGTTCAACGATCGAGGAGAGATCACGATCGTTCGGGAAGACATCGGCCGGCACAACGCCGTTGACAAGGTGATTGGTCAGGCGGTGATGAACAAACAAGTGCCGCTGACCAAGTTCGGATTGTTCTGTAGCGGACGGCTGTCATTCGAAATCATCCAGAAAGCGGCTATGGCGCGGATCGCGATGATCGCTGCAGTGGGTGCGCCGTCCAGTCTCGCTGTGGAGACTGCGGAGAAGTTGGGCATCACGATCATCGGTTTCCTTCGTGATGGCAAAGCCAACATCTATACGCACCCACAGCGTGTTCTGGCCTGACGCTCAGGCTCGTTCGAGATCCTTCAGCAGGCCGATCATCGCGTTGATCGACTCGTAGCGCCACTTCCGCACGAGATCGGCAGTAGCCGACTTTGAATTGCTCCCACGCTTCGACTGTGTCTTGAGTGAGCGGGCAAGCGTCTCGAAGTGGCGTCGTTGCGAGCCGGCGAGTCGTCGATTCGACAAGTTGCGACGTGCACGGAGGGCGAATTTTGCGAGGAGTTCGAGGCGTGCATCGCGTGGGTGGGTCACGATCGAATCCAGCCATGTAGCCGTGGTGCGTTTTCCCTGTGGCGTCGCTCGGTAGATGGTTCGCGGTGCGCCTCTTTTGCCTTCCTCGGTGCGGAGGGGAGCGATGAGCCGTGCATTTTCGAGGTCGTCGAGTGATCGGTAGACGAGTGGTCGACGAACGGAGATCGCCATCGACAGGGCATCATCTTGCTGAATCGACGTGAACACGCCAAAACCATGTTGCGGATCTTCCACGATCAGGGCCAAGACGACTTGGTCGATCAGTGAGAGTTCCAATAGTCTCATTGTGACTATGAGGGTATCGCGTGTCCTAGTGGTGACCGTCGCCGTGCTTGCGGCTCTCTTGCCCACATCCGTCTCCAGTGCGCATCCTGAACGTCAGTCGCTGTCGGGTGAGATCGTCGTCTCCGCAGCGGCTTCCTTGACCGAAGGCTTCACTGCCATCGGCAGGGAGTTCCGACGATTGCATCCGCGTGCCCGAGTGCGCTTCAACTTCGGCTCGACGACTGCTCTCGTCACCCAGATCCAGGCCGGTGCCC
>CAZWKD010000002.1:0-80524 GCA_964633985.1 uncultured Acidimicrobium sp. | reverse complement strand
GCGCGCTTGTCTGGGGGACAAGAGGTCGTGGGTTCAAATCCCGCCAGCCCGACCAACCCTTAACCTGTTGCACGTGATCGGTTTGGGGACGCTCGTGAACACGATCACCGTTGCTTTGGGTGGAGTGATCGGTGTGCGGTTCGGGTCGCGTGTTCCGGATCGAATGCGCGACTCCGTGGTCAAGGTGATCGGTCTCGTGACGCTTTCGATCGGGTTGTCCGACATCTTGCGTACCGAGAACGTCATATTTCCTTTGCTCGGAATGATCCTTGGCGTGATCATCGGAGAGATGCTGCGCATCGACGAGGCACTCGAATCGCTCGGGTCGACACTGCAACGAAAGTTTGCGAAGTCTGCCGACGGCGCTTCATTCGTCAAAGGCTTTGCGACTGCGAGTTTGCTCTTTTGTATCGGCCCGTTGACACTCCTGGGCGCGATCGAAGATGCGCAAGGAGGAATTCCACGGCTGTACATGATCAAGGCCTCTCTAGACGGTTTCATGAGCATCGTGTTCGGCTCGCTGTATGGCGTCGGCGCAATCTTCAGTGCGGCGAGTGTCTTCGTGGTGCAGGGGCTGTTGACACTCTTTGGCACCCAACTCGACGATCTGCTCGTGCCGCGAGTCGAGGTTGAGCTCTACGCCGTGGGCGGGCTAGCCGTCATGGCCATTGGCCTCAACCTGCTCGAGGTGGCGAAGATTCGTTTGGGATCGATGTTGCCTGGCCTCGTAACGACGCCGATCTTGGTCGCGTTGTTCGCCGACGGTCTTCGCCCCTGGTAGCAGGCCATGTGCGGACGCTTCGTGCGCGTGCCCGGAACGAGCGAGATCATGTCGGCGTTCCATGTAGGCCAGGACATTTCTCCGATCGCTTGGAAGCCGTCTTACAACGTCGCCCCGTCCCAGATCACTCCTGTCGTGTCTGGTGGTGCTCAGCGAGTGCTCGA
Organism: uncultured Acidimicrobium sp.; assembly: GCA_964633985.1. Lineage (GTDB taxonomy): Bacteria > Actinomycetota > Acidimicrobiia > Acidimicrobiales > Ilumatobacteraceae > UBA3006. The sequence goes on along the minus strand of CAZWKD010000002.1, from coordinate 79,579 downwards.
GGGCGCGACATGGGGCTTCCTCGCACCATGGAAGGGAGCCGGATCACTCGTCATCAACGCAAGGGTGGAGACGGTGTTGGAGAAGCCCACGTTTCGTCGATTCACCAGTGGCGGTCGATGTGTGATTCCTCTCACGGGATACTACGAATGGCTGACGAACGATGAGACCAAGAGTCGTTTGGGACTCGGCCCCGGCAAGCACCCGTTCTTCATCCGCGCCGATGAACGTTCGCCGCTTCGACATGGTGCGATGTTGGGAGCTGCTGGACTGATCTCCCGGGAGAAGGGTGAATCTCGCTGCGTGATGTTGACGAGGGCAGCCAATGGCTCCGTGGTGGAGATCCACGACCGCATGCCGCTACTTCTCGACGAAATCGCGATGGGGGAGTGGTTGGATCCGTCGTCGATGCCCGATCTCGACAGGGTGGTGGCAGCAAGCGAAGTCGAATTGCAGGCGTCACCCGCCAGCCACTTGGTGAACAGTGTGCGGAACAACTCGCCGAGGCTGCTCGAGCCAGACGAACCGGAGACCCTGTTCTAGGAGCCAGCCCTAGGAGAGGGCGTTTCGCAGTGAAGCTGCGTATCTCGCCAATTGGTCGTGATCCACCGAGCTTGCGGCATTGGCGAAGTCCAATTCACGCATCGAGTTGGTTGGCACGACGTGAATGTGGCAGTGCGGGACTTCGTAGCCGGCAACGATGATCCCGACGCGCTGCGGGTTGAACACGCGCCGCTGGGCATTGCCCACCCGTTGTGCAACGAGGATCAGGTGTGCGACTTCGGACTCCGTGAGGTCGAGCCACTGGTCGACCTCACGGATGGGCACGACCAATGCATGACCAGGAGCGAGTGGGTTGATCGAGAGAAAGGAGATACAGGTCTCGTCCCGATGAACGAGATGAGAGGGCAGTTCACCGGCGATGATTCGCGTGAAGATGGACGGCATCGTTCGAAGGGTACTGGCGTCGATTGTCAGCAGGTGTCGCTACAGTCTGCGCCGTGCGCGTGCTCACCGTTCCCAACTTGATCACGTTCCTGCGGCTGTGCTGCCTCCCGGTCTTCTTGTGGATGCTGTTTGGACGCGAGTCGGTGGCGGGCGCCGCGCTGCTTCTCGGCATCCTCGGTATGACCGACTGGGTGGACGGATGGTGGGCGAGACGTTTCGGTCAGGAGTCGGAATTCGGCGCGATGTTCGACCCGACGGTGGACCGTCTGTTGTTCGTCGTTGCATCCGTCTCGGTGATCGTCCACCCGGGAGTGCCGGATTGGTTCCTGGTTGCAGTGCTGCTTCGGGAGACCCTTGTCGGATCGATGATGATCCTCGGCAAGGTGATGGGGATGAAGCGCTTTCCCGTCACGACACTCGGCAAGCGGTACACCTTCCTGCTGATGATGGCGGTACCGCTTCTGTTACTCGGCACGTCCGATCACCCCACTGCCGATTTCGGCTGGATCGCGGGCTGGATCTTCGGTGCTCCTGGTCTCTTACTTAGTTGGTACACCGCGATCGACTACGTGCCCCGTGTGCGGGCGGCCGTCCGGGCCGGTCGAGCCGAGAGGGGAGTACGGTAGGGCCGTGTCTCCGTACGTGTTTTGCAACAACTGTGGGCATCGGAACCCTCCCCAGTCTGCGTTTTGCTCTGCATGCGGAGCGGTGCTCGACCTGCCGGTAAATCGCACGATTTCGCTACCCAAGGCAGACCCGATGCAAGAGGCCGTCGGCGACGATGACAACGTTCAGGTTGATCTTGGGGCGATCGAGGAGGGCACGGGAGTGCTCGTGGTGCGCTCGGGCGACCGCTCAGGAGAGCGTTTCTCGTTGCGACAAGGAACCGTCGATGTGGGACGACACCCGGACAGCATGATTTGTCTCGACGACGTCACGGTGTCACGGCGTCATGCCTTGATCGAGATCGGCAACGGGGACTACCGCATCCAAGACATGGGATCCCTGAACGGCACCTACATCAACCAGAATCGGATCGAGTCTGGCACGCTCCGTCATGGCGACGAGTTGCAGATCGGTAAATATCGCATGGTGTTCTTCGACGGCCGTCAGTGAGAGCACACCGAGTACGACGATTGATGGTGACAGAACGATGATGGACGAAAAGACTTACCTGTCGATTGGTGAGGTGCTCGGGCTCCTTCTCGAGGAGTTTCCCGACGTCACGATTTCCAAGATTCGCTTCCTCGAGAGTCAGGGCCTGATCGAACCTGAGCGCACTGCTTCGGGGTATCGCAAGTTCACCCAAGCCGAGATCGAGCGGTTGCGATTCATCTTGCGCGAACAGCGTGAGAACTACCTGCCGCTCAAGGTGATCCGCACGCGTCTCGACAACGACACGAGCGACGGCATGGTGCGTCCTTACGACGCAACGGCACCGCGGGGTATTGCCAATGTGCAGACCACCGCGAATCATCCGACCGCAAAGGCCACTGCGTCCCGTAAGGCTCCGCCTCGTCCAGTCGTCACTGATGACACCTCCTCGTTGAGCAGGGGAGAGTTGATGTCCGAAGCGAAGGTGGACGAAAAGGTGCTCGCCGGCGTGTTGGCGGCCGGATTGATCAATCCAAAGAAGATCGGCTCAGAAGAATTGTTCTCGCCGGCTGATCGGGAGATCCTCGAGATTGCTGCACGTTTCATCGAGCTCGGCATCGATGCTCGTCACCTCAAGACCGTGCGGCACACGGTCGAACGTGAAGCAGATCTCTACGAGCAGCGAATCTTGCCTTACCTTCGACAACGTAACCCACAATCTCGCGAGCAGGCTCTCGAGATGGTGGACGAGTTCGTCGACCTGGGCGAGCGCCTTCGTGCAAACCTGATGGCGCGACTGATCAGACAATTGTCTGACGGTCGTTCCGCAAACGATTGATAATCTGCGGCTGTGTTCGTCGAACTTGAGCTCGAGGGAGTGCGGTTGGAGGTTCCCTCCAGTGTCCCGGTGATGATGCTTCGTGAGACCGCTGGTCGTCGTCGGGTCATTCCGATCTACATCGGCGGCCCCGAAGCATCTGCCATCCACTATGCGCTCGAAGGAATCGTTCCCGAGCGTCCGCTGACACACGATTTGATGCTGAACATGATTGGTGAGCTCGGCCATCAGGTGGACAAGTTGGTGTTGACCGAGGTCAAAGATCACACATACTTCGCAGAATTGTCGTTGGATGGCGGGGAGTACACGGTGTCGTGTCGCCCTTCGGATGGGGTGGCGGTGGCCATCCGCGCCGGGGTGCAGATCTTTGCTGCGGAGAGCCTCGTGGACGAGGTGGGGCGTGAGGTGGTCTCTGAGGGGGCGGAGACAGAGGAAATCATCGATGATTTCCGTGAGTTCATCAACAACATCAGCCCAGAAGATTTCAGCCAGTAGCAGGCCGCCCGTTGCACCCTTAGCCTGACGACATGTCGTTGGGGCAGGGGGAGACGGGCCATCCCGGATTCGGTGGCAAGACGGCCGCCCAAATCGTGGGCATCACGTACCGTCAGTTGGACTACTGGGCTCGAACCAACTTGGTTCGACCGTCTGGGTGCGATGCTCATGGCAGCGGTTCCCGCAGGGTCTACACCTATCGGGACCTCCTCGAGCTCAGGGTGATCAAGAACCTGCTTGACGCAGGCATCAAGCTGGAAAGCGTTCGCGAAGTCTTCGAGTACATGCGGAGCCATGTCGACAGCGACATTTCGGCCGCGCACATCGTCATCAACGGTCAGTCCGTGGTCCTGTGCCAGGGGGACCAACTGATCGACGTCATGCGCCAGGGCCAGGGCGTGCTCAACGTGTTGCCATTGGCCGGCGTCAAGCAGGACGTCGATCAGGCCTTGCACCACATCGGTGCCGAGCAGCAGCGCCTCGCCATTTAGGGCAGCGGCCAACTGATCAATCCCATACGGGGCGGGGTTTGCCTTAGGCGTACTTTACATAACTATCATTATCGGCGTACACCCGTAAACAGGGGCTCCCGCACCAGCGGCCGGGCTGCCTCCAACACCCATTCCAGGGCCTTGCGATAGTCCCGCAGCGTGGGATCCAGTCCGGGCTCCAGATCGCCTTCGACGTCCTCCACGGCGCACGCCAAGACATAGATGCGATCCTTGAGCGTGTCGAGGGCTTCGCGTGTGATCACGAGCTCCTCCTCGCTGAGACGCAGTTCTGCCGACCGCTGGCGGGTCACCCAGTCCCACTGGCGACAGGCCTGGGAACAGTATTTGCGACGCCGTCCTGTGTCGGGCTGGACCACGGGAAGATGGCACCATAGGCACTGCTGGCGAGTCCGAGGAGCCGGCCGTTCCCCCGGCGCTGTCCGGTCAGGTGGTTGTTTCGTCATGACGAAACAGTAGCGCATCAGGATGGCGTTGCCAGCGTGATACTGAACGGGTGATTCAGTCACCCGCTCCGCAGCGTCGCTTCGCGTCAGACAATTTGGCGGGTGCTCACCCACTCGTCATGGAGGCAGTGCAGCGCGCGAATCGTGGGCACGCACTTCCCTATGGGTTGGACGACTACACCGTGCGCCTGGAGCATGCGATGAGCGACCTGTTCGATCATGACGTGGTCGTGCGTCCGGTATTCGGTGGCACGGGCGCCAACGTGCTCGCTCTGTCGTGCCTGGCTCGGTCAGGAGACGCGGTGGCCTGCACACAAGTGGCGCACATCGCCGTCGATGAGGCCGGAGCTCCCGAGCACATCATCGGTGCGAAGTTGATTGGTCTCCCACACGTCAACGGCAAGATGTCGACCGACGACGTGCGCGCCTTGGCCTCGTTGCGTAACAGTCAGCACCATGCACCCGCCGGCGTGCTATCGATCACGCAGGCCACCGAGTACGGCACGGTCTACTCGATCGATGAAGTGCGATCGCTGGTGAGCGCCGCTCGAGAGATGGAGATGCGTGTGCACATGGATGGTGCGCGAATCGCCAACGCCGTCGCTTCACTGGGTGGCAATCGCGACACCCTCCGTCAGATGACCTCGAAGGCTGGCGTCGATGTGTTGTCGTTTGGCGGAACGAAGAACGGACTCTTGTTCGGTGAAGTGGTCGTCTTCTTCGACCGTGCTCTTGCTGAGCGATCGATGAACCTGCGCAAACAGGTGACGCAACTTCCTTCCAAGATGCGGTACGTCTCGGCGCAGTATCTCGCGCTTCTCGAAGATGACCTTTTCCTCCAACTCGCGCGACATGCCAACCACATGGCCGCTGATCTTCATAGACAAGTCCGAGACATCGAGTCGCTCCAGATCGACCAACCCCCCGCGGTGAACAGCCTCTTCCCCACGCTCGCGCCAGACGTGAAACGAGATCTCCAAGAGTGGTCGTTCTTCTGGGACTGGGACGTCTCCCAGCACCTCGTGCGATGGATGACGGCATGGGACACCACGCCCGAAGACGTGCAGATGTTCGCAGCAGGTGTCCGCGAACGACTCGCACGCTGACCATGGTTGCGCTCGCCTACGACCGCGCTCTGGAATTAGTCAGACAGGCGTGGTCAGAGTTCGATGACGGTCGGGTGATCACCCAGGTCGAAGAGACCAGTGCACATGTGTCGACCAACCGTGTCTTTCGACTGACGTTGTCATCCGGCGAGTCGGTGGTGGCGAAGGTGTCGAACTACGGGTCGTACTTCCTGTTTGCTGAGGACCATGACCGACTGTTCGAGTGTCAGACGTTGCTCGCCCAGACCAGATGGTCGAACTTTCTTGCCACCATTCTGACTCGCGACGCACGGCCGTATCGGTGGTACGACGGTGAGTGTTGGGTGGTCTTCTACGCAGACGTGCGACGTGCCGAGATGCTCGGAGGTGTCGTCACGGAGGACGATGTCGAGAACCTCGCTACGGAGATGGCCGAATTCCATGCGGTTTCCCAAGAGGTTGGCCGTCGACTCCCTCCCCCCTCGCACTCGATCCGCAGTGATGCGGTCTCCCTCTATGACGCCGTGGGAAAACGAAACGCCCCCACCAACTTCGAGCTGTCACTCTCCGAACTGGATGTCGTACGGCGGAGTGTGCACGAACTCCTCCTGCATCTGGAGAAGATCGACTTCGATCATTGGCCGAAGATGCCGATCCTCGTCGATTGGAACCTCGGCAACTTCTCGGTGGAACGGACAGCGAACGGACATTTCACATTGTTCTCGCGATGGGACTACGACTGGTTTCGAATCGACTCACGGATGCTCGACTTCTACTTCCTCTCCCGTGTCTCGTCGCGAACCGGCGACAAGACGTCGTTCACCTACTCTCCGCACACGCTCCTCGAACCGCGCTTTCGACGGTTTCTTGCTGCGTACCACCGAGTGAATCCACTCCGCGAAGAAGAGGTGCGATTCCTCGAATGGGCGTATCGATTCTTCATCCTCAACTACGTGATTCGTGACGGGGCGAAGTTCTTCCAGCCGTCGTTCATCGATCGATTCAAGCGTGAAGCAGTGTCGACCTACTTGCCGACACTCGGTGCGTTCGATTGCTCGCCATTGCTCGAGGTGCTCGAGCGCAACTAGCGCGGTTCAGTCGACCTGTCTCGTGTGGTCGGGAAGTCTGCGCAATTCCTCGGCGAAGCGACGTCCTTTGCGCACGTATACCGCGGCCCCGTAATCGATCTCCCCAGAGCGCGCTCGGCCTTCCTTGATCGTGGCGGGGGTTCCTACGGCGAGTGCTCCCGGAGGCACCACGGTGTCGTTCAAGACGACTGCGTTGGCCGCCACGATCGCTCCGGTGCCCACCACCACTCGGTGGAGGACGACCGATCCGGAAGAAACCTGAGCCCGATCTTCGATCGTGCAGGCCTCCAGATGCACGATGTGGCCGATCACGCAGTCGCTCCCCACCTTTGTCGGATGGTCCGGGGTCGTATGGATGACGCAGTTGTCTTGGATGCTCGTGCGTTCACCAACCTCGATGTATCCGTCGTCACCGCGCAGGACTGCCCCTGGCCAGATCGACGAATCTGCGCCAATCCGCACGTCCCCGATGATTACCGCATCCGGATGGACGTAGGCGCGCTCGTGTATCTGGGGTACACGGTCACCCAACGCATAGATCGGCATGCTCGCCAAGGTAGTCGGTAGAGATTCCCTGTCGCATTGGGGATCACCGCATGCGCAGATACCGTAAGGAGCCGTGTCTCGGCGCATCGATATCGAATTGACCAGTGTTCTCCCCGACGGCGGTTTCACGTGGCGTGCCGCGGGTGCCAAGGCTCCCAAGGGGACGATCGCCGCGGGTGTCGTTCCCACTTCGCACCGGGTTGGTGAAGTGCTCAAGGTGGAGGCGGAATTCGATCTGGATGGCATCACGGTTCTTGGACTCGTGCAGTCACGGGACAAGAAGCAGAAGTCAAACACGTTGGAAATGCTGCCCTCCTCCAGCAAGTTCGAACCCGTCACTCAGCGACTGGCGAAGAAGAGTGAGAATCGCCGCACGACACGCAAGCCGTCGGGTCCGAAGAAGCCACGCTTCACGGCTCCTCCGGAACTGCCGAAGCGGCCGACACCGAAGCGTCTCCGTCCGGGACGTCAACATCGATCGGCGATCCTCGAAACCCTGCCTGCCGAACAACGCCCCGTCGCCGAGAAGGCATTGAGCGGTGGCATCAAGGCCGTTCGTGACGCTGTCAAAGCGCAGAACGATCAGCTGAAGAAGGAAGGCAAGCCTGAGGTCCCCGCCGACGGTTTGATCTCGATGGCACAGGACCTGTTGCCCAAGTTGCGCGTCGCCGACTGGCTGGACCGCGCAGAAGCTGCTCGGGAGGTGCTCGATCAACTCGACCTTCGTGACTTGCGCTCCGTCGTCGTGGCATCCGAAGACCCGATGGTCGTCCGAGATGAGTCGACCCGTGAACTTGCCACGACGCTGAAGACCGCGTTGAAGAAGCGTCAGGATGAGGAGCAAACGTTGTGGCTCCAGGACATCGAGGCGAATCTCGGCGTTGGCCGATCGGTTCGTGCCCTGAAGTTGTCGAGTGAGCCACCGAAGGCTGGGCAGCCCTTCCCCGCCGAACTCGGGACCAAGCTGTTGCAGGCAGCGCGCGAATCACTCACCAGCGAGAATTCCTCTGAGCGCTGGATCGCCGTGCTCGAGGCGGCGGCATTCTCGCCCATTCGATCGCAAGTGACCGTGCAGTCGATTCCCGCAGCCCAAGGTGAACAACTCCTTGCGACCGTGAAGCGTCTCGCACCGGTCCTGCCGCAAGTGGCGGCTGCCTTCGGCATCACCGTCGAACCAGGTGCCAGTGCGCCCCGACCATTGCGTCCGCAACGCCAGCCGCGCAAGACTCGCAAGCCAGGCAAGCCAGAAGGCACACGCGTCCAATCTGAAGTTGCGCCAACCTGATTCTGCGGGCCGATTCCTCGGCTTGACCAACTTTCAGCCCGAGTACCTCGCCCCGTAGTCTCGGAACATGTCTGAAGCAGTCACCTATGTCCGCGACGGCAACGTCGCCATCATCACCCTCAATCGCCCGGAAGCCCGCAACGCCGTCAACGGTGACGTTGCCAGTGCGATGGAAGCCGCAATCGACCGCCTCGAAGGCGATGACGGTGTGTGGGTGGGGATCTTGCTCGCCAACACGGCAGGTCAAGAGCGTCCTGTGTTTTGTGCCGGTGCCGACCTGAAGGCAATCAACAGTGGTGACGCTGCGCGGTTGAACACGCAGCGCGGGGGCTTCGGGGGCATCGTCTATCGAGAGCGACGCAAGCCGATCATCGTCGGCGTCGATGGACTGGCCACGGCGGGTGGCTGTGAGATCGTGCTTTCTGCGGATTTGGTGGTTGCGAGTGATCGCTCGGCGTTCGGGCTCGCTGAAGTCAAGCGCAATCTGATCGCGGGTGCGGGTGGCCTCTTCCGACTTCCTCGAGCCATTGGTCGTGCCGTTGCACTCGAGGTGATCCTCACGGGCGATCCCCTTCCCGCCTCGCGGGCCTATGAACTGGGGCTCGTCAATCGCGTGGTGGCACCCGATCAGGTCGAGAGCGCCGCACGAGAACTGGCTGCACGTATCGCCGCCAATGCCCCGCTCGCGGTTTGGGCGTCACGCCGGGTCGTGCTAGCCGCTGCCTATGAGAGTGACGACACGCTGATCGACATGACGAACCAGGAGTTCGGCAAGATTCTCGGCTCAGAAGACACCAAGGAAGGCTTGACAGCCTTCATCGAGAAGCGTCCGCCGAACTGGCAAGGTCGCTGACCTCGCGCTCTAGAGCGTTGAGGCGATGATCAGCCGTGCCTTGAGGCCGGCTCGTTCGTACAGGTTCTTCGTGTAGCGATCACCGGGCAGGCTGAGCGCGTCCAATTTGCTTGCGCCATGGCGCTCGACAGCTTTTCTCAGTAATGCCGCGCCGACTCCCAGGTTTCGCGCTTGTTGCACGACGAACACCTGGTCCAACAGTGGGCGCGCTCCGAGACGCACGACGGAAAAGCCGACGATTTCGTCCCTCACGGACGCCACGTCGAACCTGAAAACTGCCGTTCGCTGCGACCAACGTTCCTCGAATTCCCCGAGAGACTCATAAAGATGATCGGCACCGCGGTGCCGGCGCCCTTCCGTACGTGCCGCGCTGTCGAGTTCACGCAGAACCAGATGATCGGCGTCTAGTGCTTCACGTATCGATAGGACGAGCGGGTCCATCAGCCGAGGCGGCGTAGCGCTGCGTCGATGACTGCTGCTCGACCAAGCTTTTCCCGCTCCTCGTGAAGGATCGCCGAAGCATCGTCAACGTCACAAGTGGCGAGATACTCCACGAGCTCCGATGCTGAAAGGATGCTCCAACTCGACACGGGTTCCGCGGACGAGCCCTGAAGGGCGGGGTTCGCTACGTCGAGCACATCATCGACCGCTTCAGGCGTGCCTGATTCGACGTTGTTGGGCTTCTTGAAGGACGCCAAACGCTGTTCGAGTGGTCCGATCGCCATTCGACCGATCCATTTCGCGTTGCCCGTGTCCTGCCGAAACTTGCGCAGCAACTCGGTCACGACACGCTCCCCTTCGGCGCGTGCGCGATCCAGTTTCATGACACGAAGAGAGGACAGGCGTCGTCTTCGACCGGACAGCCCGGAGCGCCCTTGCGCACGAGCAAGAAGCACTGTGTGCACTGCGTCTCGTCGGGACGGCGTGGCTGTAGCCGCTCGAGACCATCGGTCTTGTCATCGACTACCACCTCTTCCTCGTCATCCTCGAGGGGAACCTCTTCGGCTGCGGTCAGCTTCTCCCGCAGGATGGCGTCGAGGTCGGCCTCGACGTCGTCCTCGGTGCGTAGGTCGTCGTCATCGTCGTCATCGTCGCTCGACTTCTTGCCGGCAGCATCGGTCTTGGCGAGGTCGGCCTCATCCGAGAACTCCTCGTCGCCCTCCACTACCTCATCGTCGGCGAGCTCCCCGTCACCAGCGAAGTCGTCTTCGAGCGCAATCGAATCGTCCTCAAGGTCGTCGACATCGAGCTCGGGCGCCTCGATTTCGAGCTCGACGTCCTCGCCTTCGATCATTTCGTCATCCGACAATTCGTACTCCTCAAGTGGGTGGGGTTTCGGGGCAGGATAGTAGCCCGATGAGGGGCAGGCGGGGCTATTTCAAGCGTCCCGACGCCGAGATTCCGCTCTCCGCTCCGATTCCAGGCGTTCCAGCTCTGGGGCGGCGGTGGTCATGTGGGTCATGGCGGCTGCCAATGCCCGATGTCCGGCTTGCTCGGCGATCAGGCGATGCATCTCGAGGGCAACTCGGCGGTACGAGGGGTGTCCTTGAGGCGAACTCCGCAACTCGAGCATGTGCATGGCTTCCCGTGCATTGAACTGCATGACATAGCGAAGGCGATACGCCATCGACACTGCGTAGGAGGCCTGCCAGGGGTACTCGGGACGCAAGAGGTCGTGCAGCGCGGCCGAACGCTCCATTGCTTCCACGAACTTCGCTTCTCCCCCACTCTCAGTAACCAGTTCAGGAATCACGTAGCCATGTTCGACGGATAGTCGTTGCCATTCGATCGTCAGGAGGCGGTGGCGTTGGAGATCGCGAAATGCGCCGTAATCACCCAAGACGTCGAAGCGGTAGTACGTGCGCTCGAAGGCGCGGCCTGGTTTGTGCCGTCGGTTTTCGCGATTGCCGACGTACGCAGCAAGCAGTGACGCCTTCTCATCCAACGACATGCCGGCGACTCGCTTCATGATCTGGCTCTCCGAAAGATGAGAGTGGGAGAAACAAATCGCCGCGATCACCTTGTCCTCGCCATCGGGATCGAAATCGACGAGCTGCACCTCAGGAACGGGGTTCGGCTCGTCTGCGCCAAGGAGGTCGTCAACGAGCATCGCAGTGCGGTCGTGGTTGTCGGCGAGGTACGCGCTCCATCGACCTCCTCTATCGGGCAAATCCACGCGCTTGAGGAAACTCGGGATCACCTTGCGCAACTCGGTGAGCATCAAGTCTGCGTATTCGCGCGCCTCTGGCAACGGGTGTGCCCGCATGCGCAACAGCATCGCTTCATACGCCTGACCCGATCCGTAGACGCCGACGTTTGACAACGCTGCGGCGCTCAACACACCACGTGCAGCGTCGAGTGCTTTGGCCCTCGTCGCCTGGCGATACACGAAATCCGAGTCGCTGATGGACTTCGTCACCGTCTGGCGAACGTGTGTGGTGAGCTGCTCCACGAGTTCGCTGTACACGTCGAAGATGCGGTCCATGTCTCCCACATATCGAGTGCCATACGGGCTCGCCAGGATTTCTTCGTCCCGATAGAAGCGGTATCGCCCACCAAGACGAGCGTCGTAGTTGATGTAGCGCGTGCTCTGTTCGAGATAGGACGCGAGTCGCCCCCATTCGAGGATCTTCGTGAGCAGGTTGGAGGCTTGTTCGCATGCGAGATGCACGCCACCAAGTTGGGCCACGGAATCGTCGCCGTACTCGAGGAACACCTTGTCGTAGAGGCGCTCGGCGTTGTCTGCGCCTTGGGTCGAGTCGAGAGCACCGTGCCCGGCGGCTGCCACATCGTCAGCAAATTCGTCGAGGAAGAGCCGGCGGAGACTCTTGGGACTGCGGCTGTACCGGGCGAAGAGGGCTCCCTTCACCACTTCCGGCAAATTGATGAGCGCGAAGACCGGGCCTTCCAGATTGGTGAAATGACGCGAGAGAACCGCTGCTTCGGCCTCGGTGAACGACTCTGGAATGTACAAACCCACGCCGAGAGCCTAGAAGTTGGACCTTTCTGGTCTGGGGATTGCGGGCAGGTACCGAATCGTCAAACGTGGACGACCAGTAGATCCGGACGAATCTCGATCTTTGCGACGAATCGGCCTCGATACGTGCCATCAATGAACACGTGGAACCGTCGATCGGAGACGTATTCGCTTGCCTGTAGTTGTCTCACCTGCGGGTGGCGGATGTCACCACCCGACTTGAGACGACGAGCAAGGATGAGTCGCTCACGAATCGTGAGGCCCGTCGAGGCATCGAGCAACTCGAACTTGGCATCGTTTGGATGGGAACGCGATGAATAACGTTCGCGGTCTCGTTGGCCGATGTTGCTCACGATCATGAATCCCCCGAGCAGCCGAAGGCGTTTGCGACGCAATTCGACCGTGCCGATCGACCACCACGTTCGCTCACTTCCCTGGATCTCGACCGCATCACAGGAGTATCTGCGGACGCGTGATCCAGGCGAGGAAGAACCGCCCGTTATCGAGACGAAGTCACCGCCTTCCATTCGAACGGTAAAGGGCCCAGTCGACGTCAATTCCTTCGACAAATGGGACTCATCGCTGAAGGCGGGAACGTTTGGTGGAAGGTCGACGGTCTCTCCCCACGGTGAGGATTTGTCAATCGGCATTGGGTGCCTCGAAAGGGACTTGTGACAGAGCAACCAGACCACGATCGATCAGCGGGATCGCAGCACGAGCACAGTCACGGTCACGCGGCTCGGGCATCACTTCTGCGAGTTGACGCAGGAGGTCGAGGATCTGCTTGCAGGATCGAACGAAATCTCCCCCGCTGACATCATCGAAGCCGAGCACTTCGCCGAGGTCATCCCCGATCGCCCACTCCGCAATGTGCCCCATCAACCCAGGGTCGACCATTCGATGGGTCTGAAGCGAATGAGCGGTCTCCAGCCGAGCCACACGGGTGCTCTCGCGTTCGATGGCGCGGAAGGCCCGCTTCAGACGCTCTGAGGGGAAATGGATCTCGCGGTCCTCCACACCCCCTCGCGTTTCGAACACGAAACACGAGGCGATAGAAGCCATCTCTGCTGGTTCGAGTCCGGATAGCGCACCGCTTCGGATGCATTCCGCGATCAGGAGATCCGACTCGTGGTAAATCTGACGCAGCATTTCGCCTGCCGTCGTGAGGCTCCAGCCCTCCACATAGCCCAGCTCCTCGAGTAGTTGCAGCAAGCCATTGAACTGTTTCACCAGTCCCTCACCGCGCTGAAAGCGAGCCAACGAGAGATTCAGCAAGTGGAGTGCCTCGTCCCGTGAGTTCATACGGACGAGATTGGCGGCCATGTTGTACGTGGGCCTGAACGCAGATCGCAGTTCGAATCGTCTGCTGTTCACCAACTCCAGGACGTCGCCAATCTTGACGAATGGGCTCCACAAAATGACGGCCACACCATGGTCATCGAGTCCTCGTCGCCCCGCACGGCCAGTCAACTGAGCGAAGTCACTCGGCTGCAGCATGCGGTGACCTGATCCGGTGTATTTGGTCAATTTGTCGAGCACGACGGACCGTGCCGGCATGTTGATGCCCACTGCGAGAGTCTCAGTGGCAAAGACGATCTTGATGAGGCCCTCGCTGAAACAGCGCTCCACGATCTCGCGAAATGCCGGTACGAGACCTGCGTGGTGCGTGCCTACTCCGCTCTCCAACTGATCGAGGAATCGGGCGTATCCGAGTACGGCAAGGTCGTCGTCGGGAAAGCCGGACACACGGTCGTCGGCAATCTCGACGATCGCCCTCGCTTCGGTGTCGGTCGTGAGTCGGACTCCTGCCCTGCGGAGGGACTCGGCGCTCTCGTCGCATTGATTGCGACTGAAAAGGAAGTGAATGCAAGGAAGTAGGTCGCGCCTCTTGAGTTCTTCCACCACGTCGATCCGCGAAGGCGGAAAGAATCGCAAAGAACGCCCACTACGCCGATCGGCGGTCTTGCGTGGACTCGTCGAACCGAGAAACTGGAGCAACTCCTTGTTCGAGTGGCCACCCTTTTCCACGGGGAATACCCGCATGTCCTGGGAGCGCTTGTCGCCGACGAAGTAGAGATGTTCCATGGGTACTGGTCGGTGGCGTTCGACGATAGGCACGGTTGGTCCACGCACCGTCGTGAGCCAACGTCCCACCTCCTCCGCGTTCGTCACGGTGGCTGACAGGCAGACCAGGCGCACCTCTGGCTCGAGATGGATGATCACCTCTTCCCAAACGGGTCCACGGAACGCATCTTGAATGAAATGCACTTCGTCCAATACCACGGTGTGCAGGTTGTTCAAGGAGGTCGACCTCGAATAGATCATGTTGCGCAGTACCTCCGTCGTCATGACGACGATGGGTGCCTCTGCGTTGATGCTCGTGTCGCCAGTCAGCAATCCGACCATCGACTGTCCATGAGCCTGCATCAGTTCGATGAATTTCTGGTTGGACAGCGCCTTGATCGGTGTCGTATAGAACGCTCGACCGCCCAAATCCAGTGATCGCGCGATGGCGTATGCAGCAACGAGCGTCTTTCCCGAGCCGGTCGGAGCAGAAACGAGCACGTTGTTCCCCCGATCGAGGGCGTCAAAGGCATCCAGTTGGAATTGATCGGGACGAAACTCGAGTCCCGACAGGAACGACTGGCGGTCTAGTGCCGCCATTACTCCGTGCTGTCGACTTCCGCGTTCGAGCGACGACGACGGCGTTGAGCGATCCATCCGATCAAAACGCTCACGAGATACAAGAGAGACATCGGAAGGGCGAGAGCGAGCATGCTGACCGGGTCGCCACTCGGGGTGATCACTGCTGAAAGAGCGAAGATGACCATTACCGCTACGCGCCACTGACGCAGCAACGTCTGGGGTGTCACCACGCCTACCAACTGCAGGAAGACGATCAGCACGGGCGACAAGAACCCCACTCCGAACGCCAGGACCATCAAGGCCACCAGGCTGATGTACTTGGAAATCTGGTAGGTCTGGTTGACGTCCTCGCCCGACCAGGCGATGAGGAACTCCAGCGCCTTGTCGAGAGTCCAGTAGGCCATGTAACCGCCCAGCAGGAAGAGCACGACGGAACTCAGGATGAAGGGAATCGAATACTTCTTTTCTTGTTTGCTCAGAGCGGGAACGATGAATCGCCAGATTTGCCACAGCACGACCGGAAGCGCGATGACCAATCCCCCATATCCGGATATTCGCATTCGCGCGCTGAGACCCTCGACTGGTCCGAGTGCGTACAACGAGCCATCGCAGTTGAACTCTGGATGAACCGAACAGGTCCGCTCATACGGAGCGATCAAGACTCCCAGCACGAAGTCGTAGAAGATCAGGATCAATGCTGCTCCAATGCCAACTGCCAAGAGGGAACGCACGATTCGCATACGGAGTTCGGCGAGGTGCTCGAAGACGGACATGGCGGCTTCCGACGTTGCTGTCTTCTTGCCGAACAGAGTGCTCATGAGGAACGATCGCCCTCATTTGGAGTGCTACCAGGTGCCTCGTCCTCTGGAACGATTGCTTCGATTGGCGACTGGTACGGGATGAATTGAGGATCGATCGAAGGAACGGCGTCGGGCACTCCACCGTCGACAGTCGAGGCAGCTTCGTCGGCCGATGTCGGACTCGAACCAGGTACGGGGTCCTTCGTGACCTCCTTCGCCGCATCGACAAAGAAACCTTGGTATGTCTTGGCGGTGCTCTGAATTTCGCGGATCGGCTGGTCGAGAGCCTGACGCAGTTCTGACTGAGCATCACTCGTCACACGCTTGAATTCACCGTATAGACGCCCCGCCTTACGCAGGACACCAGGCAACTTCTCTGGACCAAGGACGACGAGTCCGAGAATCAGCAGGAAAATGACTTCGCTGCCCGAGAAGTTGAACACGCCGACATTCTACGACCCGACTTCAGGGCAAGGTACGCTCGCGCCATGCAGCAGTCCTTGCCGAGACTGTTTGCGCGCCCCATTCTGTTCGCCCATCGGGGTGCGAACTTGGTTCACCCTGAGAACTCCTTGCCCGCGTTTTCTGAGGCACTTCGTCTGGGTGCGACGGGACTAGAGACCGACGTCTGGGTTACCAGGGACGATGCCGTGGTGATCGACCATGATGGTGTGGTTCGCAGCAGCTTGCGTCGACGACCGATCAGATCATTCGCTCTTGAAGATTTGGGAGGCCTTCTCCCGACCTGGATGGAACTCTTGCGGATCAGTCCAGAGACGATCGATGTGAGCGTCGACGTCAAGGATGCCGACGCATTCTTGCCGTTCGCCAATGATGTCCGCCTGGCAGGTCGGAATCCGAACTCGGTGTGGGTGTGTCACCCCGATCTTCCCTTGCTGAGTCAATGGCAAGCCGAGGAGAATTCGTTCAGTTTCGTTCACTCGACGAAGCTCCGCGTCATCGAACACTCCCCCGAACATCACGCACGACAACTTCGCGACCAAGGCATCAAAGCCTGCAACATGCATTGGCGAGATTGGAGCGGAGGCCTCGTCGCTATGTATCACCGTTTCGACATCGCGTGTTTCGCGTGGGGACTCATGCACGTTTCAGAGACGACCGAGATGCTGCGGATCGGGATCGACGCCCTGTATGCCGACGATGTCGCGATGCTGGTTGGTGTCAGTTCGGCATTCCCCGACTGACTACAGCACTTTCAGCATGTCGACAGGCCAGACGATGGCGAATGCGCGTCCCACGATGATGTCGCGCGAAATGGTGCCGAATGATCGGCTGTCGAACGACTCCGGCCGATTGTCTCCCATCACGAAAAACTCGTCATTCGGCACGACGACAGGCTCCATGTCGGGTTGCCGGCAACGACTCGCGGCATCTTCAGTCGCTAGGACCGTGGCATCCAAATACGACTCGTCCAACTCCTGACCGTTCACCGAAACAGCACAGTCGCGAATCTGCACGGTGTCGCCCGGGGTGCCTATGACTCGCTTGATCAGATCGTCGTGTTGCACCTCGTCACCGTTCATGGTGATGCGATCAAAGACCACTACATCCCCGACACGTGGCTCGCGGAAGCGGTAGGTGATTTTGTCGACGAGGACACGATTGTCCTGAAACATCGTCGGCTCCATGCTCGGACCCGAGATGTAGAACTGTTGGAGGAAGAAGGCACGCACGACCACCGCAATGACCACCGCAACGACGATCACCGTCACCCACTCGCGGACCTGTTTCAGCAAACCGCTCTTCTCAAAGTGAGGCAATCAACTTCTCCACTCGGTCGTCAACGCTCTTGAAAGGATCCCTGCACAGTACCGTTCGCTGTGCTTGGTCATTGAGTTTCAGGTGTACCCAGTCGACGGTGAAATCCCGTTTACGTTCCTTTGCTCGTCGGATGAAATCCCCTCGAAGCTTGGCGCGAGTCGTTTGTGGTGGATGGTTCATCGCTTCTGTTATCGACGGATCGGTCACCACGCGCCTCGCCAATCCACGGTCTTCTAGTTTGTAGAACATTCCCCGATCCCGACGGATGTCGTGATACTGCAGATCGAGCATCTGCATTCGCGCGTCGTCGAGTTGGCAGGAGTGTCGCGACTGGAAGCTCTCGAGGAGCCGCCACTTGATCATCCAGTCGATTCGATCATCAAGCGATTGGGGATCCGACTCCAGGCCCTTGAGTACGTCACCCCACATCTCAAGTGCTTCGGCCTCCTCTGCAGGAAAGCCTCGATGGTCGTGGTACCTGCAAGCAGACTCATAGAAATCCCGTTGGATGTCCAGTGCCGAAACCTCACGTCCATTTGCTAGTCGTACTTTGCGCGTGCACGTCACGTCTTGACTGATCTCCCTAATCGCTCGAATCGGGTTTTCGAGTTCGAAGTTCGGAAGTGCGAACCCGTTGCTTTCGAGCATCATGAGGATGCAGGAAGCAGCACCGACTTTGAGGAAAGTCGTGTATTCACTCATGTTCGAATCTCCGACGATGACATGTAGCCGACGGTGCTTCTCGGGATCGGCGTGAGGTTCGTCACGAGTGTTGATGATCGGCCGACTCCTCGTGGTTGCCGAGCTCATCGATTCCCAGACGTGTTCTGCTCGTTGTGAAAGCACGTATACGGGCCCGCGAGCGGTTTGCAGGATGTGGCCAGCTCCGGAATAGATCTGCCGTGAAACGAGGAATGGAATGAGCACCGATCCGTAGGCGCTCGTGTCGGCCGAACGTGCCGTGAGGTAGTTCTCGTGACACCCGTAGGAGTTACCCGCGAAGTCGGTGTTGTTCTTGAACAGGAAGATCTGCCCGCGGATGCCCTCCTCCTGCAGACGCTCCTCTGCTTGGATCATCAACTCCTCGAGAATGCGCTCTCCCGCTTTGTCCTGGCGTACGAGATCCCGGATGCTGTCGCATTCGGCGGTGGCATATTCGGGATGCGATCCGACGTCGAGATACAACCGTGAACCATTTTCGAGGAAGACGTTCGAGGAGCGTCCCCATGACACCACGCGCCGAAACAAGTAGCGAGCGACTTCGTCCGGACTCAATCTGCGTTGACCCCGCAACGTGCACGTGACGCCGAACTCCGTCTCCAGGCCGAAGATTCGGCGTTTCACGTCAGGCCAAGAATGACGCCACCACGTCGTCGCTGACTCGATTGAAACAGCGTCGTTCATGGTTGCGGTTGAGGGTGGCAACTTCGAGATCGTTGACGGCCAGTGTGGTCAATGAACCCGAGAGCGCCTCCACGCCGATCCGAACCGCCTGACGTAGGTCAGCTCCCTCGGTATACAGGCTGCTGAGTCGGGATTGGATCGCCTCGGCATCCCCACCGAGTACCGAGAATCGATGTTCGTCGATGACTGTTCCGTCATACAAGAGGTGGAAGAGCTGATCCCCCGCGGCGTCCCGCCCCACCTCTGCAACCAAAATTTCGACCTCCAACGGCTTCACCTCGTGGGTGAAGGTTTGTCCGATGATTTGGGCGTACTGGTTGGCGAGACTGCGAGCGTCGACGTCGTCGCGTGAGTATTGGTATCCCTTTAGATCCGCCGCTCGGACACCCGCAACCCGCAACTGATCGAACTCGTTGTACTTGCCCACACCCGCGAAAGCGATGCGGTCGTAGATTTCGCTCACTTTGCGCAGGGTGTTCGATGGATTCTCGGCGACGATTGCCACGCCGTCTGCGTACTGCAGTGCGACGAGCGCACGTCCTCGAGAGATTCCCTTTCGCGCGTAGTCCGCACGGTCCTTCATCATCTGTTCAGGGGCTACATAGAACGGCATGCTCATCGCGACCGCGCCTCGATCCTGATCTCTTCGTAATGTTGAGCGAGTTCCTCGTCCGAGACTCGCCTGAAACCCTCTTTCGTGATCGTCGCGACCGTCGGATAGATGCCGCGGTTGATGTCTGGGCCACCCGTGGCCGAATCCGCGTCTGCTGCCTCCCACAATGCGCGCGACACCAATTTCACGGCATCCGCCGGAGTGAGATCCCGTCGCCACTGCACACGTAGCACCGCGCCTGCGTGAAGTGAGCCGCTGCCCGTCGCGACGAAGTCACGTTCCTCGTACCTGCCTCCCGTTGCGTCGTAGTCCCAGAGTCTCCCGGTAGCGCTTGAGTCGTCGTAGCCCGCAAAGATCGGCACGACCATGAGGCCTTGCATCGCTGCTGGGAGGTTGCTTCGCACCAACATGGACAATTGATTGGCTTTACCGTCGAGTGAGAGCTTCATGCCCTCCACTTTCTCGTAATGCTCGATCTGCAGTTGGAACAACTTGACCATTTCCATCGCTTGGCCAGCTGCGCCCGCAATCGCGACACCGGAGAGGCTGTCGGCCTTCACCACCTTTTCCATTTCCCGATGGCTGATCAGATTCCCGGAGGTGGCTCGACGATCGCCGCCCATCACCACTCCACCCTGGCACCTGACTGCTACGCACGTCGTCGCGTGGGGAATCGCCAGGGATGAGGCGTCACGAACGCTGTCGAAAGGCGACAATCCGACCCGCTTCAACAATTCACCGAAATTCGCCCCGGGGTCGTCTTTCATGCGGAACGTGAACATGGCGAAAGGCTAGGTCTACTCCCCGCCCTTTTGCACGTAGTTGCGAACGAAGTCCTCTGCGTTGGCCTCGAGGACATCGTCGATCTCGTCGAGGATCGAGTCGATGTCGTCATCAAACCGCGTCTTCTTGTCGTCCGACCGTGCAGTCTTGGCGACGGGGAGCGTTTCTGCATCCGTCGCCGTGGTGCGCTCCACGACTTTCTTGGTTCGTTCCGCCATGACCGAGACCTTATCCCTGCTCCACCAAGCGAACTTGCTCGGAGCCTTGCTTGAGCAAACGCAGTACGTCATTCACGTCTCGAGACTGTCCAAGTATCTGCTCGACGAGGGCTTTCGTGCCACGACCCGGCTCATCCATGGGAATCCGCACCAATGCCCCACTTCCTGTGTCGATCACCATGCTGTCCCAGTTCGCGGCCACGACTGCGTTCGGCCACCGACGCAACATCTCCCCACGGAAGAACGCGCGCGTGTCTGCGGGAGGAGATACGACGGCTCGTTGTACGTCTTCATCTTTGACGAGGGATCTCAATCCTGCTCGTTTGGCCAGGGAGCGCTCGCTCCGCAGATCGTGGTACTGCAGGTCGATCGCCTTCAATCGTGGATCTGTTGGTGACAGATCGTGGCGGTCGCGAAACGCATCGATCAAGCGTTTCTTCGCAAGCCAATCGATCCTGTCAGCTACATCGCGTTCTGCATTGAGAAGACCGACCACGATCGACTTCCATTCGAGAATGATCTCATCCCAACGGTACGTGGAGATGACGCTCTGTTCTTGGGCGTTGCACCAACGCTCTGCCGCAGTCACCAATTCGAGTTGAATCTCTCGAGCCGTCATCATTGACCCGTCGATGAGTGGGAGAAGCCGAGACATGGTGACGTCCCTGCTCACCTTCGACATCGAGGCGAGAGGTTCGTCGAGTACGAGCGATTCAGGGATCGCATGATCCTCGAGCATTGCGAGCAGAATCTGCGTGCTTCCAACCTTGACGAGAGTTGCAACCTCGCTCATGTTGGCATCACCGACGATGACATGAAGACGGCGGTACTTCAGGGCGTCTGCATGAGGTTCGTCGCGTGTGTTGATGATCGGACGTCGGAGCGTCGTTTCCAGCCCGACTTCTTCTTCGAAGAAGTCGGCGCGCTGTGAAATCTGGAACGACGAGGTGTCGTGACCAGTGCTGTTCTCGACCCCCACTTTTCCACTACCGGTGAAAATCTGCCGTGTTACGAAATGTGTCGTCATGAATCGAACGATGTCGGAAAAAGGGGTCGCGCGGCTGACGAGATAGTTCTCGTGACAGCCATAGGAGTTTCCCTTGCCGTCCGAGTTGTTCTTGTACACGACAAGTTCCGCATCCTGGTGCCGAAGAATCTCGCTGGATAGTTGCATGCTTCGGCGCAGAATCTCGTCGCCAGCGAGGTCGTAGAGAACCAAGTCGTATGCACTACGACATTCAGGCGACGAGTATTCGGGGTGCGCGTGGTCGACGTAGTAACGAGCTCCATTGGTGAGAACCACGTTCACCATTTGATGGTCGATCTCCGGATCCAGTCGATCGTCGACGAGGAAGCCACGGAGGTCCGCATAGGGACGTTCCATGGCGAAGTCCCAGTCGATCCTGCTCGCATCGCCGCAGTAGGCCGTAATAAGAAGCGACGATGCGGTGACCGGAGACATGTCCAGGCCACGCGAGATGATTCCGTATTCGGTCTCGATTCCGCAGAACTTCGGCGCAAGCATCTACAGGTACTGGCCGGTCACTGGCCTATCGAGAGCCTTCGCCCCCCCACGTTCGCGCGACCGGAGGGTCCTGATGAAGACGATTCGCTCGCCCTTTCGACCAGAGATTTTCGCCCAATCGTCAGGATTCGTCGTATTGGGAAGATCCTCATGCTCGAGGAACTCCTGCCGCACTGCATTCACGACATCCTCGATCGCGATGCCGGTTCCACTCCCGTCCAGTCGTTTCTTTACCGCCGACTTCTTGGCGCGCCGAACGATGTTCTCGATCATTGCACCGGATGCAAAGTCGCGGAAATACAACGTCTCTTTCTCACCATTCTGATAGGTCACCTCGAGGAATTCGTTGTCGGTGGTGACTTCGTACATGGCGTTCACTGCTGCATCGACGAGACGTGTTCGTGCCGTTGCCGTATCCGTGACTTGATCCAACAACCCTGAATCGAACGGCAGATCGACGTCCAAATAGCGCTCGAAGATCTGTCGTGCAGCAGATGCATCTGGGCGATCGATGCGGATCTTCACATCCAGACGTCCCGGGCGAAGAATCGCTGGGTCGATCAGATCTTCACGGTTGGTGGCGCCGATCACGATGACGTTTTGCAACTGCTCAACGCCGTCGATCTCAGCGAGGAGCTGCGGAACGATGGTCGACTCCATGTCCGAGGATATTCCCGAGCCTCGAGTCCGGAACATCGAATCCATCTCGTCGAAAAAGACGATGACCGGCCAGCCCTCTTCACTCTTTTCACGCGCACGCTGAAAGACGAGCCGAATCTGACGTTCCGTCTCGCCCACGTACTTGTTCAACAACTCGGGGCCTTTGACGTTGATGAAGTAGCTCTTCCCCTTGGCATCGCCGATCTGTGCGGCCACCTTCTTGGCGAGACTGTTCGCCACCGCTTTTGCAATCAACGTCTTTCCGCACCCAGGAGGACCGTAGAGCAGGATTCCTTTTGGTGCGGCAAGGCGGAATTCTGCGAACAAGTCTTTGTGCAGGAACGGAAGTTCGACGGCATCTGCGATTTGTTCGATCTGTTCATCCAAACCACCGATGTCGTGGTACGAGACATCCGGAACCTCTTCGAGTACGAGATGTTCGACCTCTGGTTGGTCGAGCTTCTCCAGCAACAGACCGGATCGAGTATCGAGTCGGAGAAGATCGCCAGAGCGCAGGACGGTGCCGCGCAAAGATCCACCCAATTCGCAGACTCGTTCCTCATCTCCTTGCAAACGCACCACAGCACGAACCCCGTCCTCCAGAACGCGTTCGAGAGTCACGAGTTCGCCCGTAGATTCGTGTGTCCGTCGGGCAATCACGGCGAGCGACTCATTGAGCACCACCTGGTCGCCAACTTCCAGATCCTCGCGTTCACAGGCCTCGCCCAACTCGACGTTCATCTTCCGACCGTTGGCGGAGACATCGACGGTGCCGTCATCGCAGACTCCGAGCACCACGCCATAAGTGAGTGGAGGTCGACTCAGTCGGGAAACCTCTTCGCGCAATGCCTCGAGGTGCGCCTTGGCCTCGCGGAGAGTCAGTTCTAGGCGTTCATTCTTGGCGCGATACTCGGCAGCAAGTGAACGGGCCTCTTCGACCAAACGCTGATCGTCGACCGTGTTCCGCGAGCGGCTTTCGTTGCCCTGCTCGTCCATGCCAAGAAACTAGCGACCACCCCGACAGGTCACAATGGCGCAAGTGCCCTCGGTCTAGCCGTAATCGAGGACGACCGTGTATTGTCCTTGGAGCAGTTGGTGGTGGACGCCAGCGGTTCGTCAAGGAGGATGAGGATGAAAGTCTGGATCGATCAAGACTTGTGCACGGGTGACGGTCTCTGCGAGGAGATTGCTCCGGACGTGTTCACGTTGCTCGATGACGGACTTGCCTACGTCCGTGAGGGCGACAAGGTATTCGCCACAGCCAAGGGCAATCCGCAGGGTGCTGAGGGAATGGCGAACATCCCCGATGGTCAGCTGGATGCAGTGATCGAGTCTGCCGAAGAGTGCCCCGGCGAGTGCATCTTCATCGAACCATAAACAGACCGTAAGTCTGTTCAGCAGCCCGTGAAACGGGCGACGGTCAGGAAGGCCGTGTGTGCCACCATGCGGTGATCTGGGCGCACTGCTTGTCCTTCAACGTGCCAAGTGCGCACCAGCACCTCTTCCGTTCGGCGATCGATCCAACCTTCGCCGAGTGCTTCGTGAACTCGCTGAACTTGCGTGACGCTCGGCGTGTAGGCCAGCAACAATCCGCCACGTCGCAAATAGTTCGGGGTATGGGCAATCACGCGCCAAGGTTCGGGGATGTCAAGGGCCACCTTGTCGAAAGGTCCGTCAGGTATCTGCTCGTAGGAATCGGCAATCTGTACGTCATACTTTGCAGCACGATCGTCGCCTAGGAAACTGGTCATGTTCTTGCGCGCGCGCGACGCGAAATCCTCCCGCACTTCGAATCCGACGACCGTCGCACCAGCCCGCAACAAGCCCATCGACAGCGCACCAGAGCCGACTCCAGTTTCGAATACCCGATCGCCTTCGCGTATGTCGAGGAGCATGGTGATGTGGGCGATGTCTTTCGGGTAGATGACTTGCGCTCCACGCGGCATTCGCAGGACGAAGTCCTCGAGGGTCGGTCGGATCACCGTGTAGTTGCCTCCCCTGGTGGACGGCACCACTGATCCCTCGGGCTTACCGATGATCGTCGAATGGTGCACCACACCGTGATGCGTGTGGAACTCTCCGACATCGTCGAGCACCTCGAGATATCGACGATCCTTCGAATCAATCAATACGGCGAAGTCGCCAGTCTTGAAGGCGCTCATTCAGGTCGCTTGCGTCGACCGAACGCGAAGCGTGCGATCACCACTGCTGCGACTGCCAACACGCCAAGGCCCTGTCGCATGGTGAATTTGCCGACAAAAGGCAATTGGAACGACAGATCGCCCCCGAGACGGCGCTCCAAATCCTCACGGGTGATCCGTCCAGACCTCACCCTCGCCTCCCGCCCAAGTCACGTCGAGAAATGCGGGAAAAGGTGAAAAGCACGAGCAAGACGCCCGTCATCGCCACGGCGAGATAGGGCACCCACGACCACCCACCGTCGAACGGTACGAGGTCGGATTGGAGCAGGCGCAAGAGTCCCATAGCGGTGAACGTGAATCCAATCAAGAGGAAAACGCCACCGAGCAGTCCGAAGCCCACAAAGCGAACTGCGTTTCGCAGCGGATCTACGAGTTCTTGCCGCACGTAGCGGTACAACATCTCCACTGACTCGAAGAACCACTGTGTGGGCAATCTTTCGAACACCATGTCATTCAACCATCCGATTGGCCCATTTTCATCAGGAGCATCTGCTCCAAGTCCGCGAGCAATGTTCGAAACATGATCAATCGTTCAGCAAGGGCGGGGGTCTCGAGCAGCCGTTGGCGATCGAGTACGTCGAGTGGCGTGGAATCGATGAGGTGGTACAACCGAACCACTGGGCCTCCCTGCTCCACAGGATCGATGGGCTGGTTCGGATAGCCGAGTTCTGTGGCAATCGAATTGACGCGCGTAACGAGTGGTCGTACCTCGTCGATCGCAGATGATTCCACGTCTTCGATGTCGTCGAACTCTTCGATCTCTGCAATCGGATATTCGATCTCGTCAAACCATTTGGTCACGCGAAAACGATTCGTGCCGCCCACAACGATCGCCAGACGGCCACCATCAAGATCTCGCCGCAGGAGCACCCGGGCAACGGTGCCCACATTGAATCGCGTGTCCCCACCGCCAACCTCACTGCCCCGTTCGATGAGGCAGACCCCGAACAATTGACGATCCCCGCTCAGATCGTTGAACAACTTCTTGTAACGATCCTCGAACACGTGCAACGGCAACAGGCATCCGGGTAGGAGCACCGTTCCCAGCGGGAACATCGGCATCTTCATTCGAAGAAGGGAGCGATCTCGAGCGGCGTGGGACGTCCGGTGTAGTCGGTGAGGATTTCACCCAGTTCGTACCACAGCGGCCGGTAGTACGACTGGTTGGCAACCGATGGGCCGTTCAGGATCATCACGAAACTGGTGGCTTCTGTAGATCCATACGGCACGAATCCTGCCAGTGCCTTGGCTCCCGACAACGTTCCAGTCTTACCCAGCAACTTCCCCGCTGCGGGTGTGCCATCGAAGACATCCACCAGCGTTCCCGTTCGTGCGGCTAGTGCGAGACCTTGACCAACTTCGCCGAACGCGCCAACCTTCACCAACACCGCAGAGAGTAGATCGCAGGACACGAGATTGCCCCGTTCCAAACCTGCGCCGTCTTTCATCGTCAGTTGGGTCGAATCAAAACCCCATTGTTCGAGCAGTTCCCGAACCACGGAGATTCCGGCTTCGCGCGTTCCCGCTCCCTTCTTGGCGAGTCCAACTTCTTTCAGTAGCAACTCGGCCGTGTTGTTGTCGCTGTTGGCCAGCAAGTCGATCAAGACCTGCGCGAGCGGTGGTGACTCGATCGTGGCGAGCGGATCGCCATCGGGTGCGGTCGCCGATACGGTCGGACCGCCGCCGATCGTGATTCCTCCAGCCGCCAACATGTTCGTTATCTGACGGGCAGCGGCGAGGGCCGGTTGATCTGGTTTGAGCGGATCTCCGGAAACTGCACCGTCGTTGATCATCAATGCGCCGAGAGGGCCCACTTCGGTGCCCCGAATCCCCAGACCCAATTCTGGTGCGAAACGTTCCAAGTCGTATCGATCCTCGACGGCAACGACCGAGCCAGTGATCTCCGTGATCCCGACGTCTTTCAGTGCCACGACGAAATCCTCGGCGGGCGTGAAGTGTCGCGATGGAAAGCGCTGGGTCGTGAGATGGTCTGCAGAGGTGATTCCGGGATCCCCACCGCCGACTACCACCAAGTTGCCAACGATTCGATTGCCTTCCGTAGCGCCGTACAAACTCGTCGTAAATTTGTAGTCAGGTCCAAGGGTCTCCAAGGCCGCAGCGGCCACGAGAATTTTCATGTTGCTCGCGGGAAGCAGCATCATCGCCGAATCCTTGGAAGCAATTCGTCGTCCGTCGACGTCGATTGCGAGACACGACGACGCGGGCATCTTCTCTGCAAGAGCGTTGAGGCGACGTGTGAAGGAGTCGAAGCGGACCTCGTTCGAAAGCAGGAGGGGCACACGACGCGCCGAGATGATCGGAGCATCGCCAGCAATGTCGAGTTCGGAGTTGGCCACTGGTTCGACACTCAATGCAACGCTGCGCACCGAGAGCCAGGAAGCCCCGAGGATGATTGCGCCGACGAGAGTCACGGAGCCGAGTACCGAGGCAACGGCCTTTGGTGATCCCGCTTTGACGCGCTGTCGGGCAGTGCCACGACTTTCTGAGTTCTGACGGGTCGTCTTCAACGCACCTCTATTCCATGAAAACCGTACTGCGCCAGTCGATCGAGGGCGAGGACGGCCCGTGGGCCCGTTGGGAATACATATTGCGAAAGTTCCCGAGCGTGACGGATGGCCGCGTTGTTGTCGTCTGCTACTGCCAATTCGGTCGCCAGAGCTACGGGTACGCCGAACCGTTCCGACGCTCTAGATGCTGCCTCCACGTAACGCATCTCTTGACGCTCGTGATAGGCGATGATTCGAGCGAGATCACCAACGTTCGCATAGCGACCCTGCGCCATCATGCGGGCTTGGTTCCCCTGAATGCCGAGACCTAGGAGAAGCACTGCATCGATCTCGCCACTCACGCACAGCGTTTCGATTGCGCTCGTCACCGTGTCTCTGGTCTCGCCACCCGCACAATCAAGCGGGTTCATTCGACTCCAGCGGACAGGCATGAACTCGTCCAGTCGTCGGATCAATTCAGGGCTCATCGTGGCCAGTTGGAGATGCCTCAATTGTGCGACGACATCGCTCGTCACTACTCCCCAGCCTCCCACCGTGGTGAGAATGGCCAAGCGTGGACCTTTCGGTAGCGGCAAAGAGGAGAACGCCGCAGCCGTGTCGAAGGCCGACTCCGGCTCCTCCACCACGATTGCGCCCTGTTGCGTGGCGCGCGTCTCGAATGCGGCGTAGTCGGATGCGAGAGCGCCGGTATGGCTTGATGCCGCTCGAAGTCCCACGCTGGTGCGGCCACCCTTGATCAATACGAGCGGCTTGACGCGGGTGTGTTGAGCGACGGCATCCATGAACCTTTCGCCGTCGCTAACACTTTCGACGTACGCCAACGACACTTTGGTGTGGGTGTCGACTGCAAAGAACTTGAGATAGTCCGCGACATCGCAGTGCGCAGAATTGCCCGCCGAAATTGCTCGGGCGATGCCAACTTGCGCCCAGGTTGCGAAGTTGAGGAATGAAGAGACGAAGTTGCCACTTTGCGAGGCAATCGAAAGGCCTCCACATGGAGGGTACGGCGCAACGATTTGAGCGCACAGATTGGAAGGGGTGCTGACCAAACCTTGCCCGTTTGGTCCACCGACCACCATGCCAAGTTCATTCGCTAGATCTGCAAGGTCCCGCTCGCGAGCGGCTCCCTCTTCACCGACTTCGCGGTAGCCCGCAGACGCGACGAACGCCGCCTTGATTCCGCGTGCTGCACACTGGCGAAGTAGTGCTTCGTTCGCTGCGGCAGGAGTACAGAAGAAGGCAAGGTCGACCTGGTCCTGCGGAATGTCTTCCAAGGACGTCACGATCGACGCGTCGAGCACTCCTTCCCCGGACTGATTCAGACCGTAAACGGAGCCCCGATAGCCGTTGACGAGAATGTTGTGCAGCGAGACGAACCCGAACTTTCCCGGATGGGTGGACGCACCGATGACGATCACTGCTCGGGGGTCGAACATCGCCGATAGAAGTTCGGTTCTGTCCATCCTCCTTGCCGACTCGTCGTCGGTCGTCGAAGCGTCGTCGACGACCACCAATGCATCGACGGCGGACAATCGCCCTTCGGCGGTCACGATCATTGGGTTGATGTCGATCGATGAGATGTCGGGACGAGCCGCTGCAATCATCCCGAGTGACACCACTGCTCGTGACAGCTCGTCGATGTCCACGGCCCGGAGGCCACGAAAATCTGCAAAGAGCGCACGCGAGCGCAGACGATCGAATGCACGGGTGATCTCGATTGGGGTCGTCGGAAGCGGAATCAAGACGACGTCCTCGAGCACCTCTGCGGCAACTCCCCCCAATCCCACCAGTGCGAATGCTCCGAAGTGTGCATCTCGAGTGAGACCCACGATGAGCTCACGCGCCCCTTTCACCATCTCGGCGACGAGGAAGGTCGCTGAAGCGCCCGCCAAGCGGTCGTTCAGCGTGTGGTGGGCATCTTGCAGTGCGGCTGCATCGTTGATTCCCACGATGACGAGACCCAATTCTGACTTGTGACTGATCTCGGGCGCGTTGGCCTTGAGTACTACCGGGAAGCCGATTTCCTCGGCACCGGAGAGGATCTCGTCCCACGAGCGAGCCTCGATCTCCCGACACAGGGGGAATCCGTGGACGCGGAGGATCGCTTTCGATTCGGACTCCGACAACGTGACGGGCACGACCTCAAATAGTAGATGTAGCCTGCGCCCGTGCAGGTCCTCAGCGCATTCTTCATTGACACGTTCGAACCCAAGAGTGCGGCAGGAGGGGCAACGCGGATCGACATCACCGGCGTTCACTTCTCGCTCGCCGCACCCTCTCCCGTTCCCGTCCGCGTCGAACCGCACCTCTTGGCGCTCATCCACTGCCGTCCCGATGAACCAGGAAATGGTGTGTTCGAAGTGGTGTTCCGCGAGGGTTTCGACGAGGATTCAGCCGAGTTGGCCCGCAACGTCTCGCCGTTCACGGTGGAGTCCGGCAAGCTCACCTACCGACTCGTTCGTGGTGAACTGGAGTTCACGAGCTATCGCCAAGTCGTCGCCCACTGCAGGGTGAACCGCGACCCGTGGATACGTGTGCCATTCACGCTCCTTCCGCCAGCAACCGCCTGAGCACTACAGTCGCAGAGATGGCTCGTTTGACCTCCTCGATCGACGCTGATGCCATCAAGATCATTCGTGGCCTCGCAATGGATGCCCCATTGGCTGCCAAGAGTGGACACCAAGGAACCGCCCTCGCCCTTGCTCCTCTGGCCCACGTGCTGTATTCGCGGGTTCTCCGCCATGATCCCTCGCAGC
Organism: uncultured Acidimicrobium sp.; assembly: GCA_964633985.1. Taxonomy (GTDB): domain Bacteria; phylum Actinomycetota; class Acidimicrobiia; order Acidimicrobiales; family Ilumatobacteraceae; genus UBA3006. The sequence goes on along the minus strand of CAZWKD010000002.1, from coordinate 49,500 downwards.
CGACATGGTTGAACAGGGATCGGTTCATCCTGTCGAACGGCCACGCTTCGATCCTCCAGTATTCGTTGCTCTTCCTCAACGGTTACGGGCTTGAACTCGACGACTTGCGGGCCTTTCGTCAGATGGGTTCGGCAACTCCTGGTCACCCGGAGAATGGACACACGCGAGGCGTAGAAGTCACGACAGGCCCGCTCGGGCAAGGTTTCGCAAACGCCGTGGGAATGGCCATCGCCGAGGCGCACCTGCGTGCTCGGTTTGGAGAGAAGCAGTTCGACCACCACACCTGGGTGATTGCGGGCGATGGATGCTTGATGGAGGGAATCAGCCATGAAGCGGCATCGTTGGCCGGACACTTGAGGCTCGATCGATTGGTTTGCATCTTCGACGACAACGGGATCACGATCGATGGTTCGACTGGCCTGGCTTGCAGTGACGATGTGAGCCAGCGATTCAGGGCGTACGGCTGGAACGTCATCGATGCTGGAGACATCGGAGAAGACCTCGAGGCGCTCGAGCGAGTGCTGCAGGCGGGGCGTGAACATCGCGGGCAGCCAACGCTGATTCGGCTCCGCACTCACATCGGGTACCCCTCGCCCGACTTCACCGATCGGCATGAAGCCCACGGCAATCCGTTCGATGCAGATGCCACCAGGCGAACCAAGGAGGTGCTCGGCATCCCCGACGAGTCGTTCTGGGCGCCCCACGAAGTCGTGTCGGCTGTCAGGCAGCACGCGCTCGAACGCGGCGAAGCGGCACGGAGCAAGATGGACGAACAGCCAAATGCTGAAGTGGCGAGAATGCTCGCCGCTGTGTCGGCTGATGACCTGCGTAAGGCCCTTGAGTCGCTTCCTCATGACAAGGACCTGGCAACTCGGCAGAGCATCACCCTCGCCGTCGGGGCCACCTTGGAACTCGTCCCAGGACTCGTCGCGGGTTCTGCCGATCTCACGGGAAACACTGGTGTCAAGATCCCCGGATTCACTCCGTTCAGCGCGAACACGTCCGAAGGTCGTCAGGTGTACTACGGCATTCGAGAACACGCGATGGGTGCAGTCATGGTGGGAATTGCCCTCCACGGAGTGCTTACTCCGATGGGCGGAACGTTCTTCGTGTTTGCCGACTACATGAAACCCGCAATTCGCTTGGCAGCTCTGTCGAGGGCTCGGGCAGTCTTCGTCTTCAGCCACGATTCCGTTGGAGTGGGTGAAGATGGACCCACCCATCAACCAATCGAACAACTCGCTTCGTTGCGCTCCATTCCTGGACTCCGTGTCATACGGCCCGCTGACTCTCGGGAAACTGCCGAGGCATGGGTCGCTGCGCTCACTCACGATGGTCCGACCGCACTGATCCTCTCCCGTCAAACCGTGCCGAACGTGACTGACGGCTCGGCGGTCAAACACGGTGCAAAAGTCATCCGTGAATCCTCGCGACCGCGCGTCACCCTGATTGGTACGGGTAGCGAAGTGTCGGTCGTCCTCCGCGCCGCAGAGGAGTTGGACTCACGTGGGATAGGTAGCCGAGTGGTGTCCATGCCCTCCTGGGACATGTTCGCTGAATCCGGTGAGCCGCATCGCACGGCGACGCTTGGCGATCTGCCCGCGCTGTCTGTCGAGGCTGCTGCGACGTTTGGGTGGGAGCGTTACGCCGACGTGCCGATCGGTATCGATCGATTCGGCGCCAGTGCACCCGGAGCCGCAGTGCTGGAGGCTTTGGGCATCAACGTCGAGCATGTCGTCAACGAGGCCATGAGGCTGATCGAATCGACGTGACGCTGCTCCACGATCTCTATCGCCTGCAGGGCCAAAGCCCATGGCTCGACAATCTTCGTCGGGACGAACTGCAAAACGGCCACATTGCTGACCTCGTTCACCGCGGTGTGCGCGGGATCACGTCGAATCCGACGATCTTTCAGAAGGCCATTTCTTCGAGCTCGGCATACGACGATCAGATCGAAACGTGTAGATCGCGCGGCATGACCACCGTCGAGACGTACTGGGACCTCGTGGTTGCCGACGTCGTCGAGGCTTGTCGACTGCTTTCCCCTCTCCATCGTGAATCGCATGGCGAAGACGGATTCGTCAGCCTGGAGGTAGATCCGCATCTTGCTCACGACTCGGACGCGACGGTTCGTATGGCACTCGAACTTGCACAACGAATCGATCTTCCGAATTTGATGATCAAGGTGCCGGCTACGAAAGATTGCTTGAGCGCCATCACGGCGATCCTCGCCAATGGAATCTCCGTCAATGTGACGCTGATCTTCGGACTGCAGCGTTACCAACAGGTTCTCGAGGCTTTTTTGGATGGCATTCGCATGTGCGCCGCGCGCAATCCGGCACGAGTCACACAAGTTCGCAGTGTCGCCAGTTTCTTCGTCTCGCGCGTGGACAGCGCCATCGATCCACGTTTGGAAGCACTGGGGCGTTCGGAGATCGGTGGTCAGGCTGCCGTCCATCAGGCACGTGCCGCCTATCGGATACAAGATCGATTTTTTGCGCGTTCCGAGTGGGTCGAACTGGAGAAGCGAGGCGCGCATCGTCAGCGACCTTTGTGGGCAAGCACATCGACGAAGAACCCCGCTTATCCAGACCTGCTCTATGTCGATTCGCTGATTGGTCCGGGAAGCGTCAATACATTGCCCGAACCGACCTTGCTCGCTTACGAGCATCATGGCGTCGTCGAAAGAACGATCGATCGCCAAGCAGACGTGAGCGAGCGCTTCCTCGATGACCTCAAGAAATTGGGGATCGACATGAATGAGGTTGCGGACACACTGGAGCGTGATGGAATCTCGTCCTTTGCGCAGAGCTTCGACCAATTGATCGAGGCTTTGCGCAGCAAGACGACATGAGCGACATCGTCGATCCTCGTTCCTTGAACGTCGAAATCGAGCGGTTGATCCGCGAATTCGGTGGCGATACCGAGCATGGGTACGTCGCCCAGTTGATCAAGTCCGCACTCGACATCTCGCGGAGCAACGTGTCGACCCTGGATGCAAAGATCGCCGCTTCAGCGTTGCGCGAGATGCATCAGGCGTTTCAGATGATGGCGCCATTTCGTCAACGCAAGAAGGTGACTATCTTTGGATCGGCCCGCACTAGCAAGGGCGACCCCTTGTTCGATCGGACTGCGCTGATTTCCCGCCAATTCGCTGATCGCGGGTGGATGGTCGTGACAGGTGCCGGTCCCGGGATCATGGAAGCCGGAATGGTGGGAGCCGGACGCGAGAACTCCATCGGGGTCTCCATTCGTTTGCCGTTCGAGACCTCAGCCAATGAAGTCATTCAGGGTGACACGAAATTCGTGTCGATGCGCTATTTCTTCACGCGCAAGTTGATGCTCGTGAAGGAATCGCACGCGTTCATCTGTATGCCGGGCGGATTCGGCACTCTGGATGAAATGTTCGAGTTACTCACGTTGATCCAAACTGGCAAGGGTCTGCCGGTGCCTCTCCTATTGATGGATCTCGAGGATGATCCGTTTTGGGAGACAGTGGAACAACTGATCGATCAACAGCTCCTGCCACGCGGTCTCATTTCACAGGACGATCTAGCGCTGTTCGAAGTCTGCCATTCCCCCGAGGAGGCATGGCGACGGGTCGAGAGTTTCTATTCCAACTATCGATCCATGCGCTTCTTCGGAGAATCCTTGGTGCTGCGCGTGAATCGGCCTGTCAGTGATGATCTCCTTGCTTCGCTCAACGACGAGTTTTCGTTGCTGTGTGTCGATGGTTCATTCGAGCGAGCTGAGGCCAGACAGGAAGAGATCAAGGACGCCGATGACCTCGATGCTCATCGGATTTCATTCCGGTTCGCTCGTCGCCATTACGGGCATCTCCGTATGCTGATCAATCACCTGAATCAGCACGGCTGAGTATCGCGATCGCCTTCTCCACCGCTCGCCGCGCTTGGCTGAGTGACTTCTCGGATTCTGGACGCTTCGTAGCGCCAGAACGATGTGCTTCCTTTAGTTCGTACAGCGCGCGATCCGCCAATTCCTCGGATATCGTCCGCAATCGCTCCGTGATGTCGTTCAAGTCGCTGGTCGGGTGTTCACTCACCCTCTCAGTATTCCATCGCGTGGTCGTGTTTCGAGTATCTCGACAACTAGTGTGAACCGCCATGCCCAAAGTCTCCGATCTCCACGAATGGCTCAGTTTCAGTGATCCCGACAAGGATCAGACCTGGATGGTCGACGCCACGTTCCTTCGTTCCAACTATGAGTGCATCTATGGTCGTGGTTGCAAGGGCGTCCTAGATGACGATGCCACCAAGTTGCAACAAGGCTGCTGCAGTTACGGGGCACATTTCATCGACAAGAAAGACTTGGCGACGGTCAAGAAGAGCGTCAAACGTTTGGAGCCTCGTCACTGGCAACATCATGAAAAGGGAAAGAACGGCAAATGGCTGCGCAAAGAGCGTGACGGCGCCGACGTGACGGCCCGTGTAAACGGCGCATGCATCTTCCACAATGAGCCAGGGTTCGAAGGTGGAATGGGTTGCGCATTTCACATCGCGGCCCTCGAGGCAGGAGAACGTCCCATGGACTGGAAGCCGGACGTGTGCTGGCAGGTACCACTGCGACTAGAGGAATACACGGAGGACGACGGTCACGTCGTCTCCTTCGTTCGTGAGTGGAAACGCCGTGATTGGGGCGAGGGCGGGCACGACTTTCATTGGTGGTGTACTGACGATGCCAAGGCGTTCGTTGGGAAGCGACCCGTGTATGAAACTCTCAAGGACGAACTTGTCGAGCTCGTGGGAGCACACATCTACGCACGAATCGTGCAATTGCTCGAGGAAAAGCGTTCGGTGCCGGTGGCCCACCCGAAGGTGAAGAAGCGCTCCTAGGGAGTCTTCTTGGCCTGACGGCGTCGATCCTCGAGCCCGAGGAATCGCTTGCGAATGCGCACCTTGGTAGGCGTCACTTCCACCAATTCGTCGTCGGCAATCCACTCGATGGCGGTTTCGAGCGTGTGGATCTTGGGGCTCGCGAGTTTGATCCCCTCGTCATGGCTGTGCGTGCGAATGTTGGTCTTCTCCTTGGCACGAACGGCGTTGACGACCATCTCGTCCTCACGTGCGTTCTCCCCCACGACCATTCCCTCGTAGATCTCGTCACCGGGTGAAATGAACAGAGTCCCGCGCAACTGAAGGTTGTCGAGAGCGTACGCAGTTGCAGTACCGAGGCGATCACCCACCATTGCTCCTCCCTTGCGATGCGGCAATTCGCCGCACCACGGTGTCCAACCGGCGAGAGACTGGTGCAACAGCGACGTGCCGCGAGTGAGCGTCAGCAATGCCGAGCGGAACCCGAGCAGACCACGCGAAGGGGCTTCGAACGAAACGATCGTGCGCCCCGGATCTCCTGGCCCGATGTCGAGGATTCTGCCCTTACGCGGTGCAAGTTCCTGAGTGATCGCGCCTACGTACTCATCCGGGACGTCACACGTTCCGGATTCGAGTGGTTCATGGAGTTTTCCATCGATCTCACGGGTGACCACCTCGGGCCGACTCACCTGCAGCTCGTAGCCCTCGCGTCGCATGTTTTCGATCAGCACTGCCAACTGCAACTCACCGCGCCCAGACACCATCACCGACTCCGAGTTCGCTGACTCGTCAATCTTGATGCTCACGTTTCCGAGCACTTCGCGGCGCAGACGTTCACGGAGGTGACGGCTGGTGAGGAACTTGCCCTCCTTGCCTGCCATCGGTGACGTGTTGACGCCGAAAGTCATTCGCAAGACAGGTTCATCGACTTCCAGACGCGGGAGCGGCGTCGTGTCATCCACCGAAGAGATCGTGTCTCCGACCTGGATTTCCTCGATCCCCGCAGCGATGAAGAGATCTCCACTGCCGACTTCCTCGACCTCGACTCTGCTGATACCCGCAAACTTGAACAAACCAGTGAGACGTCTCTTGACGATCTGGGGTGTTCCGTCTGCTGATGATTGCTGAATGACCGCCACGGTGTCGCCCTTGCGCAGTCGTCCCGCGGCTACTCGGCCTATACCGAGGCGACCGAGATAGTCCGACGCATCAAGGTTGGTGACGAGGGCCTTCAAGGGTGCATCGTCGTTGGGGGCGGGAGCCGCGACGTGCTCGAGCACCGCATCGAGCATGGGATGAAGATCGTCTGACGGTCCGGGCATACCGATGCCGGCGACGGCCTGACCATCACGGGCAATTGCAGAGATGACCGGGAACGACAGGTGGTCGTCGCGTTGGGCCAAGTCGAGGAACAACTGCTCCACCTCCTCCAGTACCTCAGCGGGCCGGGCATCTTGGCGGTCGACCTTGTTGATCACCAGAATGACGGGAAGGTTGCGCCTGAGCGCTTTCCCCAAGACGTAACGCGTTTGCGGAAGCGGTCCCTCGGCGGCATCCACGAGCAGGATCACCCCGTCGACGAGGGCCAATGCACGTTCCACTTCCCCACCGAAGTCGGCGTGACCAGGGGTATCCACCAGATTGATGCAGGTACCCCGATAGTTGATCTGAGCGGCCTTGGCCAGAATCGTGATTCCGCGTTCGCGTTCCTGGTCGTTGTTGTCCATGACGCGATCCACCACTGCCTGGTGGGCGGCGAAAGCACCGGTGTAGCGCAACAACGAATCGACGAGGGTCGTCTTTCCGTGGTCGACGTGCGCCACGAGCGCAACGTTACGAATGGGGGAACCTACTGGAGACAAGGGAGCAGCTAGTCAGTCTTCGTCAGATTCGTCTTCGTCATCATCGAAGCGAACCCCGTAACGCTCAGCAATTGCGGCGTATTCATCCTCTTCCGACTGCGGTTCACGCGACTTGCCACGAAGGCCCAAGTCCTCGGGGGACGGCCCCGACTGCTTGAGTTTGCGCGCTTCTTCGAACCGCCGATGGCGTCCCTTCTTCACTGTCTGGGCTCCGTTGCTTCTAGTAGCGGACCCAAGGACCGCTTACGCGATGAACATTGACCTACATCGTAGCGGGAGGCGAATGCCGATATGGGGCACTGACGAGCCCTACTGAGTATGTGGGCTCAGGCGTAGGCGACCCCGGTCATCCACACTCAGGGCGAGTGAGCCGTTGACCAGGCCGTCCAAGTCATCGAGGAGGAGGTCGGCTCGCCAGCCATGACGCAGTCGGGCATCAGGCATACCGCCGAGATACTCGTCGATGTCCTGTCGTGTCGCGAGGAAAGCAGGGTCGAGTTCTGATTGGCGAGCGCGTTCCGCGACCCATGCCACGATCAGCGGGACTGCTGCGCGTTGCCGAGGATCGATGTCGAACCGCTTCGTCTCACCAGGCTCGAACACTTCGTCGGCACCGGTGCGGATGGCGGCGAGGATTTCCTGAGTCGCATCAGTCCCGAACTGTCTGCCTTCCACTCCCCTGCAACCGAGCAACGCCGACTCCGTGGTTGGCCGTGCTTGAGCGATGCTGACGAGCGCCATGTCGGACATCACGCGACGTACGGGGATGTCCAATTGCATCGCGCGAAGTTCTCTCCAGCGGGCAAGGCTGCGAGCGACACCGCGAGCTTCCCCGCGAAGGGACCGCGCATCCTTCACTTTCATCCAAGCGTCATCGAGATTGGGCTCTCCACTCGCGCGTTGGACCAGTTTGGAGCATGCATCCGCGACCCACTCGACACGACCAAGGTTGGTGAGTGCGTCGATCTGATGATCGTGGATCTCGAAAAGGTGTTCGACGTCACTGGCGGCGTAGTCGAGTTGAGCAGGTGTCAGTGGACGTCTCAGCCAATCGGTGAGACGGTCCGATTTCGGCAACACGATCTTGCGCACTTCATTCACGAGAGAGGCCAGTGAAACCTGCGTTGCCCCCAGGAAGCCTGCAGCGATTTGCGTGTCGTACACGTTCTTGGGAAGTCGACCGCACACACGAGCGAGTATCTCGAGATCCTGAGCACCAGCATGAAGGACGCAGGTCGATTCATCGTCGAAGAGTGACGACAGGAGGCTCACGTTGCAGCGAAGCGGATCGACCAAACCGATCTGGTTCCCGAGGCGCACCTGCACCAAAGCGAGCTGCGGAAAATAAGTGCGTTCACGATGAAACTCGGTATCGATCGCATATCGTCCGTCGTGTCCGACATTGAGAAACTCCTGCAGGTTCTTGTCGTCCTCTATCCAACGAAACGTCATGCGTCCGCCAACTCATTGACATTGATCAACTCACGCGCGGAAAGACTGACCAACTTGTGGGGAACGTCCTGTGCGACGTCGCGAACGCTGCGCCCGCCATGCTCGAAAAATGGCTCAAGAATCTCGTGGATCGCGTCGATCTTCCAGCCAGCTGCCAGCCATTGCGGTTCGGTCTGGTGCGACACTGTGGCAAAGACGGCAAGCGTTTCGTCGGACGTCAATGCATCACACAACTCGATTACGGCAGTGCTGCCGAAAAATGGCATGTCGCATGGCATGACGATGTACGTCTGAGCAGGCGAGTGATCCGCGGCATCGAGGATTGCGCCGACTGGGCCGGTTCCTTCGCGTACACCGAAGACCGCAGTAGCCCCCCACGATTCCGGAATGGTTTCCCGTCCAACGACGAGAAGTCGATCTACTGCAGGCGCCATGGCACGTACTGCCCGCAAGCCCATTTCCACACCATCTACGAGATGGAAGAACTTGTCACTGCCGAAACGACTACTTCGTCCACCCGCAAGGACGACTCCGACTCGATCAAACAAGTTCGTCCCAGTTGGTCGAGGGGTCCAACTGCGCGAGGAACGTGCGGCATCGATCCGCTTCACCCGTCTCCCCTATCAGACTCGCTGAGCGGGTCAATCCTGCAAGACAACGCAAGAATCCACGATTCGACTCGTTCTGCCAACGGACATAACCCGACCCACGCCATCCGTTTTGCCGCAATGCGTCGAGTCCGCGGTGATACCCGATGCGGTAGGCCATGTAGCGCTCCAGATCGTCACGTGCTCGATCGCCATATTCGGCCCACGCGTTCAACGAGGTCGGGTGTTGCACGACCACCTCGGCAACGGTTCCTCTGCCGACCTGGCCCGGAGCCGCCGCGGCCAACCTCTCGAGAATCGGACGTGGCTCGGTGGGCAGCACTACCTCGGGCGGTTTGTTGCCTGAAAAATGTACGTCCGACATTGGGGCAAAGCGTAGTGGCAGACTTTCATGGTGAACCTCTCCAACTTCGACGCAGAATCAGCAAAGAATTTCTCCCTCGTCGCTCTCGGCGGTTCGGTGTTCGTGGCGCTTCTCGTGTTGAAATTCGCGAAGTCGATCGTCACGAAGCTGATCTTGTTGATCGTCTGCGGAGCGTTGGGTTGGGCATTCTTCAGTCAGCGAGACAGCCTGAATAGCTGCATAGATGCTGCACGTGCACAGGCCAGTTCGGGTTCGTTGACGAGTCTGGAATGCGAGTTCTTCGGTCGATCACTGAAAATCGACAAGGACGGCGCGTCGCTCCAGTGAACGCCGATTCGTTGATCCACGACATCGATCGCTGCCCCACACCCAGCCACGTCGTCGCGCTCTGGGCGGATCGGCTCGTTGCACAGGGCTTTCTCGAGGCGAATGACCTCCTCTCGCCATCTCCAAAGGCTGGTTTTGTTCGTCGTTCTGGACTGCTTCTGGCGTGGCGCAACATGGACGAGTTCGGCGCTCGTGGCGCACGACTCATCGGAGCCCACACCGACTCTCCAGGACTACACCTCAAGCCAAATCCGAATCGGATGTCGCTGCATCATGGGCAACTGTCGGTAGAGGTCTATGGGTCGCCGATCTTGTCGAGTTGGTTCGATCGTGACCTCGGCGTTGCGGGAACCGTCGTGGGTCGCGACAAAGTCGAACGTCTCATCCACATCGATCGACCTATCGCGCGTTTACCCCACTTGGCAATTCACCTCGATCGTGAAATCAACGATCGGGGCCATGTCGTCGACCGACATCGGCATCTCAGTCCCGTGTGGTCAGTGGAGCCAGCAGACGTCACCAACGTGATCGCCGATGCCGCAGGTATCGCCGTAGGCGACATCGATGCCATGTCGGTGCAGCTCGTCGATGTCCAACCCGGAACTCGACTGGGTAAGGGATCGGAATTCATCTCCTCTCCTCGACTCGACAATCAGATTTCATGTTGGGCGGCGATGCATGCCCTTCTGGCGCAGGAGACCGACCAACCAAGCATGGTCGTATTGTTCGACCACGAAGAGGTGGGTTCATCATCTCCGGATGGAGCCGCATCTGCGATCGTCGAGCACGTCCTCGAATCACTCGTATACGTGGTAGGCGGCTCGCGGACGAACTACTTGACTGGCGTGAGCAAGTCGACGTTGCTCTCCATGGACAACAGTCACGGTGTACATCCGAATCACCCTGAAAAGCATGACCTGGACAATGCTCCGATGATCGGTGGCGGAGTCGCGGTGAAGGTCAATGTCAACCAGCGTTACGCGACCTCGCCTCGCTCTCTTCCCGTGGTGGCTGATGCAGCCCGTCGAGCTGGCATCGCGCTCCAGAGATTCTCATCACGCAACGATGTGGGGTGTGGATCGACGATCGGCCCAATCGCAGCGACCAGGCTGGGAATCGACACGGTGGATGTCGGTGTACCCCAATGGTCAATGCATTCGATCCGTGAATTGGTGCACGCGAACGACGTGGAGTCGCTCGCGAGGCTCGCAGCTGCCTATTTGAGCCGCTGAGACACGCGGCGATTTGCCTCGTCGAGGAGCGACTGCAACTCTCCTTGTAGACGTCCTGTCAACAACGCCATGTCTTCACGTGATTGGCGACCGGCGTTGGCGTATCCAATTGGTCTACCGACGATGACCGTGCAGCGCCACTTGGCGATGTGCTTGGGAGACCTAGGGAAAGAAATCTCCGTACCTGCTATAGCCACGGGAATGACTTGCACTCCCGCCTTCGCCGCCACGAACGACGCACCGTCGAACAGCTCAGCAATGACTGGACCTTCGTGTCGAGTCCCCTCGGGGAAGAGCACCAGCGGTTCGCCGTTTTGCAGCACGCCGATGCATCGCTTCAGCGCCTCCAGGTCGGCTGAACCGCGCGTTACGGGAAACCCTCCAAGTGCACTAAGGAAGCGTCCGAAGATGGGAACCTTCCACAATGCGTCCTTGCCCATGAAGCGCATACGCCGTGATGTGACACCTGCCGCCACAGGAATGTCCAGCAGTGAACGGTGCGTTGGCGCGACGATGAACGATCCCGTTCGGGGAACATGTTCGAGACCGATGTATTCGACGCGAAGTAAAGAGCGGGCCAGGAACACGACGAGACCCTTGATCAAACGGTAGAAGACACGGGCCGCGAACCCGTCGCCAGCAAGTTTGGAGGCAACTTCAGCCACAACGTTCTCCGAAGAGACTGGCCATCTCGTTCAACACTTCCTCGATCGTCCGACCCGTCGTGTCGATTACGACGGCATCTTCGGCGGGTTTCAACGGTCCGTCCTGGCGAGACATGTCGCGTGAGTCTCGCTCCGTTATCGCCGCTTCCACCTCCTCAAGTTTCCCTCCGGCTTGCTCGACCCGACGCCTCGCCCGTTCGTGTGGACTGGCGGTAAGGAAGACCTTCAGACACGCTTCAGGGAACACGACGGTGGCGATATCGCGACCCTCGACCACGCCTCCACCGATGCGCCCGGCCCACTCTCGCTGCAACGTCCTGAGACGCTGTCGTACACCAGGCAACGAAGCCACCACACTCACCCCCGCTGTCACCTCTTGAGATCGGATACGAGTGGTCACATCGAGATCATTTATCGAGACGGTGGTCTTGCCGACGTAGATCTGAGAATCATCGAGCAGAGCTGACATCTTCTCGTCGCTTGCCAGGTCGACTCCCGAATCTTGTGCCAACAGGGTGATCGCTCGATACATCGCTCCCGTATCGAGATACATCAGTCCGATCTTCTCGGCCAACAAGCGGGCAATGGTGGATTTTCCGGCCCCGGCTGGCCCGTCAATGGCCACGATACGCATCTCGCCTACCAACTGGTATCGCGCGGTCGACCCTCTTCGTACCCGGAAGAGCTCTGCACCCCGACGACGGCTCGCTCGTGTAGCTCAGTGAGCGTGGAAGCACCGGAATAGGTACACGCTGATCGAACTCCAGCGACGATCTGATCGAGGATGTCTTCTACGCTCGGTCGCTGCGGGTCGAGGTACATGCGTGACGTACTGATCCCCTCCTCGAAGAGCTCCTTGCGGGCTCTCTCGATGGCGCTCTCCTGGCGTGTTCGATTACGGACCGCTCGGTTGGAGGCCATGCCGAAGCTCTCCTTGTAGAGACGGCCGTCGGTGTCCCGCAGGGTGTCGGCAGCAGATTCGTAGGTGCCAGCAAGCAACGAGCCGAACATCACGTTGGATGCTCCTGCTGCGATCCCTAGAGCGACGTCGCGCGGGTAACGCACTCCGCCATCTGCCCACACATGTTTGCCGTGTGAGCGGGCTTCTTCAGCGCAGTCCAGTACGGCAGAGAACTGCGGACGACCTACTCCGGTCATCATTCGAGTGGTGCACATCGCTCCGGGTCCGACCCCCACCTTGACGATGTCGGCTCCAGCGGAAATCAAGTCACGAGTTCCCTCGGGCGACACGACATTGCCCGCCACCAACTTGACTGATCCGCTGACCGCTTTCACCTGTTCGACTGCCTCCAGCATCTTGCGCTGATGGCCGTGTGCAGTATCGACGACCACGACATCGACACCCATCTCGACGAGCGCTTTGGCCCTACGTGCTGGATCGGCATTGATCCCTACCGCGACACCGATCATCAACCGACCCTGATTGTCGATAGCTGGCTTGTAGATAGCACTCCGCAAGGCGCCCTTCCGGGTGATGCAGCCAACCACTACACCATTGCCGTCGACCACTGGAGCAAAGTTCAACCGTGAATCGTTCATCACGTCGTGAATTTCCTGAACTGAGCGTTCATGCGAGATCGTGATCACCTCACGATTCATCACATTGTGCAGTTGCGTGAATCGGTCGAAACCAGCTCCGTCGTGTTCGGTGAACACACCACGAGGCTTCCCCTCGTCGTCGAGGATCAACACGGCCCCGTGAGAGCGCTTGTGCAGCAAACTCAGAGCCTCTCCGATGGTTCCTTCCGCATTCATGATGATCGGCGTGTCGAAGATCGTGTGCCGAGACTTGACGAATTGCACCACCTCAGCGACAACATCGATCGGGATGTCCTGTGGCAAGACGACCAATCCACCGCGACGAGCGACCGTTTCTGCCATTCGTCGACCGGCAATCGCGGTCATGTTGGACACGACCACAGGAATGGTGGTGCCGATTCCGTCGTTGGTCGACAGATCGACTTTCATTCGAGATTCGATGTCGGAGAGCGACGGAACGAGAAAGACGTCGTTGTAGGTCAGATCGAAGTCGGGCACGTCACGTAGAAACTTCATCGCTCGACCTCCCCCTCGGGAACCGCAGAAATGCTAGCCCCCAGTCGCCTAGGAGCCGTGACTAATCTGCCAGCGATGCCGAAGATGGACTGCCACATCGTCGACGCCGATGAAGAGGGTGCATTGGCACGAACAGTCGAGGTTCTCGGGAACGATGGGATCGTCGCGTTGCCGACGGAAACGGTCTATGGCTTGGCCGGTTCCATCTTCTCGGAGCATGCGATCAGGCGTATCTACGAAGTCAAAGGTCGACCGAGAAGTCATCCGCTGATTCTCCACGTTGCTGATGTCGACGATGTCCAGCAGTTTGCAGGTGAACTCTCTGACGATGCCCTGAGATGCGCAGTTTCATGCTGGCCCGGTCCATTCACGATGCTGGTACGCCGAAGCGACCGTGTTCCCGACTCCATCGTGGGAGGGTCGGAATACGTCGCCATCCGGATCCCTGCCAACCGCTTCACCCGTGACGTCATCCGCGGTCTGGGCTCCCCGGTCGCGGCTCCATCGGCAAATCTGTTCGGACGGGTGAGTCCGACCACTGCACAACACGTTTGTCAAGATCTCGGCATGCAAGTCGACCTCATCGTCGATGACGGTCCCAGCAGTATTGGTGTGGAGTCGACGATCATCGACTTCACCCGTGGTCAGGCGCGCCTCGTCAGACCAGGTGGTTTGCCCGTGGAGGACATCAGTTCTGTCGTCGGATACGAGATCGAATCGAGTGACGGTGAAGTGGCTGCTCCTGGAACGCTCCCCGTTCACTATCAGCCTCGAGCACGAGTGATCCTCGCTGAGCACCACGACCAAGCCGAGCGGTTCGTCGAGGAACACCGGCGCGCAGGTAGGCGGGTCGCCCGTCTACTCCACGTCGACTCGCCCCCTCTCCTCGCGGCCACCCTTTACTCACAACTTCGGCAGGCTGATGACGAGGAAGCAGATCTGATCATCGCTGAGATGCCGAGATCGGCTGGGCTTGGTTTGGCGATCAGAGACCGACTGATGCGGGCTGCTGAGCGCTGATTTCGGATCTGGGTCTGCATTGCCACATCACGTCCATCGTGGTGATCACCACCCCCATGCTGATGGCGATGTGAAGCGCGACCAGCTGAGCGGGAACTCCACTGAAGTACTGCAGATAGCCCACGAACATCTGAGCGAGAAACACGCCGAGCATCACCTCGATGGAACGTCGCAGCGCGCGCCAGTCGGAGAACGATTTCCAAATTCCGTAGAGGAGCAGGATTGCCGTGATCCACGCAAGGACTCCATGGACCTGCACCGTCGACCGAAGATCCAAGTCGAATCGTGGAGCGTTCTCGTCCCCGGCATGGGGCCCCGTCGCCGTCACCACCGTGCCCGCGACGATGGTGGCGATGGTGGACAGCATCAGTGCGCTGCCCCACAGTGACGTCCTCGGCACCGTGTTGTTCGCGTCTCCTCGTCCCGCGAGGCGTCGCGCTTCGTTCAGCAACCAACGCGACATCGCTACGAGGACGACTGAGACCAAGAAGTGGACCATGTTGCTCGATGGATGAAGTCCGGTGAGGACCACGATTCCCCCGATGACCACCTGAGCGAGTACGCCGACCACGAGCCCGATTGACAACACCACGAGTCGCCTACTCCGAGGTCGCATCAGCAGAGAAGTCCCCAAGGCAAGAATCACCGACAAGGCCACCAGACCGGTAAACAGGCGGTTGACCTGCTCGATTGCGGCATGACCCGACGAGACGTCGATGAATCGCTCCTCGTTGCATTCAGGCCAATCCACACAGCCCAGACCTGAGCCGGTCAGGCGCACCACTGATCCCGTGATCACGATGGCCACGAGCATGATCAGGGCAAATCTGGCGATCCAGACATAACGGCTCGGGGTCACCACCACGGCTGAGCACCGTAGTTCTCGGCACCCCCAATAGACCCGTCATCCCCACCACGGGTGCTTCTCCGGGCGTTTTTGAGCCATTTCACCACTCAGAGTGATGGTCCCAACATTTCAGGTCACATTTCTCTCAAGATGCCCCGTTCCCGGGCCGATCCCTTCAGCGGATCTCACACCAAGCCAGGGAGCACATCATGAAGTCAGCAGTTCGCAAGGCCATCCTCGCCGGAGTCATCTCCTGCATGGGTTTCAATGCAGTGGTCGAGGGCACCTCCGCCGCCACGGTGCAGGCCGTCCAGCCCCAACTTCCCCGATTGGGCGACACCAGCCCTGACGTCACTCGTCTCCAGCAGGCCATCGTTGCGCGTGGATTCACCCTGCGCGGCGGCATCACCGGCAGCTTCAACGAGGCCACTCGGTCGGCGCTGCGCAGTCTGCAGAAGGTTGCTGGCTTCCGTCCCACGGGGCGCGTCGACGCGCGCACTGCGAAGTTTCTCGGTCTTGGCAACGTCGTGGTGCCCGCCAAGCAGGCACCTGCGGCGACTGTCGTTCAAGCAGCGGTGACCGTCGCGGCACCATCCGCTCCCGTGTTCAAGGTGGGCGACCGTGGTGAGACGGTGCGTCAGATTCAGCAGGCGATGCTCCGTGATGGCATCGGTTTGCGCGGCGGTGCCGATGGCGTGTTCGGTCAGGGCACCCGTGCCGCTGTCGGCGAGTTCCAGAAGCGCCGCGGTCTTCCCATCACGGGTGACGTCGACCAAGCGACGATGAATGCCATCTCGGCCATGACTCCTGCTGCTCCGGCTCCTGCTGCTGCTCCGGCTCCCGTTGTGGCGGCACCTGCTCCAGTTGCGGGCATTACGTTGTCCAACCTCCCGCGTCGTGGTGAGACCAGCGAGAACGTTCGCGCTTTGCAAAATGCGTTGATCGCGAACGGTGTGCAAGTCAAAGGCGGAGCCGACGGTGTGTTCGGTGCGGCTACTTCAATTTCGATCAGCTCGTTCCAGCAGGCGCGTGGACTCAACGCATCTGGTGCGTTGGATGCACCGACCGCAGCAGCTCTCGGCCTGATTCCCTCACTCGAGCAACTCGGTCTGCCCCAGATGCGTGTCTTTCCGATGCAGGGTCGTTGCTCCTTCGTCGACTCGTGGGGTGAGCCCCGCAGCGGCGGTCGCACACACGAGGGAACCGACGTCATCGGTGCACGTGGTCTCGCGATCTACGCAGTCATGGACGGTGTCATCACACGCACCTACACCGGTCTTGCTCTTGGTGGCAATGCAATCCGCCTGACCATCGCCGATGGCACCTACTTCTACTACTCACATCTGGATTCATTCGCGCCAGGAATCTCCAACGGCACCCCTGTGCGCGCGGGACAGATCATCGGATACAACGGGTCGACGGGTAACGCGGGTTCGCCCCACCTGCACTTCGAGATCCATCCACAAGGTGGTGCAGCGATCAATCCCTTCCCGCTGCTCAAAGCAATCGACGGCTGCGCCAACGAGGCAGTGCTCCCGCAGTAAGCCAGTCGAGTGATGGGGGCGGCACAGGTGTGAGATCCTGGTGTCGCCCCCATCTCCATTTCTGGAGACTGCTCAGTGCTCCAAGTTCTCAGCGAGTCCGAATATCAGACGGCAGGTGCTCCACGTCACTCAGGTTGATCAGGCTGAACGTGTACCCATCACCCAATTTCATTGCTTTGATCGACGTCACTGACGCATGTCCGATGACGAAGCGTTCCCACTCCCAGGGTGTTGGTTGAAGACCCAAGAGATGGCAGATGATCACACTGTTGGTGCCCGCATGCGCAACGAAAACGAACGACTCACCAGGGTTGTCGATGTGCCACAGCGGAAGTGGCGAATCCATCCGATGTACCCCTCGGGACGCGAGAAACTGTTCCGCACCGGCATGGATGCGGTTGACAAAGTCGCGTACCGGTTCCCCACCGTGAAGTCCGTGCCAACGGTCCTCTGCATTCCTCGACATTTCATCGCGATAGGCCTTGATCGTCGTCTCTGCCGGTTCACCATGCCATGCAGGCTCGCGAATCTCCTCCAACCACGGCTCGATGATCAAGTCACGGCCGTGGGCTTCCAGCGTCGGTTCGGCAGTCTGATGCGTGCGAATGAGCGGCGAAGCAAAAATGTGATCGAACTGGGCCCCGGCCATTCTCTTTCCGAGCAGGGCAGCCTGGGCTAGTCCTCGCGTGGTGAGCGGTGGATCGACCACTGCCTTCCCATCCTTCACCCACTCTGGTTCAGCGTGTCGTATCAGTGTGAAATCCATGACGATGCGAGACTAATCGCCCGCTCCTGGCGAGACCGTGCTCGTTGGCGGAGTTTGTGTGCACTCATCCAACGCGCGATCCACCAACGCAGCAAGTGTCGAGTCGTCGATCGAGCCTGTTTCCAGTGCCGCATTTGATACAAAACGCCCGATGCACTCTGCCTGTACTTCATCGATCAGAATCTCGCGACCAGCAACCAATAGATACCCGTAAGCCCTGAGCGAAGAGGGTTCGTCTTCGACTACGAATGGGTACTCTTCGGTCTCATCAGGTGTTTGGATTGGCGTGGGGAGCGTTGCGCCGTCCCCCAAGGCGGGAGGGACGGGTGCCTCCAGATCTGCATCGCATCTCTGCTCTACGAACAGCTCGAGTCTTTGGTTCGCACGAATGACATTCGATCTGCGCAAGCCAGACAATGCATTGATCGTTGCCGCATCGTTCACTGCGATCTTGCCGTCGAAATCGACGTTGACCAATGCGACGCGTACTTCCTTGTATGCCCGATCGAGAGCTAGCAGTGAGGACTCGATTTCGGTAGGTGGACTATCGAGCAACGAGTTCAGGGTGTCCAGGAGAACGGTGAGGGAGCTTTCTAGAACCGCCGAGTCGACCTCTGCGAGGTCTTGGAAGGCAACTGCAAGAGCGACGGTGCTTGAGTCGAGCTCCGGCATTAGACGACAAACCTGGTTGGTCGAATCCAGCGGCGCACAGGCGATCATCAACGCTGAAAACGCAACTGTGGCGACCCTCAGCTTCATTTCCCGTGCACCGTCGTCGACGTCAACCACGCCTCATGTAGTGCCCGATACTCCGATGAGGACTCAAGTAGTGCTGAGTGGCTTCCCTCCCCGATGACCCGACCTTGGTCCATCAACACGACTCGATCGGCACGACTTGCCGTGGACAGGCGGTGAGCGACCGAGATGGTCGTTCTTCCCGCAGAAATCGCCTCAAGAGCTCTCCCCAACTGTTGCTCGGTGACCGGGTCGACGGACGATGTCGCCTCATCCAAGATGAGTACGTCGGGGCTCGTGATCGCGGCGCGAACGAGAGCAACCAACTGGCGCTCCCCCGCGCTCAATGCTGAACCCCGTTGTCCGACCTCCGAGTCGAGGCCTTGAGGGAGCGAATCAAGCCACTCTCCCAAGCCGAGTCGAACGAAAGCCAGACGCATCTCGTCTCGCGTCGCCTGAGGGGCAGCAAATTGCAGATTTTCTTCGATGGTCGCCGAAAACAGGAATGGCTCTTGAGGAACGATCACTACGCGAGCACGAAGTTCATCGTTGGTGACTCGTCGTGCGTCGACGCCAGCAATCAAAACCGAGCCTCCCGACGGATCGATCAGACGCGCAATCAGACGTCCAAGAGTGCTCTTCCCTGACCCTGATGGTCCAACGAGAGCAACGTGTTCACCCGCTGAAATGTGCAATGAAACATGGTCTACTGCAGGACGTTCACCACGATCATCTGCAGTGTCGTAGACGAAACTGACATTGTCGATGTGGATCGCGACGCTACCTTTCGGAATCGGTTTCGGCTCGCGTGGCTCCGGCGGACCGATCGGTATCTCGAGAACACCGAGAACACGACGGAGGCTGGCCACCGCGCTTTGTGTCATGTCCATCACTTCGGTGAACTCGGCGATGGGCTCCAGGAGTCGATAGGTGAGGAAGACGAATCCCACCAGGGCGCCCGCCGTCAAGCCACCCGCAGGTCCGATGACCAGTCCAATTCCGACTACTGCGCAGACCGTGAAGACGGCAAATATCTCTCCGAGGGGAAACAAGAATGCGCCGACGACTCCTGCGCGAATGTTCGCAGAAGCCCGAGTTCGCGAAGCGGCGACGAGTTTCTCGAGACGACCGTCAACTGCACCATATGAACGCAAAGTCGCCAGACCCGAGAATGACTCTCCCAGTTCTGCATAAAAATCTGCATTCCGTTCGCGGCTCCGTGAGTGCGCGCGGAGCAGTCTGCCCTGAAGAGCACGAAGCACGAAGGCCAACGGTGCTGAGACCAGCAACGCCACACATGCAAGACGCCAGTCGTACGCCATCATCACCATGGTTACGACGATGATCTGGGTGGTGTCGAGGAGAAGGGTCAAGCCACCCCAAGCAAAGAAACGTGTCATCGATTCGATGTCACTGGTGACCCTCGAAACGAGCTCACCTTTCCGAGTCTCGTGGTGATCCTCGATACTCAAACGATGTATGTGTTCGAAGAGACGTACACGAAGAAAGTAAAGCCCGTGTTCGGCACGAACACCTAGACGGGCTGCGGCCGTCCGCAGAGACCACGAGGAGCACATGATGAACAACGCGGCGATGGAAGCGGTCATGTAGATAAACGACATGTTCACATCGCCACCGACGAATCCTCGGTCGATGACTTGCTGCAGAAGGACTGGAATCGCGATTCGGGCCCCAGTTCCTGCGACCGCAAAGAGCAAGGTAAGACCGATGCCCTCCGTGAATGAAGGCGCCGCCTTCATTCCTTTACTGATGACCTCCAAGGATCCGCCACTCTTGCGATCATCAACCATCGGATCGACCTGTCTCGTACGAAGTGACGAGATCTCGGTATTCCTGTAGACGCACCATCAGATCGTCATGATCGCCGATTCCTTGAATCTGACCATGCGCAATGAAGATGATGCGGTCGGCCGCGCGGATTGCTGACGGTCGAGATGCCGCCATCAAGACGGCTGGTCGTGGTTGCATCTCTCGTAGGAACTGCAGGACACGCTGCTCATTGGAGGAATCGAGTGCGGACGTGGTGTCGTCCAAGAGCAGCAAGTCGTTTTGTCGACAGAGTGCACGTGCAAGCGCCAGCCGCTGTCGCTGGCCACCACTCAGCCCTACTCCACGCTCACCGGTCAGCGTGTCGATTCCGGCAGGGAGTTGGTCGAGGAACTCCAAGGCGCAGGAGATTCTCAGAGCCTCATCGAGTAGCGATGCGTCGGAGTCTCCGAGGAGAACGTTGTCGCGAATCGTTCCGTCGAACAGGAACGGCTCCTGAAAAACGATGCTCGTGCGACCCGTGGCCACCGAACCGGTGTCAGCTCCCAACAGTCCTGCTACGACCATGAGCAGACTCGACTTACCCGAACCGGTGGGGCCAACGAGGGCCACAGTCTCACCTCGCGTAACGGAGAACGTGATGTCCCGAAGCACCCGATCCGAGCCGTACGCGAGAGACACGGATTCGACTTCGGCAGCATGAGCATGATTCCGAACGGCGCTCACGATCGGTTGGTCAGGCGAAGCCTCGTCGAGAATCTCATCGATCCGATCCATGCCACTGCGAGAGTGTGGAAGTTCGCTGAACACATAGCCAATGATTCGGAGCGGGAACACCAACAAGGTGAACAAGTAGACGAACCCAGACAGTTCACCGACTGTCAGCGCTCCGGATTGCACCCGATGCGCGCCGATGACCACGAGGAACACGTTGATCAGTGCGGGCATGGCGTCCATCAAGCCATCGAACGTGGCCCGTCCTTTTACTGCTCGGATCCGTGCTTCACGTAACCGTTCCGAAATCGAAGCCATGCGGTCTGCCTCGCGTGACTCCGCGCCAAATGCTTTGACCACCGAGTAGCCCTCGAGGCTCTCGTACGCAGCCTCAGAGAAGGCACCCAATTCATGTTGTGCTGTGACGAAGTGACGGTCCACACGTCGCTGATACGTGACATTCAACAGCATCATCAATGGGAGAACGATGAGGGCAAGAACACCCAGCAATGCATCCACCACGATCAGGGCAGCACCTGCAGCCACGATCAGAACGACCACTGAGGTCGCAAACGGCATGGGCCCGAGTAGTGCGACTGCCGCATCAGCATCCACTCCTGCGCGAGCAACGAGGTCGCCCGGCTGCCGAGATAGATGCCACGTGAGTGGTCGACCCAGGAGAGAACGAACGACACGCTCTGCGAGAGACGAAGCGGTACGCCACTGCGTCACGCCTGCAAACGAACGCCTAACAACAACTCCTGTTGCGCGAACGAACGCGATGGCGACGATGACCGAGCAGGCCAAAAGATAGGCGCGCCCCACCTGCTCGCCATCGACGAAAAACGGCTGGATCACCGAGTCGATGAGACGAGATACGGCGAAACTCGACGCGACCGTGCACAGCGCATAGACGGCTGCGCCGCTCACTGCCACGGTGAACGGGCGGCGATGGAAAGAGAGCAACTTGCGAATCAGTGGGATTGATTGCTTGAGTCGCGTCCTGTCCTCGCGCGACGAAACATTCATCGTCACGAATTGTACGATCACGTAGTGCCCAAACTGAACACACTCAAGCGAGTAGGTCTAGGCGTCGTCGTCGTGTCGATGATGGCAATGTGGTTTTACGCCTTCTTTCTGTCCCCACGCGAAAGCATCAATAGAGTCGGCGACCGATCTTGGTCGTCACGCGCTGACGAGATCTGCCTGGCTGCACGAATCCGTCTGGCAGGGCTCGCCGACACCCGACGCATCGAGAGTGCAGATGATCTGCTGATTCGCGCAGATCTGGTGGAGCAGGCAACCGCGATCTTGAGTGAGATGGTGGACGACGTCTTCCAGCAGTTACCGACGGACGAGAAGGGCTTGGCCATCAGCGAACTTTGGAGACTCGACTATGTCACCTACCTTGATGATCGGCGTGCCTATATCGAGATGCTGCGCCAAGGCCAAAACGAACCGTTCGCAGAGACACGGGTTGACGGAATTCCTCTCAGCGAAAAACTCGGCACGTTCGCGCGTGCCAACGACATGGATCGTTGCGCTCCCCCTAGTGATCTGTCGGTGTGACGGCAATCCAACCCTCACCGTCCACATAGCGTTTGATCACGCGAGCAGGCGCTCCGACGGCCACCGAGTAATCGGGGATGTTGCCAGTCACGACGGAATTGGCTCCGATCGTGCAGTGCTTGCCTATGGTCGCGCCAGGTAGCACGACCGAGCCGGTGCCGATCCATGATCCGTCCCCAATACTCACTGGACGTTCCGGCTGAGTTTGAGTGGAGATCGGTCGTGACAAGTCCTCGTAGCCGTGGTTTTGGTCGGTGATGTACACCCGATGTCCGGTCCAGACGTCGTTTCCGATGTGGATTCCCAAGTGACCAACGATTCCGCTATCTCGACCGATCAAACAGCGGTCACCAATCTCGACCACTGGATTCGTCAGACACTTTTGTCCAGGCATCATGCCGGCAGCGAGAGACACGTTCGGGCCGATGGTCGTGGCTAGTCCGATCTTGATGAACTCTTCGTTGTACACGTTGGCAAACGGGTACATGATGATGCTCCCGTCGCCGAAGGCGTGAAAACGTCTGCCCCTGGCAGTGTTCGGTCCGATGTGCAGATTCGTGGCGAGAAAAGAATCCAGACGAGAGGCCACCGCCTCCAACAGACGAGCTCTGCGACTCATCGGTGCAGATTCTCGTCGTGTTGTCGGACCCGATAACGAACCGAATGAATGTCTCCACCGGAGAGAATCGCGCCGCGACCAAGCGGTGCTCCACTCTCCCAATTGGACAATCCCAACTCAGGACGTTGAAGAGCGAACTGTCCATCGACCCACCTCGAGAACCCGTCTCCGACGAACGGACAGGACAGGTGGTTCCAACCGAATTCATGGTCACGAGGATCTTCCGAGATGATGGAAGCAACGAGACGTGGCGACGACTCATTGAACGTGGATACTGCGTCATCGAAACTATCGACGATCAAGACGGAGATTTCAGGATCGTCTTCCCACTCCCATTCTTTCTGCAGATCCTCGATGCTTGAAACCACCACCTTCAATCGTGTGCTCGCATAGTCGACGAAACCGAGCGCGTCACAGCCATCTGTAGAGATGAGATGCACGATCCCAGTGGACCCTCGGGCAGCAGCAGCCTCGTCAACCGCTTTGAGGACCGTCGTCAAGCGTTCGGCAGCTTGGGACACTGGGATCGTCACCACATTGGCGGTGTTGCATACTTTGCGATCGAGTGAATTCCTCAACGTGGCCTGCAAACGACCCTGATCTGCAGAGTCGCCAACCAGGAACCACGCTCCTCCACGTCCGTGCAGGCTGACAGGCACACCGCTCTGACTGGCTACCGATCCAAGGTCTCGTACGGCTGACCCACTCCCCCGTGCCACCGCGAGCGAAATGTCAACATTGGCGAAAAGGGCCCAACCACTTGCATGGTCATCGCGCGGGATCAACACGACACTGTCTGCAGGCAGGTCACTCTCGAGCAGTGCTGGTTCCACCACCTCCCTGATGATCGCCTCGGCAGTTCCACGTGCGTCACGACCAATACGAAAAACGCAAGAATTTCCTGACACCAACACCCCACATGCGTCGACGACGACGTTCGGGCGACCTTCAAAGACGAAACCCACCACACCGAGTGGGGCGAGGACTTGGCTGACGGTCCACGAACCGTGCCGAATCTCTTCCACCAACACTTCCCGTTGTACGGGTTGACTCGCCCAAATCTCGAATGACTCCTGCATTGCATCGAGCATCCGGTCGTCGAGCTTCAAACGTGTGGTCGATCGTCCCAAGGCCTCCGCGCGCTGCACGTCCTGTTCATTGATTCGTTTGAGCTGACTACGCAGGTTTTGGTTCGACAAGATCTCCGCGGCACGCCCAAAGAATCCTGTTATGGCTTGCTCGGGTGCAACTCGG
Source organism: uncultured Acidimicrobium sp. (assembly GCA_964633985.1). GTDB lineage: Bacteria > Actinomycetota > Acidimicrobiia > Acidimicrobiales > Ilumatobacteraceae > UBA3006. The sequence continues at coordinate 25,226 of CAZWKD010000002.1, read as the reverse complement.
ATTCCCTGAAGCGCCTTCCTCGCTCGCTGAACGCATCCCGCCACCTCCCGGATCGCGTCCGCTGGAACGTGAAGAACTTGGCCTGAGTCGGTGGCGAACAGTTGGTCGCCTTCTTTGAACAAAGACCGCACCTCGGCAGGGATCGGAACGGGCTTTCCACGGTGCAAAATCGAGCCATCGATCACGGTTCCATCGTACGACCACCTAATGTTCGAACGTGCCTGACGGGAATAGGGAGATCTACTTTCGACAGCTGCTCTCTGGTCGCGATTTCGCGCGTGGCGATCAAGTTGCCATCCAGATGCGTAACTTCGCCTATCTGATCGGCGACCCCAAGACGCGAAGGTGTGCGGTGGTCGATCCCGCTTATGCACCCCTCGAGATCGTTCAGATTGCCGCTGACGATGGGTACGAGGTGGACTCAATCCTCATCTCTCACTATCACGCCGACCATTGCGGAGGACGAATGATGGGGATGAGTCTTCCTGGGGTCGTCGACATCCTGAACAACCGATCATTGCCCGTGATCGTCAACAGAAACGAACGAGAGTGGATCATCAAGACCACCGGTCTCTCGACCGACTCACTGAGGCTCGTCGAAGGTGGTGACGTACTTGACATCGGCGACGTTCGCGTCACACTCCTCCACACTCCGGGGCACACACCAGGAAGTCAATGTTTCATGGTCGACGGTCGACTGATTTCTGGTGACACGATCTTCCTCGATGGATGTGGTCGCACCGATCTTCCAGGCGGAGACGCCGAAGATCTCTTTCGAAGTCTCGCCAGATTGGCGAATTTGCCGGACGACACCGATCTTTACCCCGGTCATGATTATTCATCACGACCACACGCGCTGTTGGAAGATGTCAAACGAGAGAACGTCGTGTATCGCGCACAGACGATGGATGACTGGCTACGACTGTTCGGCTAGTCAGGCGATCGCTCCAACGAGCGTGGACAACCCTGCAACTACCAGCAGGCCGAGCACGATGATGCGGAATCGAGCTTCCGCCAGACGACCAACCAGCCTGTTCCCGAGGAGTACGGACATCGTCATAACGGGAAGACAGACGATCGTTGAAGTGACGATTGTTCGACTGATCTCACCAGTGAATGCGAACAGCGCAACGCTGATGACGCCCGAGACGAAAAAGATCCGCGCAAGAGTGGCACGGAACTGCAGCATCGGCATCCGTTGCGCCTGCATCGCGAGCACGATGGGTGGCCCATTGGTCGATGTCGCAATGAGGAGGACTCCGCTCAGTACTCCGAGCAGGCCTTCCAACCTCCGACCCACCCGAATCGCGCTTCCAAAGGCAACTACTGCGGTTCCAAACAGAACTGCGACACCGACGATGAGCCGAAGGATCTGGTCGTCAAGAAGCGCGAAGGCCGCGTAACCGAAAGGGATGCCAATTATCGATGCAACGATGTACCGCTTTGCCGCAGATCGCTGAGCATCTGCCTTGAGAAGTCTGGTTTGCCACCCACTGCTGATCGTTCCGAGACAGGTGGACAGCACGACCGCTTCGTGTACGTCGATCCGGAGCGCGAAAAGTGGCACCGAGAGAAGGGCAAGACCGAAACCGGTTATCGACTGCAGCAACGCAGTTGCCGCTACCACCAGAACGATGTAGAGGAGCTCGCTCACTGACTGGTCATTTGGCGACGACAGCGCTGATGGACTCTTCGAAAATGCGTGTATGGAGATCCACATCTCGAGCGGAGTGAAGGGGTGACAGAAGCGCCATGTTGTGGAACGGCGTCAGCAGAACCCCCCTGTTGAGAGCTGCCAAATGGAAGTAGGACTCCAATTCGCTGTCCACCGATGCTGCTGCGTCACGGCCATTGCGTGGTGGAGAGCTGAACCAGTATTCCGCGCGCACCCCGAGGCGCTGCACGTGCCATTTCAGGCTCCACGACTTCACGACTTCTTGCACACCCTCGGTCCAGCGAATCGCCAAGGGCTCGGCTTTGGCGAAGTCGTCGGGTAAGAGAGAACTCGACAGAGTTGCGCGCATTGCTGCCATCCCGAATGCGCTACCACTCAAGGTGCCTCCCACCCCCGAGACGTCCACGTCATGACCGTGCATCTGGTCTTCAAGGATTCGGGAAACCGACTCGGCGATTCCGTAAGCGGCGACGGGAACACCACCACCGATCGTCTTGCCGATGATCACGAAGTCCGGCTCCAAGTTCCAAGCCTTGGTGCACCCACCTGGTCCAGCACAGATCGTGTGCGTTTCGTCGATTGCGAGCAAGGTGCCATGACGTCGAGTGATTTCGCGAACTCCCTCGAGGTAACCCGGATCAGGCAGAACGATCCCGATGTTCGTCAGCGCTGGTTCCATGAGTACCACGGCTACATCACCCTGCGACAATGCTCGATCGAGCGCATCCAGATCATTGAACGGCACTGCTCGTGTCGTCATGCCGGGATCGACTTGGGGTCCGATTGCGCCCGGCCGTGAAACGGTCGAGCCATCGTCGGACAGAATCACGAGTGCTTCATCAACTGTTCCGTGATAACACCAATCGTTGACGACGATCATCTTTCGTCGTGTCACATGTCGCGCAAACCGCAACATGAAGCGATTGGCGTCGGTCGCGCTCAAACAGAATTGCCACTTCATCTTGCCGAATCGATTGCTCAATTCGTTGGCCACCCACAATGCGTCAGCGGTGGGCATCATCGTCGTCAGACCCCGCCGAGCCTGTCGGGAAATGGCCTCAGCAACGTCCTCGCGTCCATGTCCAGTCATTGCTCCCGTATCCCCGAGGCAGAAATCCACGTAACGGTTTCCGTCCACATCGACGAATGCAACTCCTTCAGCACTCTCGAGGAACAACGGGAAATCACCCGGCCAACGCACCATCCACGGCATCGGAACGCCAGAAAGCATCTGGTCCTTTGCTTCCTGTGCCAGTCGACGGGATTTGGGATGAGCCTCGATGAAGCGTTCGCGCTCGCCCTGCATCGCTACGGACAATCGCCGTCTATCCACTGCGGCCATTGCTCCATTATTGGCGATCACCGATGAGTGTCACCAAACCCCTCGAAAGATCAGGAATACACTCGTCGCGTGATGTCGACTTTGGAGATCAACGGTCCGCGCTTGATGCGCAGGATCTTCGAATTGGCCGATGTAGGTGCCATCCCCAATGGTGGTTGCGCCCGCCTCGCCCTGACCGACGACGACCGCGCTGGTCGCGATTTGGTCGTTGCATGGATGCGAGAACTGGGCCTCGAGGTGACGGTCGACAAGGTGGGCAATGTCGTTGGCACATGGCAAGTTGGCTCGGGTGCTCCAGTAATGACGGGATCGCACATCGACACGGTTCGCACCGGCGGAAAATACGACGGCAATCTCGGCGTCCTCGCTGGTCTGGAAGTGATTCAGACGATGCAGGAAACTGGGGTCGTTCCACAGCGTCCGATCGCGGTTGCTTTCTTCACCAATGAGGAGGGAGCACGGTTTGCACCCGACATGCTCGGCTCATTGGTGTACGTGGGCGGAATGAGCGTCGAAGCAGCCCTCGAGACGACATCGATCGATGGCAAGAACTTCGGTGAGGAACTCCGTGAGATTGGCTATGCAGGTCCCGTACCTTGCCCAGGTCCGACACCCCATGCTTTCGTCGAGTTACACATCGAGCAAGGACCGGTTCTCGAAGCCGAAGGAATAACGATCGGCTGTGTGGATGGCGTGCAGGGTATCTCCTGGTCGGAAATTGAGATCCATGGACAAAGCAACCACGCAGGCACCACGCCAATGGCGCTCCGACACGATCCGGTCTATGTGGCGGGTCGAGTCACGGTCTTCTTACGAGAGCTCGCGACGAGAATGGGTCCGCCTCAAGTTTGCACGGTTGGCAAGGTCGACATCCATCCCAATCTGGTCAACGTCGTTGCTGCTCGCGCGACGATGACCATCGACGTCCGCAACACGGACGAAGCTCTGCTCCGCGAGGCGGAGACGGAAATCGCCGAATTCTTGGTCCAGCTCGAAAACGATGAAGGCGTCACCATCACCAAGCGCCAGCTCGCTCGCTTCGAACCCGTCGTATTTGACCCGCGTGTGATCGAACTGATCGACGAGTGCGCCGCCGACATGGGATTGTCGAGAAAACAGATGCCCAGTGGTGCAGGGCACGATGCACAAATGCTCGCGCGGGTGTGTCCAACGGCGATGATCTTCGTACCGAGTGTGCGTGGGATCAGCCACAACCCGGCAGAGTTCACCTCTGAGGAGGACCTGATTCTCGGTTCCACACTCTTGCTTCGTGTGATGCATCGACTCACTGAAACCGAATTTGCTGGTACATCGTCGTGACGAGAGTGATCCGCGTTGCTGCCGCTCAAATGGGCCCGATCCAGCGTGATCACGATCGTCCGCAGGTGGTGGCTCGGCTGATCGCGTTGTTGCGCGATGCGAGTGCGAAAGGTGCGGAACTGGTGGTCTTTCCTGAGCTTGCCTTGACCACCTTCTTCCCCCGTTGGTTCGTGGACGACATCACCGAGGCTGATCATTGGTACGAACGCTCGATGCCGTCGCCGGTGACGCAGCCTTTGTTCGACGAGGCGCAGCGCCTTGGCGTTGGGTTTTGCCTCGGTTATGCGGAGCTCACTGACAAGGGCGAGCGCTTCAACACGCAGATCCTCGTCGAGCGAGACGGCCGGGTCGTAGCCAAATATCGCAAGGTGCACATTCCCGGGCACGAACATCACGAGCCCAACCGCCCGTTTCAACACGCCGAGCGCTATTACTTCACGCCCAGCCCCGAGGGTTTCGGAGTGTGGAAAGCGTTCGGGGGTCGTGTCGGCATGATGATCTGCAACGACCGACGGTGGCCGGAGAGTTATCGCGTCATGGGGCTACAAGGAGTAGAGCTGATCTTGTGCGGATACAACACCCCTCTGCACTACGCACCCGATCCCTCACAGAACCCCCTGCAGAGCTTCCACAACGGACTCGTCATGCAGAGTGGTGCATATCAGAACGGGACTTTCGTGGTGGGAGTCGCCAAAGGCGGTGTCGAAGAAGGCGTGGACAGCCTCGCAGACTCGCAAATTATCGCCCCCTCAGGCGAGGTGTTGGCAAAGACGGTGACGTCCGGAGACGAGGTGGTGGTGGCCGACTGCAACCTGGATTGGTGCTACCAGTACAAGAACACACTCTTTGACTTCGACCGCTACCGGCGTCCCGAGGTGTACGGCAGGATCACGTCCCAACGAGGAGCCGAGCTCGCTGATTGACATTCTGTAAAACTGAAACCCTTGTCGGATAAGGTACCCAACAGGGTCAGGGGGTGTAAGTGGAGACGATGGGCACGAGCGGATCTGTCGAGACTTCAGCTGCGGTCGCCTTCACGCTCAACGGGACGGCTGTCACTGTGCGCGGGCGACACCCTCACCTGTTGTCGGCGCTTCGCGACGAACTGAACGTCACGTCTCCCAAGGATGGATGTTCGCCGAGTGGACAGTGCGGATGTTGCACGGTCATCGTCAACGGTAAGGCAGTCGTCAGTTGTCAAACCCCGCTTTCCAAAGTGGCGAACGGCGCTGTCACCACATTGGAGGGATTCTCTGACGATGACCGGCAGGCATTCGCAGAGTCGTTCGCAGCATGCGGTGGCCTGCAATGTGGCTTCTGTATTCCGGGCATCGTCGTTCGAGCGAAAGCCTTGATCGACAAGAAGGGCGAGAGTCTCGAGCGAGACGACATCAAACGCCATCTCGGTGCACACCTTTGCCGCTGCACGGGTTACGTCAAAATCCTCGATGCAATCGAGGCGGTGGCCAAGAAACGAACGCCTACACAAGTTACGAGTGCAGAAATTGGCTCTAGGTACACCAAGTACGAAGCTTCCGAGCTCGCCCTCGGTGATCGGGGGTACATCGACGACATACGCATTCCAGGAATGTTGCATGCCGCCTTGCACCTGACCAAGCATGCGCGCGCCGAAGTCATCTCCATCGATGTGAGCAAGGCCAAAGGCGTGCCGGGGGTGAAAGCGGTGTACACCGCTGCAGATGTCCCAGGTGAACTGCTCGTCGGCATCATCTACAAGGACTGGCCGGTGATGATTCCGGAGGGCGGATTCACTTCGTATGCAGGTGACGTGCTCGCCGTCGTCATCGCCGAAGACCGACTGACGGCGCGTGCCGCCAGTGAATTGGTCGAGGTCGTCTACCGACCGCTCAAGCCGATCACGGATCCGTTCGACGCGATCGACTCGGACGACATCGCAGTTTGGCAGACCGACAGCAACGTCCTTTCGGTGAGCGAGTACCAACGGGGTGATGTCGATACGGCTCGTCGGAGTTCTGCGCATCTCGTGCGGCAGCGATTCACCACCCAACGCATCGAACACGCCTTCCTCGAGCCCGAAAGCACGCTGGCAGTGCCCAGCGCTGATGGCACGAAGTTGCATGTGTACTCGGGTGGTCAGGGCGTATGGGATGATCGCAACGACATCGCCCGCGTCCTGGGAATCTCCAACGAACAGGTGACGGTCGAATTGGTCTCCAACGGCGGTGCCTTCGGCGGTAAGGAAGACATGAGCAATCAGGCCCATGCGGCGCTGGCAGCGTGGTTGCTGAAGAAGCCAGTGAGATGCACACTCTCTCGCGAAGAGAGTCTGCTGATGCACGCAAAGCGACATCCCATCGTCATGGACTACGAGGCCGGTTGTGACGAGGAGGGTCGACTTACCTTCCTCAAGGTCCGCGCGGTCGGAGATTCAGGGGCGTATGCATCGGTGGGCATGAAGGTGTTGGAGCGAATGGCTGGCCATGCCAGTGGTCCGTACCACGTTCCTTCGATCGACGTGGAGGCCACCGCTGCACGCACGAACAATCCCATCTGCGGCGCTTTCCGAGGATTTGGTGCCAATCAAGCGCAGTTCGCGATGGAAGGCGTGCTTGACCGTCTCGCCGAAAAGGTCGGCATCACGGGTTTCGACATTCGCAAGCGCAACGTGATCAAACCTGGGCTGGTGTGGGGTCCTGGGCAAATCATGGATGACGGCTGTCTTGGCGCCGAACTCTGTCTGGACGAATTGCGCGACGACTACGAGCGTGCCCGCTCTGAGGGGCACGCAGTGGGTCTCGGCCTCGGTTTGAAGAACAGCGGCCTCGGAAATGGCTTCAAAGAGATCACTCGCGCTGTCATCCGTTTCTGCGAGGACGGCAGCGTGGAGGTCCGCCACGGCTGGACGGAGATGGGTCAAGGAATCCACACCGTCGCCCTGCAGGTGGCCGCCACCGAACTCGGCATCGATCCCCAACGGATACGGGTCATCGTCGACACCACTCGTGAACTCGGACTCGGACAAACGACTGGAAGTCGCGGAACACTGATGGGAGCGGGGGCAGTCAAGGCCGCATGTGACGTAGCCAAGGCCTCTGATTACGAGGTCGGTGTCGATCACCTCGGCGAATACCGCGTCGATTGGACGACCAAACTTGGAGACCCAGGTGTGACGAACCCGATCATCCACTCCACGTTCGGTTATGCGGCACAGATGGTGGTCATGAATCGCGAGACCGGAAAGATCGTCAAGGTGATCGCGGCGCATGACGTCGGTCGCGCAATGAATCCACAATTGTGCGAAGGCCAGATCGAAGGAAGTGTCCACATGGGTCTCGGCTACGCATTGACCGAGGATTTCCCCAGCGATCCCGAGACTGGTTTCCCGCTCAACAACACGCTGCGCAGCCTCGGGATCCTGCGTGCCAAAGACGTGCCACCCATCGAAGTGCGGATCATCGAATCCCCTCAACCAGATGCGCCCTATGGGATCAAGGGCGTCGGAGAAATCGGACTGGTGCCGACGGCAGGCGCCGTTGCCGCAGCTCTCCGACAAGCGACAGGAACGTGGCACGACACGTTGCCCATGCAACGCGCAACCGGTGACGAGGACTGACCGTTCGATGACGCTCGATTCGACACAGACGACCGGCTTCGTCTGTGCACACCATCACCTGTACTCCACGCTGGCTCGAGGAATGCCAGCCCCCTCACGCCAAAGTGGACATTTCACCGAAATCCTCGAGGACATCTGGTGGCGTCTCGATGCGGCACTCGATGAACAAATGCTCTACTGGTCCGCTGCCCTCGGCGCTGTGGAGGCCCTCTTGGTTGGTACCACTGCGATCGTCGACCATCATGAGTCACCCCACTTCATCGACGGTTCATTGAGCGTGCTCGCCAAGGCGTGTCGCGATGTCGGGGTCAGGCTCAATACCAGTTACGGAGTCACTGACCGCTGGGACGACAGCGGCAACCTGCACAGCAGTGTCGATCCGAGATCCCCGATGACCGCCGCCGCACGCCGAGGTCTGGACGAATGCGATCGCTATCTCAGTAGCGGTGGCGAAGGCATGGTGGGACTCCATGCCGCCTTCACCTGTTCCGATGAGACGATCGCTGCCGCAGCTCAACTTGCACAGAAACACGGAGTCGGGGTCCACGTCCACGTGGCCGAAGGTCCCGTCGACAAGGAAGCTGGGAACCGCTTGGCTCCCTTTGCGAAAGACGATTGGTTGCTCGTGCACGGCGTGTACTTGGACACGCCCCTGCGCGGCAGGCTGGTCCACAACCCTCGCTCAAACATGAACAACGCAGTTGGCTATGCCCGACCCACAACCCGTGAGAACACGGTCCTACTCGGCACGGATGGGATTGGAAGCGACATGCTGGACGAGGCTCGGGTCGCCTATGCGCGACTCCGCGAATTCGACGTTCAAGCCTCACCGGAGACGGTGTGGGGTTGGCTGAAGAACAACCAAGTGCTGATGCCCGCTACCTCTCGCGATGTGGTGACTTGGAACTACGACCACATGGATTCGCCGTGGCATCTCGCCTTCACCACGGGTGTTCGACCGATCAAGATTCAGGTGAACGACGACGTCGTACTTAACGAAGGACTTCCCACCAAGATCGACATTCACGAAGTACGCGCCAAGGCAGCAGAACAGTCCAAGCGTCTCCACGAAAGGCTCAACACATGACCATCAGTCCACTCGCATTCAATGACCAGGGCCATCTTCGAGCCGCGATCTATCTGCAAGACGCGCATCCGCTGCGTGAGGGCATGGGATTCGCCCAATACGCCGAAGCAAAGGGATTCGAAGCGGTATGGCAGGCGGAGAGCCGCCTCGTGCGCGAGGCAACGGTTCCCATGGCGGCCTTCGCCTCCGTCACCGAACGACTCAAGGTTGGTTCGGGCGTCGTGGACTGTTGGAGTCGAAATCCCGCGCGACTCGCTGCGACATTCTCGACTCTCGATGATCTCGCTCCAGGCCGAGTGATCCTCGGAATCGGGGCGTGGTGGGACCCCTTGGCCCAGAAGGTGGGCATCAGCCGCAACAAACCGCTCAAAGCGATGCGCGAGATCGTCACCGCCGTTCGCGCTCTTCTGAACAACGAGAACGTCACTTTTCAGGGGGAGTTCGTCCAACTTGATGGCGTGGAGCTCGATTACGTATATCAAGATCGTCGCGCCAAGGACGTTCCCATCTACATCGGTGCCACGGGTATGCAAATGATGGAGTTGACTGGCGAAATCGCAGACGGTGTCGTGCTCAACTACCTCGTCTCACCTGACTACAACGCTCAGGCACTCGCCGCCTTGGAGAAGGGTGCTGCCAAGGCCGGAAGGTCATTGGATTCGATCGACCGTCCCCAACTCGTCGTCTGCAGCGTGCATGAGGACCGCAAGGTTGCCCTGGACATGGCGCGCATGATGGTCACTCAATACCTCGGCCAGCAACCGCACATCATGAAGGCGTCAGGAGTTCCCCAGAGTCTTTTGGACAAGGTGGGAGAAGTGCTGACTTGGCCGGCGACACACGAACAAGTGGAGCGCGCTGCGAAGCTCGTCCCCGACGAAATCGTGCAAATGCTCACGGCCTCGGGCACACCGGCAGAGGCGCGTAAGGCGGTTCGCACCTATTTGGAGAATGGCGCGACATGTCCGATCCTCTACCCCCTCGGGGATGTGCGTGCGATGATCGACACCTTCTCGGGCTGGGACGGCTCATTGTGACCGTCGTCAACGCCCGCTCCATAGAGGAGGCCCTCACAGCGCTTGCTGAGCATCCACACGCGCGTCTCGTCGCCGGCGGCACCGACCTGATGGTCGAAGTCAACTTTGGACGTCACGATGTTCACGATGTGGTGTCCGTGCGCCGGATCGACGAGCTTCGGTCGTGGCACCGCAACGATGACGGCAGCATCTTCATCGGATCGGGACTTCCCTACCGTTTCATGGAACAAGGTGAACTGGCCCAGTCGTTGCCAGCGCTCGCCCAAGCGGCGCGAACGGTCGGATCGCCGCAAATCCGCGCGGCGGGGACATTGGGAGGAAACCTCGGGACATGTTCGCCTGCTGGTGATGGGCTACCCGTGCTTGCGGCGCTCGAAGCAGAAGTCCACCTCCGATCCATCGGTGGCGAACGACGAGTCCAATTCGTCGACTTCATGGTGGGAGTGAAGAAGAACGCAGCTCGTCGCGACGAACTCATCACTGGAGTCACGGTTCCTCAAATTGAAGGATTCCAGGCCTACTCGAAGGTCGGCGTGCGCAACGCCATGGTGATCGCTATTGCCTCGGCCTGCTTCGTCCACGATGCGACGAACAAACGGGTCAGGTTGGCACTCGGGGCCGTCGCCCCAACGATCGTTCGCTGCACCGAGGCAGAGCAGTTTCTCGATGGAATCCTGGGTTCAAACAAGACGGTCAGCGACGACATCGCCAGTGAATTCGGGAGACGTGCGGCGAGTGCGTCGCGTCCGATCAGTGACCATCGCTCCACCGCCGAATACCGCGGACATGCCGTACAGGTATTGGCGAGGCGCTTCGCAGAGAGGGCTTTCAATGTCCGCTGAGCACTATGCACTGAAAGTCAACGGGGCACGTCATGAGGTCCGTGATGCGTGGGTGGGCGAAAGCCTGCTGTTTGTCCTTCGGGAACGACTGGGCTTTTACGGCACGAAGGGTGCTTGTGAGCAAGGCGAATGCGGCAGTTGCACGGTACTCATGGACGGTGAGGCCGTGTGCTCATGCTTGGTCCTCGCAGCCACGGCTCAGGACTCAGAAATCGTGACCGTCGAGGGCCTAGCAAAGGATGGCGAACTGAACGATGTACAGCGGGCGTTCGTGGACAAAGGGGCCGTGCAATGCGGATTCTGTACACCAGGATTGATCGTCGCGATAACTCACCTGCTCGACAACGACCCGAGTCCCAGTGATACGAAAGTCAAAGAAGCAATCTCGGGCAACATCTGTCGTTGCACCGGATACGGACGAATCTTCGATGCCGTTCAACAGGCAATCGAAGTGCGCGGGGTGAACCGATGAGCACCACGATCACCGCCAACCGCAACACGCTCGGCACGAGCGTCTTACGTCCCGATGGATCCGCGAAAGTTCGCGGAGACTTCCAGTTTTCATCCGACGAGTTCGCCACCAACATGTTGTGGGGAGCAACATTGCGCTCTCCGCACCCCTACGCACGAATTCTGTCCATCGACATATCCGCAGCGCTCCAGATCAACGGCGTCTCTTGCGTCCTCCTCGCTGATGATGTCCCCGGCAAGGCCACCTATGGCTTGATCTCGAGCGACCAACCGGTCTTCGCCAAGGACGTCGTCCGATACATGGGAGAACCGATCGCCGCGGTCGCTGCCGATCATCCCGAGACCTGCAAACGCGCCTTACAAGCGATCGTCGTTGAATTCGAGGTGATGTCACCTCTGGTCGATCCAGAACGCTGTCTCGACGAGTCTGTTCCTCCGATCCACCCCGATGGAAACGTCTTTCGTCGTCAACGCATCGTGCGCGGCGACCAGACGATCGTGGGCGAAGTCCAGGTGGAAGGCACGTATGACATCGGCATGCAAGATCAGGCATTCCTCGGGCTCGAGGCAGCCCTAGCCATTCCAGGTCATGATGGACGATCTGTCGAGCTGCACATCGCCACGCAATGGTTGCACGAAGATCGCAAGCAGATCGCCGATTGTTTGGGTCTTCCCGAGGACGCCGTCCAACTCGTCCTTGGTGGCGTCGGAGGTGCCTTTGGTGCTCGCGAAGACATCAGCTTGCAGGTGCACAGCTGTCTTCTGGCGCTCCGCACAGGACGACCAGTAAAGATGCAGTACAGCCGAGAGGAGAGCTTCTTCGGACATGTCCACCGGCATCCGGCCAAGATTTGGATGCGTCACCACGCAACCCGAGAAGGCCGTATTCAGCGAATCGAGGCGCGCATGTTGATGGATGGAGGTGCTTACACGAGTACTTCTCCTGCCGTCTTGATCAATGCCATCACTCATACTCAAGGACCGTACGTCTGCGAGAACGCGACTGTCGATGGTTATGCGGTACGCACCAACAATCCGCCCTGCGGAGCCATGCGAGGATTCGGCGTCGTACAAGCCTGTTTTGCTCATGAACGACAGATGGACAAATTGGCCGAGGCGTGTGGGATCGACCCGGTCGATGTCCGGCTTCGCAATGCGATGTCCAAGGGTGATCTACTGATCACTGGGCAACCGATGGACTCGGTTGCCCCTGTTGCACGCTGCATCACGGAAACCGCTGCCATTCCCCTTCCAGACGCACCTGAGAGCGATGATCCGCTGCTCATCCCTGGCGGCTCCGGCCTGACGGCGGAACGTCGCAACATCAGACGAGGAGTCGGCTGGGGTGTGTCGATGAAGAACCTCATGTACAGCGAGGGCTTCGATGACTACAGCACCGCCCGATGCACTCTTCGCGACGGGGTTGCCCATCTCAAGTTCGCCACGTCTGAAGTAGGTCAAGGCTTCGTCACCCTGGCGATTCAGATCGCCACGAGCATTCTGGGGGTCGATCATGTCGAGCTCGAACAGATCGACACGCGTATCGGCAGCGCTGGCTCGACATCCGCGTCTCGGCAAACCTGGATGAGCGGCGGCGCCCTCGACGGAGCGTGTCGAATGGTGCGGGAGATGCTCTTCGAGAAGGTCGGAGCTGAGCATGGCATCGACCCGCTACGACTCGCAATCGTCGACACTGAAGTCGTCGACACGATGGGTACCTTGCGCGTACCCGTACGAGAAGCGAGTGCTGGAGTGACCCTCGCCCACACGTTCGAGCATCACCATCGCCCCACGAGCGATCTGGACGAAAACGGTCAGGGAAATTGCCACGTTGCATTCGCCTTCGTCGCCCACCGCGCGGTGGTCGACGTAGACCCCGATCTAGGACTGGTCAAAGTCATCCAGATAGCCACCGCTCAGGACGTCGGTCGTGTCCTCAATCCTTTGTCAGCAATCGGCCAAATCGAGGGTGGCATCGCTCAGGGCCTCGGGCTCGCCGTCATGGAGGAAATCGTCATCGATCAGGGGCGCGTACGTAACCCGAGTTTCACGGACTACCTCCTGCCCACGGCCCTTGATGCGCCAGACGTCGAGGCCGTTTTCATCGAAGAGCCGGAACCTATGGCCCCACTCGGTGCGAAGGGAATCGGCGAGCCACCATGCATCTCCGTGACTCCAGCAATCGTTGCCGCCATCAGTAACGCAATCGGCAAAGACATCGACCGCGTTCCAGTACGGCCACAGGATATCTGCCTCTAGTCGTTCATCGCGATACGAAAGGTCGTCCAGGCCAAGAGGATGGCCGCGAAGACGAGGGACGACAGCGAGAGAACGTGGTAACCGACTGCCGAGCGGATGAATCCACTCGAGAAGCCAGCCAAGGCCCCACAACCGCTCATCAAGAAGTCGGCTGCGCCTTGCGTTCGAATACGAAGTTCAGTGGGGATCGAATCCACGAGCAAACTGGATCCGCCTATCAATCCAAAACTCCATCCGATGCCAAGCAGCCATAGTGCCGGAAAGAGCAAAGTTGGCGACTCCCCGGACAATGCGGCAACCGCCGTCGCCACGATGGTGAGACCTGCTCCCACCACGATGGTGGCCAGCCTGCCTCGACGATCACTGAATCGACCCACGAGCGGACTGAAAGCGAACATGCCTGCGATGTGCAGGGAGATCACGAATTGACTGATCGACTCGTGGCCGTGTTCCTTCATATGCACCGGAGTCATAGTCATCACCGCGACCATGGTGGCCTGTGAAATCGCCATGCTGCCGAAGGCAAGTTGAGCGAGACGTGACGTCCGCAACACCTCAAACATCTCCGTAAAACCAGACTTCGGTATGTCTCCCACCGCCGCGTCCGAGTTCTCCTGTTGCACATGCAGGGGGTCAGGTCGAAGACGCAACAACACGTTGACGAGCGAGGTCAGGAAGAACAAGCCTGCAAAAACCCACGGCCCTGTGTATTGACGCCATCCGAACAACGCCACTCCAAGCTCCTGGGCAGGTTGGATCAACAGCGGACCGAACACCGCCCCGAAGGTCGAAGCAAAGAGAATTCGACTCATCGCACGTCCACGCTCCGCAGGAAGCGCCAGATCGGTGGCCGCATAGCGAGAAAGCAAATTTGCTGCCTGTCCATTACCGAAGAAGAACAGTCCCACCAGGAAGACTGCAAGCGATTGTCGTTCTACCCCGAGCCCGGCGAGCAATCCTCCACCGATGGCAAGTCCATATCCCAATACGAGGCCAGAACGTCGTCCTCGTCCGCTCATTCTTCGCGCCAGTACTTGCGCCATGATCGCCGTGCCCATCGTCACCGTCGCGCTCGCGATTCCACCCCAAGGTGTCTTCTGTCCAAGGATCTCTTGGACTACGAACGCACCGACCGTTACCGCAGCCGCGAGTGCCGCGGAACCAGCAACCTGCCCGAGGACCAGGACGCGCAACGTGCGTTGCTGGATCAGTGCGATTTCATCGGTGGTATGACTCATGACCACTCGAACCTAGCAATGGTGTCGAAGGGGGGACTTGAACCCCCACGCCCTTTCGAGCGCCAGCCCCTCAAGCTGGTGCGTCTGCCAATTTCGCCACTTCGACGTGCGAGAAATGCTACCTAGCCCCGAACCTCGCTACACGAGGAACATGCCGAGCGCCACCACCGTGAACAACCATACGAGACCGATCGCGGCGGTGATCCGATTGAGATTTCGTTCTGCTGCGGCAGAGCCGAGAGCGGTGGTTCCACCTCCGCCAAACATGTCACTCAATCCGCCACCGCGGCCACTGTGCAGCAGCACACCGACGACCATGCCGATCAGCGACGCGACGTTGACGACGAGAGTGATGGTGACGATGATCGAACGCACGTCCCAATCCTACCGCCCGATCCGAGAGATGTAGTGGCCCATCACACGCTGGGCGACAACGACACCCCTCGACGACCTGCTGTCTCGATGACGGCATTGCGGACCAGCGGATCCTCGCGAACCGACGACAAGACGATCCGCTTCTTTCGCACGACTGCAACCAATGGACCGCCTCGTCTCGACACTGAGCGACGTCCTCGTTCATTCTCCGAAATGAGAAACGAACCCGGCATCCGAGTCAAGCGATCGATGCTCACCCAATCCAAGAGTCGTGCCCCGATCGGCCGTACAACCGTGATACCCACATCATTAACCACGAATCTCAAAGGGAAGGTGACCAGACTCCATGCACCAAGAACTGCGAGCGTGGTGAAGATGATCGTTCCGACAAGAGTTCCCGCGCGAAAGGCGACGACGCCAAGGGCCAGGACGAAGATCTCCCCTACTCCGAGCGCGACTAAACGTAGATGGCTCAGGATTCCCTACCTGCGAGCGATCCGGGCAACCAACGACTCTCCGCTACTAAGCGGGAAATGACAGGCGACCTGAACGCCATCAACGTTTCGGATTAGCGGTCGCTCCTCGGTGCAACGCTGCTCGGCGATCGGACAGCGTGTGCGGAACTCACAACCAGACGGGGGACTCGCGGGACTCGGTACGTCACCCTGTAGCACGATCCGTTGGCGCGTACGCTCGGTCTTCGGGTCTGCAACAGGAACCGCTGACAACAACGACGCGGTGTAGGGATGCTTCGGGTGCTCATACAACGTCTGACGATCACCTACTTCGACCACCCGACCGAGGTACATCACCGCCACTCGGTCACTCACGTGACGCACCACCGAGAGGTCGTGGGCGATGAAAATCATCGAGATCTTCTTTTCACGTTGGATTCGACGCAACAGATTGAGTATCTGAGCCTGGATGCTGACGTCCAAAGCCGAGACTGGTTCGTCGAGGATCAATACGGTCGGATCGAGAATCAAGGCACGAGCGATGCCGATTCGTTGACGTTGACCACCAGAAAACTCGTGCGGGTAGCGATTCCCATGCTCGGGAAGCAAGCCCACTTCCTGCAAGATCGAGGCCACCTTTTCACGTCGCTCGCGACGAGCTACACCATGCACGGCCAGCGGTTCTCCCACGATCTCATTGATCGGCATTCGCGGATTCAATGAGGCGTACGGGTCCTGGAACACGATCTGCAATTCTTTGCGCAGTCTGCGTAGCTCGTGAGAATCGGCCGCCAGCACATCTCGCCCGCGATACATGACGCTTCCGGAGTCCGCCTCGATCAACCGCAGAATCGACCGTCCGAGCGTGGTCTTGCCGCATCCCGACTCCCCGACCACTCCCAATGTCTCATTCGGGAACAGGTCGATACTGACGTCGTTCAAAGCATGGACATGGCCAACTGTCCGTCGGAACAGACCCGACCGGATGGGAAATGTAGTGACGAGGTGTTCGACACGCAGCACGGGCTCAGTCATCGGAGCACCCCCAACTCTTCCCCACGCAGGCATCGAGAGAGATGGCCGTCTCCGACCCTTTCCAGTTCGGGGCGCACCTCCCGGCATTCAGCGATTGCATGCAGACAGCGCGGCTGGAACAGGCAGCCCACCGGAGGCGAGAGCAAACTCGGCGGATTACCTCCGATCGTCTTCAATTCGGTCCCTGGTTCGCCCAGTTGGGATGGGATCGAATCGAGCAATGCTCGCGTATATGGGTTGCGCGTCTCGTAGAAAATCTGATCCCGGTCACCCGTCTCCACGAGTTGTCCGGCGTACATCACTTGAATTCGATCGGCGTATCCGGCCACCAGACCGAGATCGTGTGTGATCAAGATCATGGTCAAACCGATGCTCTCCTGGACATTGCGCAACACTTCCATCACCTGGGCCTGGACGGTCACGTCCAGCGCAGTCGTCGGCTCATCGGCAATCAAGAGGCTCGGCGAATTGGCGATGGCCATCGCAATCATGGCTCGCTGCCTCATCCCACCAGAAAACTCGTGCGGGTACTGGTCGATTCGTCGAGCAGAATCGGGAATCCCGACGAGATCCATCATTTCCAAGGCTCGAGCTCGTGCCTCTTGTTTGGAGCATCCGCGATGGACCAGTACTCCCTCGGCGATTTGGTCCCCCACGGTGAAGACAGGATTGAGAGCGGTCATCGGGTCCTGAAAGATCATGCCAATGCGGGCCCCACGAACCTTTTGCATCGACTTTTCGCTCAAAGAGAGAAGGTCTTCACCTTCGAACAGCGCCGAACCCTCGATCGATGCCGAGCGATCGAGCAGGCGCATCAGTGCGAGCGCCGTCACGGATTTCCCGCATCCCGATTCGCCAACAACGGCCAACGTCTCACCCTTCCCGACACTGAACGACACGTTCTGCACTGCTTGCACCTGACCGAATTCCGTGCGGAAACGAACACCCAGGTGTTGCACGTCGAGCAATGCGGTCATTGGCGCTTGCTCCTTGGGTCGAGAGCATCACGCAATCCATCACCGAGGAAGTTGATGAACAGCACGAAGAAGACGACGAAGAAACCGGGCAGCAGAACCCGCAAAGGAGCGTCATCGATCGCCCCCTTGGATTGCTGAATCAAGTTACCCAGAGTGGGAATGGGAGGCTGCACACCGAGCCCGAGAAACGACAACGTACTTTCGAGCACGATTGCAGTGCCGAGGAGCAGTGTGATCTCGACCAGCACCGATCCCACGACATTCGGCAAGATGTGTCGCCCCACGATCCTTCCTGGTCGTGCACCAACCGCCTTGGCAGCAAGAACGAACTCTTGCTCCTTGTATTGCATCACCACGCCACGCACTACTCGAGCGATGCGAGTCCACAGCAAGGCCGACAGCACGAGCGCAAGCCCGACCGGAGATCCGCCGAATCGTTGCGCAAATACGGCCAGAACGATCAAAGCCGGCACGATCAAAATCAGGTTGATGATCTGGCTGATCAGGGTGTCAACGATGCGCCCGAAGTACCCGGCGATCGCGCCCAGCACCGTCCCGATCGCAGTGGCCAATAGCGCGACCTGTAGTGCCACACGTACCGAATACTGCCCACCCAGCATGGTTCGTACGAACAAATCACGACCGATTTCATCGGTACCGAAGGGGTGTTCACGAGACGGATTTTGCAGTCGCTTGGTCACGTCTACCGCATCGAACGAATAGTTCGAAAGCCTGCCAGCAAAGAAGAAGGCGATCACCATCAAGGCAAGCATGACGAGCGAGACGATCGCCAACCGATGGCGAACGAACCTGCGCAAGGCCAGTTGCCCGAACGAGAGCGACTCTGGGCGCAACCCTTCACGCGAGTCGACAGCCATCACATCAGTCAAGACGAATCCTCGGGTCGAGCCAGCCGTACAGCAAATCTGCGATCAGGTTGAACACGATCGCGATGGTTGCTGCCAGGATCGTGATTCCCATCACCAAATCGAGATCGGGTTTGGTCAAGGCGATGATGAACGCGGGGCCAAGTCCTGGCCACGAAAAGATGGTTTCGGTGATTACGGAACCGCCGAGTAATGCCGCGAAATCGAGAGCCCACAACGTGACGAGTGGAATCATCGCGTTGCGCAACGCATGCTTCCAAATCACCTGCCGCTCGGACAATCCCTTCGCCCGTGCCGTGCGAATGTAGTCACTCGACACGATCTCCAACATGTTGGCCCTGCCGAAGCGGCTCTCGGCCGCCACACTCACGATCACCAGCGTGAGCACCGGCAGGGTGATGCTTTGCAGCAACTCGAGTGCGCTTCCTGTGCGCATCGAGCCCGTGTAAAAGGGTTTCCAGCCTGTCAACTGGGGAAACCACACTCCCCAGAAGACCTGCAGCACCAAACCCACGAAGAAGGTGGGCAGCGCCAACCCCAAGAACGAGAAACCAGTGAGCGCATAGTCGGTCTTGCTGTACTGACGCCGGGCCGAGTACACCGACAACAACACGGCCAAGATTGCGGAGATCAAGAACGCGGGGATCGCCACCATGGCGGTGTTCAAACCCCGATCGATTAGCACCCTGCCGACAGGTTCGCCGAGTGCCTCGCTCTTACCAAAATCTCCCTTGATGGCGTCACCAAACCAGGCAAAGGGTCGGACCCAAATACTCCGATCAAGTTCGTAAATCTCGACGACACGGTCATAGCCCTCTTGGCAACGAGGCAGGCAAAGCCGCAAACTGGACAAAGGATCACTCGTCGCGGACACCCCGACATGGACGAGGTAGAGGGCGCCAATCAGAAGCGGGATCGTGGACAGAACGCGTCGCACGACGTAGGTCAACACGGAAAGTCGCTCCCCCAGCGATGTATCACACCAAAAATCTACTCGGAAACGGAAAAAGGGGCCCCGGTTTCCCGGAGCCCCTTCAACCTGAGAAGTATCAGTTCTTCTTGAAGTCCGCGACGTTGAGCAACGGACCAGCGTTGTTGGCATCAGGAGCCACGCCGAAGGAGGCGAGGCGCGTAGCCGACACCGCGTAGAACGAAGGCTTCTGCGTGAGGGGCAACATGAAGAGACCCGTCTGGGCGTCCTTCTGCAGCGTCACCGCGTAGAGGTTGAGCTCGTTGTAGCAAGCCGCACGCTCCGCGTCATCGATGGTGGCATCGCACTCATCGGCCTTGGCATCGAACTCCGCGTTGGCGAAGCCGTAGATGTTGCTGCCGGCTCCGGAGCGCAAGACGCCCGACTGACCACCAGGCCATGGACCACCCACCCACGCGAACTGGGCGATGTCCCACAAGTTGCAGTCACCTTCCTTGCCACCTGAGTTGGCGCACTTGAGCGCCTCGGTGTTGAACGGCTGAGCGTCCCAGTACTCACCGCCGGGCTGGTTGTAGATGACGATGTCAATGCCGGCTTCCTTGAACTTGGCCTGCAGCAACTGCTGCTGGAGTTCGCGGAGCTTGTTGCCGCCCGTCGTACCGACGCGCAGCGTCAGTACGCCATCCGTTGGGTGTGCATAAATGCCGTCGTCGCCGAGCACGTAGCCAGCGCTCTCGAGCTTGGCCTTTGCAGCCTCGATGTCGCCCTTGCCATAACCAGCGGCTCCAGCGGCATCCACATAAGCGCTCTGGTTGCTCATCCAGTAGACGTTGCCCAAACCTTCAGCAGGCAAGGCTTCGCCAAACAAAGGCGTGTACAAGCCCTCCATCACGTCTCCCTTGTCCATCGCCAAGGCGAGTGCCTCGCGGACTTCGGGCCGCTTGAGGTGGGTATTGAACAAGTTCAGACCCCAGTGTTCGTATAGAGGGCCCAAAGTGTCCACGACAGTGAACTCTTCGTTGGTGCCGAACTCCTCGAAGGCCAACTGCGGCTGAGTCATGATCATGTCGGCTTCACCCGACTTCAACGCATTGATCTGCGCATCGGTGTCGGGGACGAAGTTGATCTGCACGCCATCGACCTGAGCCTTGCCGGTGTTGACCGCATCGGGGCTGGTCGAACCGTGGTACTCGGGGTTGCACAAGAGCGACATGCTCACGCCCTTGTTCCACTCGGAGAACACGAGCGGTCCGGACGAAGGCACTACGGTCCCGTTGTAGTTCCAGGTGCGCAGCGCTTCGTTCTCCGCAGCAGCGGCCTCGGCCGGATCGGCCGGGAACACGTGTGACGGGTGCACTTCTCCGAAGAGTGCCTTCCAACCGGCGAAGAACGCACTCCAGGTGACCGAGAACTGGGTCGGCGACGACACCGTGAAGTCGGTGATGGTGTCGAGACCGGTGCGATCGCCCAACAAGTAGATGTACTCGTCTGCGGCATCCTTGGCCATCACCATGTCAAACGTGTACTTGACGTCGTCTGCGGTGAGATCGTCACCATCAGACCAGACCAGGCCATCACGCAGCGTGTAGTTGACCGTGACCGAACCATCGTCGGCCGTCACGACTTCCGGCTCTCCCGCGAGCAAACGCGGATAGAACTCGGTCTTCGAACTCACACCGAATAGACCTTCCCACATACCCGTGCGGATCCACGCGGTAATGGTCAGACCGTTCTCGGGATCATCCAGGTGCAAGTCACCCGGCTCCTGTTCATGGGCCCACACCAGGGTGCCGCTGCCACCGCAGCCCTCACCACTCGAGCTCGAACCCGACTCCTCGTCGGAACCACCACAGGCCGCAAGCACCAAAGCACCCGCTGCCACGAAGGCTCCGAGACGAGCGAAACGTGCACGCTGTCTCATCAATCGACCTCCCCGTCGACTCGGCGGAACTCGTCCGCCACGCCAAGCCGAATGCCCGGCGACTGAAACAACCTACCAGCCCCGACCAAGGAGCTTGATCTAGATCGGACGCAGTCGGTATTGGACGATCCTCGCGAACTCAGCCGGGTCGAGGCTCGCGCCGCCCACCAATGCACCATCGATGTCCGGCTGTGACATCAATTCACCGATGTTGGCCGCTTTGACGCTTCCCCCGTACTGAAGACGAATCCGCTCTGCCGCCTTGGCGCCGTGCACCTCTGCAACCGTCGCGCGAATGGCCCCGATCACGGCCTGTGCATCTCCCGCAGTAGCCGTCCGACCGGTACCGATCGCCCAAATGGGTTCATATGCGATGACCATCTCAGCGACCTGCTCGGACTTCACCGCCGCAAGTGCACTCCGCACCTGCCCCAACACTTTGGATGACGTCTGACCCGATTCGCGCTCATCGAGTGTCTCTCCCACACACAAAATCGGCGTCATCTCGTGTTTGAAGACGGATATCAACTTCTTAGCCACCATGTCATCAGTCTCTCCAAACGACTCACGCCGTTCACTGTGTCCGACGATCACATAGCGGACGCCGAGTTTTGCCAAGAACGCCGGTGAAACTTCGCCGGTGAATGCACCCTTGTCCTCGAAGTGACAGTTCTGTGCTCCCAATTGGATCCGCAACTCGTCAGCGTCGATCAACGTTTGTACGCTTCGGATGTCCGTGAACGGTGGATGCACCGACACATCGACCATCGCGTAGTCATCCTTCGTCAGCAGATAGGCCAACTTCTGAATGCACTGGATCGCCTCGTAGTGGTTGTGGTGCATCTTCCAGTTACCGCTGATCAGGGGACGGCGATTACTGGACCTGACGAACGTTTCATCGGACACGAGGTGCTCCTCTCAGGGCGACCAATCCAGGGAGATCCCCAAGCTCCAAGAACTCGAGTGATGCTCCTCCGCCTGTCGAAACATGATCGACCTCGTCGTCGTAGCCGAATTGAGCCAACGCCGCAGCCGAGTCACCTCCACCGACGACAGTGAATGCTTTGGTCTCAGCCATCGCCTCGGCCACAGTGCGAGTACCTGCGGCAAATCGTGGATCTTCGAACATGCCCATCGGACCATTCCAAAACACGGAGCGTGCCCCGAGGATTACGTCGGAGAATCGTGCTGCGGTGCCGGGACCAATATCGAAACCCTTGGCACCGTTGGGAAGTCGCGTACCGAAAGTTGCGAAATCCCCAGCAGCATCGACTCCGACGATGTCCTCCGGAAGTTGAATCGAGACGCCCTGCGTCAACAACTTGCGACAGTGCTCGATCTGATCGGGCTCACACAACGAGTCACCGACCGGGTTGCCGAGCGCTGCAAGGAACGTGAAGCACATGCCACCACCAATGAGGAGCTCGTCGACTCGCTGCATCAGAGCTTCGATCACGCCAAGCTTGTCGCTGACCTTCGATCCTCCCAATACAGCGACGAACGGACGCTTGGCAGATTCGCGGAGGCCGCCGAGAACCTCCACCTCTCGCTGGAGCAGACGACCTGCCGCCGAAGGCAACGTTTGGGGCGGACCGACGATCGATCCGTGTGATCGGTGGGCAGCGCCGAAGGCGTCATTCACATACAGATCGAAACCTGCCACCAACTCACGCACGAACACTGGGTCGTTGCCCTCTTCGCCCGGCGAGAACCGCAGGTTTTCCATCAACTCGACACCAGGTGCCAACTCGGCGAGTCGCTTGACTATTGGAGCCATCGAATACTTTGACGACGGAGCGCCTTTGGGTCGACCAAGATGACTGGCGCACACCACGACCGCGCCTCGTTCACGGAGCCACTCGATGGTCGGTAGCGCGGCGCGGATCCGAAAGTCATCACTGATCGTGCGCGAGTCATCTGGACCAGCCATCGGCACGTTGAAGTCCGTACGCACGAGGACGCGCTTGCCGCGGACGTCGCCGAGGTCCTCCAGGACCGGGACAGTTGTCGTCACGGTGCTACTTGGTGGTTCCGATGTGTGACACGAGGTCGACCAGGCGGTTCGAATACCCCCACTCGTTGTCATACCAGCCCAGCACCTTGACGAGGTTGCCCATCGTCATCGTCAATTCGCTGTCGAACACGCAGCTGTGCGGGTTCGTCACGATATCACTCGACACGATCGGCTGATCCGTGTATTCCAATACGCCCTTCAATGAACCGTCACTGGCTTTCTTGAACGCCGCGTTGATCTCGTCCTTGGACGGCGACGACTTGAGCACCGCGACGAAATCGGTGATCGATCCGGTCGGGACCGGGACTCGCAGCGAGGTGCCATCCAACTTGCCTTTCATTGCCTCCAACACGAGGCTGGTGGCACGTGCCGCACCAGTGCCGGTCGGCGTGATGTTGATCGCTGCACCACGCGCACGTCGAAGATCCGAGTGAGGACCATCGACCAACTGCTGGTCGCCGGTGTACGCGTGAATGGTGGTCATCAACCCCTTCTCCACGCCGAATGCATCATCGAGAACCTTCACCATCGGCACGAAGCAATTCGTGGTGCAACTCGCATTGGAAACCACTTGGTGTTTGCTGCGGTCGAAATCGTGATGATTGATTCCGTATACGAACGTCGCATCCGCACCTGCTGAAGGCGCCGACACCACGACGACTGGTGCGCCCGCCTCGAGATGGGCCGCCGCCTTTTCTCGCTCCGTGAAGAAACCGGTCGACTCGATCACCACGTCGACTCCCAACTCCTTCCACGGAAGCGTCTTCG
This sequence comes from uncultured Acidimicrobium sp., assembly GCA_964633985.1. Taxonomy (GTDB): domain Bacteria; phylum Actinomycetota; class Acidimicrobiia; order Acidimicrobiales; family Ilumatobacteraceae; genus UBA3006. The sequence continues at coordinate 997 of CAZWKD010000002.1, read as the reverse complement.
GATCACGAACCTGCAACACCTTCAGCGGCTTGCCATCGATCATGATCGCGTCTTCGGCCGCCGAAATCTGCTGCGGCAAGATGCCCAAGACGGAGTCGTACTTGAGCAAGTGAGCCATCGTCTTCACCGCTCCCAGATCGTTCACCGCAACGATCTCGATGTTCGACTTCGCCGCCTGACTGGCGCGGAAAAAGTTGCGCCCGATGCGACCAAAACCGTTGATACCTACTCGAACCTTGTCAGTCATGGTGAGCAAGAGTAGTCCACGTCCCACCGCCCACTTTGGTGCGAAAGAACCTCAGCGTTGAAGATCGCGGTGGGTCACGCGTGGACGGTGTCCCCCCTCGCGCAATTCTTTGGCCAGCCGCTCCGCAATGGCGACGGAGCGGTGACGTCCCCCCGTACACCCAATGGCCACCGAAAGGTACGACTTTCCCTCGTCTCGATAAGCGGGTATCAACAAATCCAACATGGACAGCAACTGGTCCAAGAATTCGCCCGCCAACCCGTGGGACATGACGAAGTCCCGCACCGATTCGTCGAGGCCACTCAACGGTCGCAGATTTTCGTCCCAATGTGGGTTCGGCACGAAACGAACATCGAACACGAGATCCACATCGAGAGGAATGCCATGTTTGTAGCCGAACGAGACGACAGAAATTTGCATCGTCTCTGAGTCGTCCAACGAGAACATCTCCACGATCCGAGTCTTCAATTGGTGGGGATTGATACCCGTCGTGTCGATGACCACATCTGAGGCACCCTTCACGGACTCCAACATTCGCCGTTCAGCGACGATCGCTTCCTCCACACTCATCTCGCCGTGGGCAAGCGGATGTTTACGTCGAGTCTGCACATATCGACGCACCAATTCCGGAGTCGCAGCGTCCATGAACAAGACCCGCACTCGATGTCCGGCAAGCCGGAGTTTCTCCACCACTCCAACCGCGTCGGTCTGCTGCATGGCCGCGCCAACGACGAGTGCCAGCGGCTGCTG
>CAZWKD010000001.1:128413-132987 GCA_964633985.1 uncultured Acidimicrobium sp. | reverse complement strand
GTGTTCCTCACCCGTTCGCCACTAGATCTTCCGGTGTATTGCTACACCATGGATCTCGTTCGACTTGCATGTGTTAAGCACGCCGCCAGCGTTCGTCCTGAGCCAGGATCAAACTCTCCGTCAAGAACTTGCCCGGGTCGAAACCCGAACAGAATTCCGGAAAGTACACGACGCCCACTTCTCCGCGATCAATTCGATCACTGAGGTGAAGCGCCGTGTCCTGCCGATCGGGTGCTCACCCGACCGGTTACTAAATGGTTGGCCGGACTCTCGTCCGACCAGAATTGACAGACAGCAAGACATGGGGTTTTCGACCCAGCCCTACTGCCCGCACTGGCGTTCAGTCTTCTCTTCCGTTTTCAAGGAGCACATCCACCACTCACTCGGGAAACCCGGAGGTGAGCCGCGGAAAACCTTTGACCAAGCGGCCAAAGGGCGGACTGAGAATCTAGCGACTGGGTCTCGGAGCGTCAACCTGCGAGGTGATATTTGCTTGATTTTATTGGCTTCTAGCCACCTGATTCCCGAAAACCCTTGTGGGGCTTGGCTTTGCGCCGGTCAGGAGCCGAAGTCGAGAAGGTGATACGTCGTCTTGCCTTTGCGCAACAACATCCACCGTCCATGCAACAACGCGACACGGTCGAGCCGTGCATGTTCGTCCACTTGCTCACCATTGGCGCGCACACTGCGCTGTTGCAGCAGTCGGCGGGCTTCCGAATTGGACGCGGCCAAGCCTGTCGTCACCAGTACGCCGATCGCATCGTGCAGTGTTGCCGTGCCCATCGTCGTCACGGGAACCTCGGCAACAATCTGGCGAATCGCGTCGATCGATGCGGAGATGGGGTTCGCGCCGAACAACACATCCGCAGCCTGCTCGGCAGCAGTTGCTGCCTGAGCACCATGCACGAGAGCCGTCATCTCCTGAGCCAAGGCTCGCTGGGCAACGCGCGACTCTGGGCGCTCGCGTTGCTCAGCCAAGACGCCCACGATCTCGTTCATCGGACGTAACGAGAACTGCGGGAGGAAGCGCTCGATGTCGAGATCACTCACCTGCATCCAGAACTGACGGAACTGATAGGGAGAGGTCTTGTCCGGATCGAGCCACACCGCGCCACTCGCAGTCTTGCCGAACTTGGTGCCGTCGGACTTGGTGATCAGTGGCCACGTCAAGCCGAATCCACCGCGACCGAGAACCTTGCGAATCAAGTCGATACCCACCGTGATGTTGCCCCACTGGTCCGATCCGCCAAGCTGCATCTCGCAGTCGTAGTGCTCGCACAGGTGACGGAAGTCGTTCGCCTGCAACAACATGTAGCTGAACTCCGTGAAACTCAGACCGTTGGTGTCGGCCAAACGTGACTTGACCGAATCTTTCGCCACCATCTGGTTCACCGTCACGTGCTTTCCCACCTCACGAAGAAAAGTGAGCATTGGCATCTTGGCGGTCCAGTCAGCGTTGTTCACCAGGACCGCAGCGTTCGAGGACTTGCCGAAGTCGAGAATTCGCTCGAGTTGGCGTGAGATCTTGTCGACGTTTCCGCGGAGCGTGTCCTCATCCAGCAGGTTGCGTTCCTCGCTCCGTCCAGACGGGTCACCAACCATGCCGGTCGCCCCTCCGGCAAGCACGATCGGTCGATGGCCGAGCATCTGCAACCGACGGAGCGACACCTGCCCGAGCAAGTGGCCGACATGCAAAGAATCTGCCGTGGGATCGAAACCGACGTAGGCCGTCAGCGGCTTGGCGATCGATCGGGCGGAAAGCTCTTCGCGATTGGTGGAGTCGTGGATCAGACCGCGAGCGGCAAACTCGGCAACGATGTCACCAGGCGAGGTCACGCAGAGATGTTAGGTGAGCGAACGACGCAGCTCGTTGACCCGCAGGCCGAATCGCTTCAACTGCGTGGCCACCGCCACTGGACCACCGCCACCGGGTGACGTCCGGTTGGCAACGCCGCGACGCATGACCGCGAGAGCATCGGCGCCCAACCGCGAATCACCTGCCACCAGTTCACCGAGCGGCGTACCCGTCTCCAGCGACTCGCGGACGTGCTCCCCCACGATCGCGTGTGCCTCCCGGAACGGCGTACCGCGGGCCACGAGCCATTCAGCGACGTCAGTGGCGTACAAGAATTCGTCGGCGGCGGCGCGCGCGAGTCGCTCGTGATCGAATTTTGCCGTCCGCACCATGCCGTTCACGGCAGCGATCGCCAATCGCACCTGATCGAAGGAATCGAACAACGGTTCCTTGTCCTCCTGCAAATCGCGGTTGTAACTGAGTGGCAGACCCTTGAGCGTGGCGAGGAGCCCCGTGAGGTTGCCGATCAATCGGCCCGATTTGCCGCGTGTCAGCTCGGCGATGTCGGCATTCTTCTTTTGCGGCAGCATCGACGACCCGGTGGCGTAGCGATCATCGAGCACTGCGAAGCCAAACTCCGTCGACGTCCACAACACCCACTCCTCGCCGATCCGAGAGAGGTGCACACCGATCAGTCCGAGGACGAACAACAACTCAGCAACGAAATCACGATCAGACACTGCGTCCATCGAGTTCTCGAAGCGCGCAGAAAAACCAAGTTGCCGCGCAGTGAAATCTGGATCGAGAGGCAACGAACTGCCGGCCGTGGCGCCGGCCCCCAGCGGCGAAACATCGACTCTCTGCAGCGCACCTTGCAGTCGTTCCACGTCGCGCAACAATGCCCACGAGTGCGCGAGCAGATGGTGTGCGAGCAACACTGGTTGCGCGCGTTGGACGTGGGTGTATGCAGGAATGACTGCGCCGTTCTCTCCTACGCCAGCCTGCTCGGCTGACGCGGCGAATGTCTCGGCCAAGTCGAGAAGAGCCGAGGCGAGCAACGCGAACTCGCGCTTGCACCACAAGCGCAGGGCAGTGACGCACTGGTCGTTGCGACTGCGTCCGGTATGCAACTTGCCGCCAACAGGACCAGCCAACTCGGTCACGCGTCGCTCGATGGCGGTGTGGATGTCCTCGTCCGTAGGCACAAAAACGAACGTTCCATCAGCCAGTTCGGCACGAACCGATTCGAGGGCGAGGAGCAACTGCTTCGTCTCATCATCCCGAAGAATGCCGACATGACCGAGCATCGATACGTGCCCCGCCGAACCCGTCAGGTCGTCGAACGCGAGACGTACATCGAATCCGATGCTTTCGGTGAAGCGCATCAATTCGTCGGCGCTACCCGACGACAGTCGCCCGTGCCACAGGGGTCCACTCATTGCTTGGCCTTTCGCTGTTGCCCTACTCCGGCGAGTCGCTCGATTTCGCGCGCCAACTTGGTGGCTCCGAACTCCGGCGAAGCCACACAAAACAGCGTGTCATCACCGGCGACAGTTCCAGCAACGCCCTCCAACCGAGATCGGTCGAGGGCGGAAGCGACGACGTGAGCGCATCCTGGTGGCGTGCGCACGATCACGATGGGACTGCTCACCGTCACCTCGGCCACCCACTCGGACAACACACGACGAAGCTGGTCGACAGGCGCAATGCGATTCGGCTCGAACTCGGGAATCGCATACTCCGCTTCACCGTCTGCGCTCCGCACTTTGACGGCGCCGATCTCCTCGAGATCCCGAGAGACCGTCGCCTGCGTGGCGGCGATTCCACGCTTCTTCAACAAACGCAACAACTCGGGTTGACTCGTGACGGACTGCCCAGAGATCACCTCGGCGATGACCCGCTGCCGTTGAACTTTCGATGCCACTTCTGTCCTCCCTACCCTGCCAGCCAAGCGAACACCGCACGCGCAGCACTCAATCGATGATGTGCTTGCCGAATGACCCTGCTTTGCTTTCCGTCGATCACTTCTGGGGCCACTTCTTCACCTCGATGAGCCGGGAGACAATGCATGAATACCGCGCGCGCGTCAGCATGAGCCATCGTCTCGCTCGTCACCTGAAACGGTGAAAACACCGCGAGTCGGATCTCACGCTCATCTTCTTGCCCCATGCTCGTCCACGTGTCGGTGTGCACTGCGATTGCTCCATCGACGGCGAGTCGGGGGTCGCGGTACTGCTCGACCGACGAGGCCCCAGCAGCAAGCAGTCCCTGCAACTCTTCGTCCGTCGCGTCATAGCCAGCCGGACATGCCAGTCGCACGTGCATGCCGAGCATGGCGCATACCCAGCTCAATGACCGTGCCACATTGTTGAAGTCCCCCACCCACGCGACGGATTTCCCCGTGAGGTCGCCGAACTCTTCCGTCATCGTGATGGCATCGGCAATCGCCTGCAACGGATGTTCGACGTCGCTGAGCAGATTCACGACGGGGATCGACGAGACGGCCGCCATCCTGTGCAGCGTGTCGTGGTCGAAGACACGAGCTGCGAGGAGTGCGTGATAACCGGCAAGAACGCGAGTGATGTCCTCCACCGACTCTCGTTCGTCCATGCCAACCTCTTCACCCCGCGTGTAGACGGGATGACCGCCCAACTGAACGACTGCCGCTTCACTCGAATGCCGAGTGCGCGTCGAAGGTTTCTCGAAGATCAGGGCCACGGTGCGCCCAGCGAGCGGTTGACCGAGCGATTGCGGATCACGCAGCCCCAACTCGATCAGG
>CAZWKD010000001.1:123432-128313 GCA_964633985.1 uncultured Acidimicrobium sp. | reverse complement strand
GCGAGCGTTCGACCATGAAAGCTGCCGAGCGCACTCACCACGACGTGGCGGCCGCGACCGCCGAACTTCCGCGCAATCTTGAACGCCGCTTCGTTGGCCTCTGCACCCGAGTTGCAGAAGAACACCTGTCCACCACCACCATGCAGGGCATCGACTTCGATCGCCACCTCGGTAGCGACCGGGTTGGCGAAAAAGTTGCTGACATGGAGAAGCGTGGACGCCTGATCGGCGATCGCCTTGGCGACAGCGGGATGGGCATGACCGAGTGACGTCACTGCGAGCCCACAGAGGAAGTCGAGGTACTCCTTTCCTGCGTCGTCCCAGAGTCGTGTGCCTTCACCGCGCACGAACATCACTTGCGGCGGCCCGAACACCGGCATGAATGGGCAACCCGAGCCCGAATCACGGCCAGCGAGCAACGACTTCGCCCGATCATGTTCGAGAAAGGCGTGACCAGCCATTACTTTTCCGCCACGATCATCGTGCCGACACCGGCTTCCGTGAAGAGTTCGATCAACAACACGTGCTCAATCCGACCATCGAGGATGTGCGCGTCCGACACACCCGCGTCGAGTGCCTGCAAACAACTCTCCACTTTCGGAATCATGCCGCCATCGATGACGCCAGTCGCAATCATCTCAGCGATCTCCGAGCGTGTTGCCCGCGCCACGAGACTCTGCGGATCCTTGCGATCCCGAAGGACACCCGGCACATCGGTGAGAAAGATGACCTTCTGCGCTCCGAGCGCCCCAGCGATAGCTGCTGCCGCGGTGTCGGCATTCACATTGAACGCCTGCCCATGACCATCGCTGCCAATCGTGGCGATCACCGGAATTGCCCCATCGTTGAGCAATGACTGGACCACCGAAGCGTCCACCGATTCGATGTCCCCGACGAATCCGAGCTGAGGGTCACGTTGACGAACCCGCAACAGCGCAGCGTCCTGACCGGAGACCCCGACAGCCTGGGCGCCGAATGAGTTGACGGCGTTGACGATCTGTGGATTCACGTTCCCCAATAGCACCATGCTCGCAATCTCGATGGTCTCGGCATCCGTGACGCGCAAACCGCCGACGAACTCCGGCTTCTTGCCCAACCGTTCCATCATCGCGCTGATCTGAGGACCACCACCATGCACGACGACCGGCTTCATTCCGACTGCACGCAACAGAGCAACATCCTGGGCGAATGACTGGAGCGCGGTCGTCTCGTCTGATCCGGCCAGCGCATTGCCGCCGTACTTCACGACGATGATCCGATTGGCGAAACGCTGAATGTACGGGAGTGACTCCACGAGGAGCTCGCCGACTTCACGCGGGGTTCGCTTCGTTGGGGCGACCGTGCTCATGGAAACAGCCCGACTTTGGCCAGTCCGTCTGATTCATTCAATCCAAGTGCGACGTTTGCGGCTTGGACTGCCCCACCTGAAGCACCTTTGGTCAGGTTGTCCAGCGCCGAGATGATCATCACCGTCTTGGTCCGATCATCGAATCGTGCAGTGATGTGCACTGCGTTCGTACCGAGCGTTGCCTTCGTGGATGGCGAGGTCTTGTTGACGACGACGAACTGTTCCTGGCGATAGAAGCTGGACAATGCGGCAAGCAGTGATGCAGTCGTCGGCACATCGCCAGCAGGTTTGGCGTAACACGTAGCCAGGATTCCACGGTTCATCGGAGCGAGATGGGGCGTGAACAGGACGTTTGCTCCCGTGACTTGCTCGATCTCCGGCGTATGGCGGTGATCCAACAATCCGTACGCAGTGAAGTCTTCGTTGACGACGCTGAACAACGACGAGTGCTTGGCTGTGCGCCCTGCACCACTCACCCCCGACGCCGCATCGACGATCACCGAGTGGGGTTCGATGACTCCCATGCGCACGAGCGGGGTGATCGCCAACGACGCCGCGGTGACGTAACAGCCGGGAGTTGCGATCAATCGAGCACCCACGAGATCGTCCCTGAAGAGTTCGGGCAAGCCATACCGAGCTTCGGCAAGCAACGCACTTTGATCGTGCTCGAATCCGTACCACTGCGGATACAACGACGCGTCCTTCAGGCGGAATGCCGCCGAGAGGTCGACCACCAGGCGCACCTTGCCGACGAGTTGAGCAGCGACGCCAAGCGCCGCCTCATGGGGAAGGCACAGGAACACGACGTCCGCCTGACTGGCTCGATCTGCGTCGTACTCCTCGAACACCAGGTTTGGGTAGTTCGCTTGGAGCGAGGGATACAACGACGAAGCCAGGCTGCCGGCCGCCGAGTCTCCCGTGGCGTAGACAACCTCAAACTCGGGATGGACCGAACACAGGCGGAGCAATTCCACTCCTGTAAAGCCCGAAGCACCGATGATTGCAACCGAAATCATGACTGCATAATCATACACGCTTGTGCATGATTATCCACGGATACTCAGCGCCCTAGCGGAGTTGGCCACCCACCTTGGCTACGGCATCGATGCACCGCAACCGAATGTCGGCAACCTCATCGACGGTGAGGGTGCGATCACCCGCACGAAGGGTGATCCGGAACCCGATACTCCGACTGCCCGTAGGGAGGTCACTCCCCCGATACACGTCGAAAATCTGCATGCCCTCGAGGGCAGATCCCGCAGCCTGACGGAGTGCCCGAGAGATGGATGCTGCCGTTGTCTCGACCCCTACGAGGAAGGCCAAGTCGAAGTCCGCCGAGGGGAACTTGCTGACGGTCTTGGCAACGGCAACCTTCGGTGACTCGCTGCAGATGAGAGATGCGTTCAATTCCAGACAAGCCACTCGACCTTGCACGCCGAGCGAATCCAACACACGCGGATCGATTTCTCCCACCGCACCCAACACCAACTTGCCACGACTCAATGTCGCCGAACGTGAGGGATGAAAGCCAAGGGGTGCTCGCGCCTGATCCAACTGTGCACCCACCTCCAGAGCCGAGGAGATCTCGTTCCACCACTGCATTGCGGTTGGCGCGTCCGCACCTACTGCCATGAGGCACAGCGACTCGAACTCATCGGGTAATTCTCCGTCGCCTTGGGGATACACGTGACCCAGTTCGTAGATCCGCACGCCTTCGACACGATGAGACTGGTTGTATACGACCGTTCGCAACAACCCAGGTCGCAGCGACGTACGCAGAATGCTCTCCTCGGCAACCAACGGGTTGGCGAGGCGCAGCGCATCAGTTGAGTCCAACCCCACTCGTTCCAGATCACCGGGAGCAAGGAACGGATTGGGCATTGCCTCGCTGAGCCCCAGCCCGAGAACGACTTCCCGCAAGGTACGACGGCGACGTTGCGCCTCACTCAATTTGCCGAAAATCGGTGACTTGGGAACCAACTTGCCCAACTCGTCATAGCCGTAGTGACGAGCGATCTCCTCGATGATGTCGATCTCGACGGTGCAGTCGGGTCGCCATGACGGAATCTCGACACCGAGCTCGTCACCCTTTCCCTTCACCGCAAACCCGATGGGCTCGAGCAGTTTTGCAACATCCTGGCCCGACAAGTCCACACCAAGAACGCGCTTCACTTCGGAGCGACGCACATCGATCGACCTCATCTTCGGCAACACGGACGAGTGCACATTGGACGCCACACCACGGCGAACGGTCAGATCGGGGCACGTCAGAGAAAGCAGTTCGACGAAACGGTCGAACGCTCGCTCGGCTCCGTGCGGATCGACGCCACGCTCGAATCGAATGGATGCTTCAGTGCGCAATCCGAGTCGTGAAGCCGAGGCGACCACTCGATGCGGCGCAAAATGGGCGATCTCCACGGCGAGCGATGTCGTGGCTGCGCTCACTTCCGAATCGAGTCCGCCCATGATTCCGGCAACACCGACTGCCTCCTCGGAAGAGTCGCAGATCAGCAAGTCGCCGTGGAGTGCGCGCTCCTCGCCGTCCAATGTGGTGATGGTTTCGCCCGATTTCGCGTTGCGGACGACGAAGCCTTGACCCACTTTGGCGAGGTCGTAGGCATGGTTGGGTTGATTCAATTCGAGGTTGACGAAGTTGGACACGTCGACCACATTGTTGATCGAACGCATTCCCGCATTGCGCAGGCGGCGCGCCAGCCATTCAGGCGACTCGCTGATGCGCACCCCGTCGATGACGATCGCAGAAAAACTGGGGCATGACTCTCCGTCTCGCACGTCCACCGTCAAGCCGTGCGGCACCTTTCCCTCTTTCCTTGACGGCCCGGCCGAACGAAGCGGGATTCCCCACTTGGCCGCCAGGTCGCGCGCCACACCGAGATGTCCGTAACAGTCGGGTCGATTGCGCGTGACGTCCAGGTCGAACACGACTTCGACCGTCAGTCCCAACGCGTCGAAGACGTTCTCGCCAAGTTTGCAATTCGCAGGCAGGATCTTCAGGCCTGCCGAGTCTTCGTCTATTCCGAGCTCGACGCCGCTGCACAGCATGCCTTCACTGTCGATGCCGAGAATTCCTCGCCGACTGATCTCGCGGCCATCGGGCATCTTCGTGCCGATCGTGGCCAACGGCACGAGATCCCCTGCCTTCATGTTGGTTGCGCCACACCAGATGTGACGCTCGATGCCATCGCCGGCGTCCACCCACACTCGCGTCACCTTTGCCGCGTCTTCGTGTTTCTCCGTGCGCAACACCTTGGCCACGACGACGCCGTCGACCCGTTCGCCGTGTCGCTCCACGTCGTCGACTGCCAAACCGAGAGAAGTCAGACCCGCCGCAATCCTTTCTACGTCGTCACCGAAGTCGGCAAAGTCGTTCAACCACGACAGCAGGACTTTCATGAGAACTGCCTCAAGAAACGCAGGTCGTTCGTATACATCTCACGGATGTCGGCCACGTGGTGACGTTCCTTGGCCATGCGGTCGATACCGAAACCGAAGGCAAAACCCGTGTATTCGTC
>CAZWKD010000001.1:86610-123332 GCA_964633985.1 uncultured Acidimicrobium sp. | reverse complement strand
TGGTGGAACACGGGCATGTGCGTCGCATCGGGTGTGTCACGACGAAAGACACGCCCCGGCATCACTGCATAGATCGGAGGTTGCTGAGACTGCATCAAACGGATCTGCACCGGCGACGTATGGGTGCGCAACAACACCGAGCCCGGCTGTTGTGCAGGCGAACCTGGTTCGAGGAACATCGTGTCGAACTCACTGCGAGCGGGGTGCGACTTCGGCATGTTGAGTGCCTCGAAGTTGTAGAAATCGAGCTCTACTTCGGGACCTTCCGCCACTTCGAATCCGAGACCAATGAACACGTCCTCCAGTCGCATCATCGCCTGGGTGACGATGTGAGCATGCCCACGACGATGGTCGGCAACGAATTCGCTGAGGTCAATACCCTCGCTGGCAACTCGATCCGCGTGTTCTTGGTCCTTGAGCAGGGTTTCACGATCCGCGATCGAGGCGGACAGGCGCGCCTGGGCTTCACCGATGAGACGGCCCATCTCCTTGCGTTGCTCGAGATCGCCGACCTGACCCAACTGCGCCTTGAGCACGGCCAATTGGCCCTTCTTGCCCTGAACTGCAGCGACCACCGTCTGGAGAGCGCGGGTATCGGAAGCGGCGGCCACCTCTCCCAACGCGCTTGTCAGCGCGTCCGCAATGTTTTGCCGCAGATCGCTCGTCATGACTTCACGAAACGCTAGTGCCCACTACCTGCTGCGACGGCGACTCGCCATGACGTACGACAACACCGTGCCCGCCATGGCGACGTTGAGACTCTCGCTTCTCCCCAGGTGGGGAATGGAGACCCACTCGTCGACGGGCGCATCAGGATCCAAGCCATGTGCTTCGTTACCCAACACCACCGCGACCATTCCACCAAGATCTGCCGACCCGATGTCCGTAACTCCCTGCGAATCGTGCGAGGTCGTTCCGAGCACACGGAATCCCCAGCCCCGTAGATCGTCGAGCGCACGATCGACATGCACGGGCACGTGAAACGTGGCACCTGCAGCGGCGCGCAACGCCTTCGGATTGAACGGATCGACCGTGCCCGTCGTGCAGACGACTGCACCCGCGCCGAATGCCTCGGCAGACCGGATCAGCGTGCCGAGATTGCCCGGGTCACTCAAACGGTCCACTGCCAGCACCCAACCTTGAGGCTGATCGGCGTGCGACCTTCTCCCGACTTCGGCGATCACGCCTTGCGGAGACTCGGTGGTGGCGACTCGCTCGAGCACCCCTTCCTGCAACTCATGAACGGGGACATCGCGCACATCGAGACCATCGAGTGCCGACGTCGAACGAGCAGGATCGACGAAGACTTCACGAACCTGCCACTTCGCACGCAACGCCTCCTCGAGGAGGTGCCTGCCCTCGACGACGAAGCTTCCCGCCTCGTCGCGTTCCGATTTCGACGACAGCAGACGGCGAAGCCGCTGCACCCGATTGTTGCTGTACCCGAGACGGGCGTCGCTCAGACGAGAGCCCCTCGGGCGGTCTCCACCAACTTGGTGAATGCTGCCGGGTCATTCACGGCGAGATCCGCGAGGATCTTGCGGTCGACCTGAACGCCGGCCTTGTTCAGCCCATTGATCAATCGGCTGTAGGTGAATCCGTTCTCGCGGCAACCGGCGTTGATGCGCTGGATCCACAGGCTGCGGAACTCGCCCTTGCGGGCGCGACGATCGCGAAATGCGTACTGTCCCGAGTGCAACACCTGCTCGTTGGCCGACCGGAAGGTGCGGCTGCGGTCACCGTAGTAACCCTTGGCCTTCTCCAGGATCGCCTTGTGCTTCTTCTTGGCGTGAACCGCCCTCTTTACTCGTGCCATGTCGTGGTCTCCTCTCGATCCAAATCCGGTTTAACGCTCGCCAAGAAGGCGCTTGATTCGCTTCACGTCTCCCGAGTGCACGTCGACGAATCCGTCGAGGCGGCGGGTACGCGTGGATGGCTTGTGCTCGAACAGGTGCTGACGCATCGACTGCTGGCGACGGAGCTTGCCCGTCCCTGTCTTGCGGAACCGCTTGGCGGCCGTCTTGGAGGTCTTCATCTTTGGCATCTTGTCGTTCCTTCCCTGTTCCTTCTTGTCGTTCTCGTTGCTTACTGGGCGATCTGAGTGTCGGTGGCCGCAGGTTCCGGATTGCCCGGGGCCTGCTTCTCCGTCGGTTTCTTCGGCTGTTTCTTCTCGGGTGACAACACCATGGTCATGCTCTTTCCCTCGAGCCGCGCATGGGTGTCCACCTTGGCGATGTCACCCAACTGCTCGATCACCGCATTGAGGAGTTTCGAACCGAGTTCCGGGTGGGCAACTTCACGACCCCTGAACTGCAGCGTCACCTTGACCTTGTGTCCCTCTTCGAGGAACTCCTGCATGTGACGCACCTTGGTGTCGAAGTCACCCTTGCCGATCTTCGGCCTGAGCTTCACCTCTTTCATCGTGATCTGCACCGTCTTGCGACGTGACTCCTTGAGGCGCTGGGATTCCTCGTAGCGGAATTTCCCGTAGTCCATGATCCGGCACACCGGTGGATTGGCCTGTGGGGCCACCTCCACCAAATCCAGATCTTGGCGCTGAGCGCGCTCCAAAGCGTCGGAGATGTTCACGATGCCGACCTGGGAACCATCGGCGTCCACGAGTCGCACTTCACGTGCGCGAATCTTCTCGTTGAACCGCGGCTCCTGGGTTGGCGGTGCTATGGCGTTACTTTCTTGTGCAAGCGGCGATGCCTCCCTCGATGTGTGACCGATGGAATGGCGTGCATGCGCGAAGCCGAGCCGCTTCGCGGCTACGACCCGAGCGCACTCGCCACCTCACCTGGAAGTGGAATTTCCGTGGTCGGGTGGGGGCTGATGTCCCCACTTGATACGAGAGGCTATCGGGAACGCCGCCCCGGCCCCACGATCAGCGCTTCTCGATTCTCGCGGCTTCCTGGTGACCGAAACGGGCTGCAGCCTCGAAGGTGACCCTGGCCCCAACCGCCACGTCCCGAGTGCCATCCAGCAATTCCGCGCAATGAAAGAGATAGCGCCCTCCCTCGCTACTTTCGATCCACCCCAGACCCTCATGGTGGTCGAACGCGCTCACCGTTCCGTCAAGTCGCATCAGTCGAACCTCGCAGATCCAAGCGTAGATGCGACGCCATTCCACCAGTCACCAGCTGACATGACCGACTTTCCAGCGGGCTGGACGCGATCGAGCACGAGGTGTCCCTCGCCACAGGCCACCACCACCCTGCGCCCCACCACACGTACTTCTCCGACCGGCCAACGATCGACCGACTCCTCGGAGTCCCAGACGTGAGCCGTCACCACCTTTATCCGCTGACCAGCGAACTCCCCGAAGGCGCCACCGATCCGCACCGTGCGAGCGACCTGTCCTGCCGACGCCCCAAACGAGAGATGACGCTCTTCCTTGGTGATCTTCTTGGCATACGTCGTCTCACCCACCTGCGGTTCGGGCTTCCCCCAACCCGTGCCGAGCAGACGCACCAGCTCTGCCGTGCCGAGCACACACAAACGATCACGCAATCCCTCGACGTCGTCGTTCGCACCCACTGGAATGGCCACACGCGCGTACACGTCGCCTTCATCGAGTGCTTCCACGACTCGCATCACACAGACACCCACCTGCTCGTCTCCAGCAAGAATGGCGCGCTCGACTGGCGCCGCACCCCGCCATCGAGGCAACAACGAAAAGTGCAGATTGACGAGTGGAACGCGGGCAAGGATTTCTTGTGGGATCATCCGTCCATAGGCGACCACCACACCGAGCCAGACCCCACCGCGCGATTCGAGTTGCGGGATCAACCCAACGAGATCGTGCAGCACGGGGATTCCCTGTGCTGCAGCGAGCTCGTGGACCGGCGTCTTCATCAGTGCAGAGCCTCGACCACGTCGTTTCGGCTCCGCAGTGACGACGAGATCGACACCGACTCCGGACTCGAGCATCAGTGAGAGACAACGCGCCGCAGTGGCAGGAGTTCCGAGGAATACGATCCCGTCAGGTCGCGTATCAGTGAGCGGTGCGAGCATCAGCTCAGGCGAAGATGGAAAGGCTGTCTCCTGTTGGGATCCTCTTCACGGCTGCGGTACTCGCGCAAGGCCACCTTGCGCTGATCGTCGGTCATGCGATCGAACATCAACACTCCCTGGAGGTGGTCGATCTCGTGTTGGAAGAGTCGAGCGAGTAGTTCATCCGCCTCGAATTCGATCTCGTTGCCGTCCAAGTCGACACCCCGAACGAGAATCTGCTTGGGGCGTACCATCTCGACGAACAGTCCCGGGATTGACAGACACCCCTCGTCGTAGACCCACTCACCAGACGACTCCACGATGGTCGGATTGAGGATGACTTGCGGGTCGTCGTCGATGTCCCACACGAAGATCTGCTTCTGCACGCCGATCTGAGGGCCGGCAAGACCGATTCCCGGTGCTTCGTACATCGTGTCCAACATCTCGTCAGCCAGAGCGACGAGCTTGCCGTCGATGTTCTGGACCTGTTCCGCCACGGCCTTCAGCACGGGATCCCCGTACGTACGAATTTTGTTCGTGGGATGTCCGGAAGACGAGTTCACGCGTGAAATGCTACTTCTCGGGATGAACGGCGAGCAGTACTTTGAGCGGACTCCGCGATCCACAGAGTCAGGAAGATCGTTCGACTGGACCGTCGACGGTCGCCAACTTCATGTCGATACGGCGGGCGGTGTGTTCTCGCGCGGCGGACTCGACGACGGAACAGGATTCTTGATCGAGCGAGTCCCGTCACCACCCGAACAAGGCACGGCGTTGGATCTCGGCTGTGGTTGGGGCGCATTGTCCCTAGCCCTTGCCGTTCGCTCACCACACCTGCGAGTTTGGGCCGTCGACGTGAATGAACGGGCAGTCGCACTGTGCAGCAAGAATGCTCGCAACAACGACCTCGACAACGTCGTCGCTGTTCTTGCCGACGAGGTTCCGAGCGATGTGTCGTTCGATGTGATTTGGTCGAACCCGCCGATTCGCATCGGCAAGCGCCAGCTACACGAGCTACTCGACACCTGGCTACGACGACTCACACCACGCGGCGTGGCGTGGCTGGTCGTGAGCCGCCACCTTGGCGCCGACAGCCTCGCCGAGTGGCTGGACTCACGCGGATGGACAGTCGAACGTGTCGGCAGTCGTCATGGCTATCGACTCCTGCGAGTGAGCCGCACGACGGAGGACGACGTCTAAGGCATTCTCCCTACAGGCGAGGCGGGTCGACGTGGATCCGTACGTCCTTCATCGATTCGGACCCATTGGCCACTTCCTCGAACACCGTGATCATCTGTTGCGCGTCACGAAAACGAATCACCGCACCTTCACCATGAGTCGACACCGGCAGACCGTGCTTCACAGAGAGGGCATGCGCCACTTCGGTGCCACGCTTTCCACCGAGCGCTGCGGTGACCGAAAAAGGTGGAAGCGACAACTCACGGCGTGATGTGGATTCGGCCGAGGCGTAGTCGTCGAATCGGCGATCGCGCAATGCCCGAATCAACGGGTGGTCAGGTGCGTGGGTCTGCACCACCACCAACCCCGTTTCCACCTGGCGCGCGGCAGCGATGATCAGACCAGACGCGATCTCCGACGCACGGAATCGTGCAGCAAAGAGTTCCTGATCGAAATCCGCAAAGACCACCACATCGGGACGACGGACGCGATGGATCGCCGCCTCGGTTCCCACGAACAAACTTGCACGCTGATCTACGTCTCGCCCATCTTCCACGACGCAGAGAGCCGAGTCATCCCGGCCACTCGCCTTGAGCAGGTCTTCGCCCAGACGTTTGACACCCGGGCGCAGATTTCGAAGAGAAGGCGAAGCACACGCCAGACATACCTTCGGACGCGAAGCCGCACATCTTGCACACGCAAGATCCTCGTCATGTTCATGGACTGCGCCACCGCAATCGGCGCATCGAGCAAGAGTCCGACACGACGCACACGCGAGCAACCGGGAACGGCCCTTCACGTTGAGCACCACTACTACGCGCTTTGCGCCGTCACGGACCAATTCGACGAGTCGAGACGAGACGAGCGAGTCAGCCCAATGCTCGTCCTGAGTTCGATCGACGATCTCCACGTTCGGCCACTGGTCCGGCTCACTTTCGACTGCATCGACGAGTCCACCGGCCCATTCGATAGCGCTGACGCTCGGAATGGGCGAAAGGAGGAAACACGGAATCGATGCCCGACGTGCGCGTTCCACGGCGACGTCACGAGCATGCCAGGTGGGGTTACGCGACTCTTGTAGCGCATCGTCGTGCTCGTCCACCACCACGACAGATGCGAGACTTGGCACGCTGGCGAACACTGCGCTTCGGGCACCAATGGTCACGTCGACACCTGCGGCGGCGTTCGCCCACTCGTCGGGATACAACGCAACCGTCAACCCTGCTGCGCGCAACTCCGTCCGCAATGCAGTTGCCCTCCCCACCGTCGGAGAGACCACGAGCACGGGACCGCGGACCTGAATCCGTCGAACGAACTGTGCAAGATCCCACTTTGGACCTCGCCGCACGACCACCGTGCGCGGATGATCGAAGACGGCGAGGGCTTGATCCGACGATGCCGTTACCGAAGAACGACGAGGTGTGGGTAGCGCGCGAACGAGTGTCTGCGCCGTTGCAGCGACGAGAACACTGCGCCACCTGCCACACCAACGCCGAGCCGTCCACGCAGCGAGCTCCACCACTTCCGGACTTGGCCCCTTGGAAACGAGTGCGACGACCGGCTTGATCTTGGAAGCGTCGACCGCCGCGGAATCTGACACCTCCACCACCCAACCACGAACATTGCGGCCATGCAGCGGAACGCGCACGAGATCGCCGACGACGGGCATCTCGCTCCAATCAGCCGGTACCTCGTAGTCGAAGACGCGATCGAGACCGGTGACGTCGGGAATGACCGAGACGACGTGCACGTGCGCCCGGGCGCCTCTGGCCCGGCCTACTTGAGCTTCAGCGCCTTGGCGAGATCGTCGAGCTTGCTCAACTTCTCCCAAGTGAAGGAAGCACCCGATCGACCGAAGTGTCCATATGCGGCGGTCTGTCGATAGATCGGACGCTTCAGATCGAGATCACGGATGATCGCGGCGGGACGAAGGTCGAAGACCTCGCGCACTGCTTGTTCGATCGCCTGCTCGTCGACCGTGTTGGTGCCGAAGGTCTCGACGAGGATGCTGATCGGCTGAGCCATGCCGATGGCGTAGGCCACCTGCACTTCACAACGCTTGGCAGCCCCAGAGGCCACCACGTGCTTAGCTACCCAGCGCGCCGCATAAGCAGCAGAGCGGTCAACCTTCGAGGGATCCTTGCCGCTGAATGCACCGCCGCCGTGACGCCCCATTCCGCCGTAGGTGTCGACGATGATCTTGCGTCCAGTGAGGCCAGTGTCGGCGTGTGGACCACCCTTGACGAACTCTCCCGTCGGATTGATGTGCACCGCGTAGTTGTCATCCAAGAACTGCGCCGGAATCACCGGACGAATGACCTGCTCGATGAGATCTGGACGAATGACCGAGTCGCGTGGCGTGTTGGCGGCGTGTTGCGTAGAGATCAGCACCGTGGTCAACCGAACTGGCTTGCCATCCTGGTACTCGAAAGACACCTGCGTCTTGCCATCGGGGCGGAGATACGGAATTGCCCCCGACTTGCGCGCTTCCGACAACTTCTCGGCCATGCGATGCGCTACAAAGATGGGCAACGGCATCAACTCTTCCGTCTCATCACAGGCGTAACCGAACATCATTCCCTGGTCGCCAGCTCCTTGGGTGTTCAGCGAATCGGTACTCGCCTTGCCCGAACGAGTTTCCTCACTCTTGTCGACACCTTGGGCGATGTCGGAACTCTGATCATCGATCGAGAGAATGACGCCACACGTGTTGCCGTCGAAGCCGTACTGCGCATCGTCGTAACCGATCGACTTGATGGTCTCGCGCGCGATTCGCGGAATGTCGACATACGCCTTGGTGTTGATTTCGCCAGCCACCACACACAAGCCGGTGGTGAGCAACGTCTCACAAGCGACACGACTCTCAGGGTCGTCGGCGAGCAATGCGTCGAGGACGGCGTCCGACACCTGGTCTGCCATCTTGTCGGGGTGACCCTCGGTCACGCTCTCCGATGTGAAGGTGAAACTGCGCACTACGACTCCTCGCCTCTCTCGATGTGGCTGCACTCGCACTTCGCCGCGAGGTCGCAGCGACGCCCCAAGAGATTAGTCAGGCGGTGAGGCTTACTCGGCGCTGTCTACGGGAGCTTCTTCGGCGATTGCCTCGGCAACGACTTCGACAGCGGGTTCAGCATCGGCAACGACCTCGGCGGTGGGCTCGGCCACGACCGCGTCCTCGCCACCTTCCAAGCCGGCCTGCAACTCTTCGGCCGCCTCGTCGAGCAACGCCGCATCCGCTTCGGCGGCGAACTCGTCATACACCTTCATCTCGACGCTCTTGATCTTGTCGGCGGCGATCTCCTCGAAACTGATCGAAAGCGGCTTGCGAGAGACGCTGGACACCTGGGGAGGAACCATCGTTCCGAGACCTTCACCCAACTGGTTGAAGTACGAGTTGATTTCGCGAGCGCGGCGGGCCGAAAGCGTGACGAGGGCGAACTTCGAGTGCGTCCTGTCCATCAACTCTTCGATCGGTGGGCTCATCATCACGTCTTCGGTCGACACGGAACGTCCTTTGTTGTTGGGGATCGGCTGGTCAGGTTATCGGGCCAAGCGGGCCGTGCGGATCAGGTGCAGCATCGACTCGACCGTCTCCTGGAGGTCGTCATTGACGATCACATGATCGGCCAGTTCCTTGCCGATCGGCTCCTCTTCCTCGGCCTTACGTAACCGCTCCACCACCTTGGCATCTGCATCGCCTCGCGCATGCAGTCGGGCTTCCTGTTCGGCGCGGGATGGCGGCAACACGAAAATCAGGATCGCATGGGGGTACTTGCGCTTGACCTGTTGCGCACCATCCACCTCGATTTCGAGCACGATGTCGCGACCAATTGGTGGCTCGGGAATCGGCGTGCCGTACAAGTTGCCGAGGAACTCGGTCCACTCGAGGAACCCGCCATCGGCAACACGTTGCTCGAACGTTGCTCGGTCCACGAAGTGGTACGCATCGGCAGACTCGCCTGGCCGACGCGAACGTGTAGTCCACGAACGACTGAGCCATAGATCGGTATCGCGCGCCACCAACGCTTCGACGATCGTGCTCTTCCCCACACCGCCAGGACCCGATACGACGATGATCAGGCCCATCACGCCACCTCAGCCACGATCGACGCGACCTGCTCCGCGGTGAGCTCGCTGATCCGAGTCGTCTCACCGAGGCCCAAGTCATCCAGGATGCGACGAGCGCGCACTTTGCCCACCCGTGGATCGGCTTCGAGCACTTTCACCGCATAGAGATAACCCACCGCAGAATCATGACCGCCCACGGCCAAGACATCGGCGACCGAACGAGCGCCATCGGCGACCGATGCGATCGTCACGTCCATTACGGTCCTCAGTTGGGCGAGTTGTTCGAGCACTTCGCCACGCGACATGGACAAATTCTATCCGCGCGACGTGTTGCGACCCCCGCGATGGGCAATACCGACGATCTCCGACCACTCGCGAACATCGTTCTTCTCCGCCCACCTTGCGAGCGCGGCGACGAGTCGCACCGACGTTCGTGGTTGGGCGAAGTGCGCCGTGCCGACCTGCACCGCCGATGCACCCGCCATCATCAACTCGAGGGCGTCGTCCACACCCACCACTCCGCCGACGCCGACGATCGGCAGTTGGGGCAGGGCACGATGCACGTCGAACACCGCACGAACCGCCAAAGGGTGGATCGCTGGGCCAGACAATCCACCGCCGCCATTACCCAGCTTGGGCCTCCCCGAGTTCGGGTCGATCACCATGCCGAGCGCAGTGTTGATCAAAGTCACTGCACTCGCTCCCTCTTCAGCAGCAGCAGCGGCGATTGCGACCAGCCGATCGGTGTTCGGGCTCAACTTGGCCCACACCGGAACGCCCATGCTCGACACGCCGCGAACGATCTCGCGCACGAGCGACTCATCGTGAGCAAAGATCTGGTGCGAGGCCCCTGAAGCAGTCGGATGACCCGACACGTTCGGGCATGAGAGGTTGACCTCGATCGCCGCGATTGCAGCCGACCCCACGACACGCGCCGCTTCGATGTAGTCCTGCACTCCGAAGCCCCACACGCTCGCCACAGTCGTGACGTTCTGTGCCTGCAGTTTCGGGAACTCGTCCCGCACCCATGCCTCGGCTCCCATGCCCTGCAGCCCGACACTGTTCAACATGCCGCTCGTGGTCGGAGCCAGTCGTGGCGGGGGATTTCCCTCCCAAGCAAAGGGCGCAATCGATTTCACCACCACCGCGCCCAAGCGGGAAAGGTCCACGTACCGCGACAACTCCGTGGAATGCCCCACCGTGCCCGATGCCGTCATCACCGGGTTGCGCAACTCGAGCGAGCCCACCCGCGCCGTGATCACCGCTCGTGATACTCCTGCAACGTCTTCACCGTCATCGGTTCGGACGCTCGCTCCACCATGCCCTGCACGGCGGCAAGCGCGGCCTTGATCGTGGTGACCGCAGACACACGATGGATGTTGGCGGCTTTGCGGATGGCTTCACCGTCGCGATGTGTTCCTTTGCCTCGCGGTGTGTTGATGACGAAGGCAATTTCGCCGCGCTCGATCAGCCCCACTGCATCCTCGCCAGCCGAGCGACCACGTTCAGAGACCTTCGCCACGACGCCGTCCACCTTGATCCCCGATGCGCGCAAGTGTTCAGCCGTGCCAGTCGTCGCCACGATTCGCAATCCCAGCTGCTCCAAGCCCTGCGCCACGCGAACACCGTCGCGCTTGTCGGAGTCGTTCAGTGACAGGAAGACCGTTCCCGACTGGGGCAACTCGGTGTAGACGGCCGTCTGCGCCTTGAGAAATGCGCGACCGAACGATTTGTCGATCCCCATCACTTCACCGGTCGATCGCATCTCCGGTCCGAGAGCCGTATCGACGTCGGGGAATCGACTGAACGGCAACATCGCTTCCTTCACCGAGACATGACGTCCTGTCACCGGTTCCCGCAGCACGCCCTCCGTGCGGAGTTCAGCGAGTGTCGCACCAAGCATCACGCGCGTGGCCACCTTGACCAACTCGACACCCGTGGCCTTGGCGACGAATGGCACCGTTCGGCTGGCGCGTGGGTTTGCCTCGATCACATAGACCGTGTTCTCGTGCACGGCGAACTGAACGTTGATCAGGCCCACGACGCGGAGAGCTTCGGCGATCTTGCGAACGTGCATCTCGACGGTGGCTATGACGTCTTGGCTGAGTCCCACCGGCGGAAGCACACACGCGGAGTCGCCCGAGTGGATGCCCGCCTGCTCCACGTGCTCCATCACTCCACCGATCAACACTTCACCGTTTGCATCACGCAAGGCATCGAC
Source organism: uncultured Acidimicrobium sp. (assembly GCA_964633985.1). Lineage (GTDB taxonomy): Bacteria > Actinomycetota > Acidimicrobiia > Acidimicrobiales > Ilumatobacteraceae > UBA3006. Next base: position 111,868 of record CAZWKD010000001.1, on the reverse strand, counting down.
GTCGATCTCCACTGCATCGTTGAGATAACGGTCGATCAAGACCGGGCGCTCTGCCGACAATCCGCCTTCGCGACCCAGCGTTCCCGCCGCGGCGATCTCGTCCATGGCGCGTTCAAGATGTTGATCGTCGTACACGATCTGCATCGCTCGACCGCCCAACACGTAACTCGGACGGACGAGCACCGGAAATCCGACACCGTGCGCCACCCCTAACGCCTCGTCCAAGGTCGTGGCAGTGCCCCCAGGTGGCTGTGGAATTCCCAGATCAGCGCACAAGACGTTCCACTTCTCACGATCTTCCGCGAGGTCGATCGATGCCGGTGTCGTTCCTGCGATGAGGTTCGCGGGAATCTTGTTGGCCAACTTGAGTGGGGTCTGTCCACCCAGACTGACGATGACTTTCGGATCCCGACCCGAAGCCTCACGTTCCGAGCGAATCACATGCATCACGTCCTCGATAGTGAGCGGCTCGAAATACAACCGGTCGGAAGTGTCGTAGTCGGTCGAGACCGTTTCCGGATTGCAGTTCATCATCACCGTCTCGAAACCGGCATCGCGCAGGGCAAAGCTCGCGTGTACGCAGCAATAGTCGAACTCGATGCCTTGTCCGATGCGGTTCGGTCCTGAGCCGAGAATGATCACGCGATCCTTGTTCGAGGGTCGGACTTCGTCCTCGTCCTCGAACGTGGAGTACATGTACGGTGTCTCCGCGGAGAACTCAGCGCTGCACGTATCGACCGACTTGTAGGTCGGACGCACCCCATGGCGCTCGCGCAACTGCATGACCTCCTCGGGAGTCACTCCTGTCAGATGCGCGATCTGAGCGTCAGAGAAACCAAGGCCCTTGACCCGCCGCCACTCGTAAGCGTCGAATCGGCGCACGTCACCACGCTCGATTTCGTGACGTGCGTCGACGATCATGGCCATCTGATCGAGGAACCACGGGTCGATCTTGCAGGCATCATGAATTCGGTGCGCATCGATTCCCCGCCGAATGCCTTCTGCAACGACGAATAGTCGCTCTGGCGTCGGCACACCCATTGCCGCAATCAACTCCTCATCGCTCATCGTCCGCATGCCGACTTCGGCTGGATCGGCGTTCAAGCCGAGCCGACCCGTCTCGAGAGACCGCAGTGCCTTCTGCAAGCTCTCGGCGAACGTTCTGCCGATGGCCATCGCTTCACCCACCGACTGCATTTGGGTGCCGAGCACACCCGTAGTCCCCGGGAACTTCTCGAATGCCCATCGCGGCACCTTCGTCACGACGTAATCGATCACGGGCTCGAAGCTTGCCGGTGTCTTTTTCGTGATGTCGTTCGTGATCTCGTCCAGCGTGTACCCCACCGCCAACTTCGCTGCGATCTTGGCGATGGGAAATCCCGTGGCCTTGGAGGCGAGCGCCGAGGATCGCGACACACGCGGGTTCATCTCGATGACGACTTGCTCGCCAGTCTGCGGGTCGACGGCGAACTGGACGTTTGATCCACCCGTCTCCACACCCACTCGGCGGATACAGGCGAATGCAGCATCTCGCATCTCCTGGTACTCAACATCGGAAAGCGTCATCGCCGGAGCGACGGTGATCGAGTCACCAGTGTGAACTCCCATTGGGTCGACGTTCTCGATCGAGCAGATGATCACGCAGTTGTCCGCGCGATCACGCATCACCTCTAGTTCGTATTCCTTCCAGCCGGCTATCGACTTCTCGATCAGGATCTCGGAGATCGGGCTCGCCGCGAGACCTGTCGCTGCCACCTTGCGGAACTCTTCGTCGGTGTGGGCGATACCCGTTCCGCGCCCACCGAGGATGTATGCGGGTCGAATGATCACCGGAAGACCCACTTCCGCAAGCACCTCCCAGGCTTCATCCATCGAGTGCGCGACGCCGCTCTTCGGCACCCGAAGTCCGATTTCCAACATCGCACGCTTGAACATGTCGCGGTCTTCGGCCGTGGCGATGGCTTCGGCATTCGCACCGATCAACTCCGGCGTGCCGGGCACACCTACTCGGCCTCTGGCGTGCAACTCCATAGCCAGGTTGAGCGCCGTTTGTCCGCCGAGCGTCGGCAAGACGGCATCCGGTCGTTCTCGATCGATGATCGCTTCGAGATATTCGACGGTGAGGGGCTCGATGTAGGTCCGATCTGCGAAAGAGGGATCGGTCATGATCGTCGCCGGGTTGGAGTTGGCCAAGATCACTCGGTATCCCTCGCTCCGCAGCACTCGACAAGCCTGGGTGCCCGAGTAATCGAACTCACAGGCCTGGCCAATCACGATCGGGCCTGATCCGATGATCAGGATCGACTCGATGTCGTTCCGCCGCGGCATCAGCGACTCTCCATCAACGTCCGGAAACGATCGAACAAGTAGCGGCTGTCATGCGGGCCGGGCCCTGCCTCGGGGTGATACTGCACGCTGAATGCGCGGGCCCCCTGCACCGTCATCCCTTCGTTGGTCTCATCGTTGAGATTCACATGAGTGACCTTCACCTTGTCGCCGAGCGAGGTGGGATCTACACAGAAGTTGTGGTTTTGGCTGGTGATCTCCACGCGACCCGTTGCGATGTCACGCACCGGATGATTCGCGCCGTGATGCCCGAACGGCAACTTGAACGTCTTACCTCCGAGGGCGAGCGAGAGAATCTGATGACCGAGGCAGATACCGAACAACGGCACACCAGCCTCGAGCACGTCACGCACCACGGCAACACCATTCGTGACGAGTTCCGGGTCCCCCGGTCCGTTGGAGAGGAATATGCCGTCGGGTGACATCGCCTTGATTTCGTCCCATGAGGTGTTCGCCGGCACGACCCGCACGGTGGCCAATTGAGAAAGGCATGCGAGGATCGTCGACTTGATGCCGAAGTCCATCGCCACCACCTTCCACGGACCGCTCCCCACCTCATACATCTCTCTCGTCGTGACTTGCCCGACCAGATCGACACCAGCGGTACCCCGCTCTTCACGAGCAGCCAGCAGCAACTCCTTCGCGCCCGACTCACCGATCGCACCGGACATCGAGCCTGAGCCGCGGAGGATCTTCGTCAGCCGACGCGTATCGATCCCGGCGATCCCAGTCACGTTCATACCCCTCAGGTATTCGTCCAGATCGTGGTTGGCACGCCAGTTGCTTCGCCGGCGCGCCATTTCTCGCACGACGAGACCGCGCGCATGAACACGTGTCGCTTCGTTGTCCATCGGCGTCGTGCCGTAGTTGCCGATGTGTGGTGTGGTGAACGTGACGATCTGACCTGCATACGACGGGTCAGACAACACTTCTTGGTATCCCGTCAACCCCGTGTGGAACACGACTTCTCCACTGACCCGCCCACTGACCGGTTCGGCACCAATCAACTCACCAACGAACTCGGATGAATCGGCAAGTACGAGGAGACCCTTACGTATGCTCAACGCTGCGCCTCCCCGTCCCGAACCACTGCACGACCGTAGAGGATGGTGTGACGTACCCGACCGCGAAGTGTGCGGCCCCGATAGGGAAGATTGCGACTGAGGCTGGCAGAGCGGTGTTCTTCAGCGCGCCACTGCGCACCCAGATCGACGACAGTGAGGTTGGCCCGTCCACCCGCAGCCACCCATGAACCATGGCGATCGTCGATCTGCGCGATTCGAGCTGGGTTGACCGAAAAGACCCTCGCTAGTCGCTCGGGAGACAAGTCGACCACGGAATTGACGACACCCAACGCGTATTCGAGCCCGAGCATGCCTGGAGGAGCCTGGTCGAGCGGCAACTCTTTGTCGCGTGGCGGGTGCGGAGCATGGTCGGTGGCTACCGCATCGATGGTCCCGTCGAGCAGGCCCTCGCGCAAGGCTGACACGTCATCGACGCTACGCAACGGCGGATTCACCTTGAATACGGGATCGAAACTGCGCAACAACTCATGATCGAGGGACAAGTGGTGAGGCGTCACTTCTGCAGTTATGGGGAGCCCTTCGCTCTTGGCCTTGCGTACCAACTCCACACTGCCCCGCGTCGAGATGTGTAGTACGTGCAAACGTCCACCGGTCAATCGACACAACTCGATGTCTCGCGCCACCATCATCTCCTCGGCGAGAGCCGGCCAACCAGGCAGTCCCAAGTCGGACGAGCATGCGCACTCGTCCATCACCGCGCCCTTGGTCAGGTCCTGCACCTCGCAGTGCTGAGCCATGGTGACACCGAGTGACTTTCCGTACTCGAGCGCCCTGCGCATCACCGCAGGATCCTGCACACCGTTTCCATCATCGGTGAAGACCTTCACGCCTGCCCGTGAGAGGTCGGCGAACGGTGCCAGCACCTTGCCTTCACGCGAGATGGTGATGCAACCGCTGGGGAACACGTCACAAAGTCCGGCGCGGCGACCCTGATCGCGCACGAACTGCACCACCGCCACGGAGTCCTGAGCCGGACTCGTATTGGGCATCGCCACCAGCGCGGTGTATCCGCCGAGCGCCCCGGCCCTACTGCCGGTCTCGATGGTCTCTGCTTCTTCACGACCTGGCTCGCGGAGGTGCGTGTGCAAGTCGACGAATCCGGGGAACACGTGACAGCCGGAGGCATCCAGCGACTCATCCCCACGCAGACCCTGACCCACCTCGAGTACTCGGTCGCCATCGATCAGCACGTCGGCATCGATCACACCTGATGTGCCGACGACATGTCCACCCTTGACCACGATCGTCATCTGCTCTCCTCACGCAATGCGGAGTGATCGGGTTCGATGGCGAGCGAATCGAACAACACCGCCATTCGCACCGCAACTCCATTGGTCACCTGACGATGGATCAATGAGCCGCGAATCTCCGCGGGATCCACGACCATCTCGACTCCTCGATTCATTGGGCCCGGGTGCATCACTTGGGCGCTCTCGCTCATCCGGGCGACGCGGGCAGGAGTCAAGCCATAGTGCGTGGAGTACTCCGCCATGCTCGGAACGAGTCCTTGACTCATTCGCTCAGCTTGTAAACGGAGCATGTACAACACGTCGACCGAGTCCACCACCGAGTCGAAGTCGGTGACCACCTCAACGGGCCAATGACCGATCGATGGCGGCAACAACGTGGGTGGCGCCACGAGCAACACCGTTGCACCCAACGCCGTGAACGCATCCACGTTGCTGCGCGCCACTCGGCTGTGGCGAATGTCGCCGACGATGGCGATGCGCAAACCAGTCAAATCACCAGCGCCTCGTTCACGCGTGATCGTGTACGCATCGAGCAGCGCTTGGGTCGGATGTTGATGTGCGCCATCCCCCGCGTTGATCACCGCTGCATTCGTCCACTGGGCGATCTGCCACGGCACTCCCGCAGACTTGTGACGTACGACGAACGCATCCACGCCCATGTCAGTGATCGTCTCCACCGTGTCGCGGAGACTTTCCCCTTTGTTCACGCTGGAGCTCGATACCGAGAAGTTCATCGTGTCGGCAGACAACCGACGCGCAGCAGTCTCGAAACTGAGCCGTGTTCGAGTTGAATCCTCGTAGAACAGACTCACCACCGTGCGCCCACGAAGTGCAGGCACCTTGGGCACGGGACGAGAACTGATCTCTGCCATTCGATCCGCGAGCGAGAGCAACGCAAGAATCCGCTCACGCCCCAGTTCGCCGATCGAGCGGACGTGCTTCACGACTTCACCGTCATTGGGTCGCCTGCACGATCACGCCGTCTTCCGACACGAGCACTTCGTCACTCGAGTGTGTCGGGATGTTCTTGCCCACGAAGTCGGGCCTGATCGGCAACTCCCGATGACCGCGATCCACGAGGACAGCGAGCTGCACGGCACGGGGTCGCCCGAAGCTGTTGAGGCCTTCGAGTGCGGCACGCACCGTTCGTCCGGTGAACAGCACGTCGTCCACCAAGACCACGAGCATGTCGGTGACGTCAAAGTCGATGTCCGTCACCGCTCCATCGATGACCGGACGGATACGCAGATCATCGCGGTACATCGAAACGTCGAGAGAACCGCTCGAGACGCGCAACATCGCGTCGATCGAGGAGATCTTGCCCGCCAACTGTTGGGCAATCCACACTCCACCTCGCTGCAGGCCGACCAAGGCGACACGACCATGGTCGTGGTTTCGTTCGACGATTTCATGGGCGATTCGCTGAATGGCGCGAGTCACGTCGCCTCGCTGCATCACCTGTACGGGCGCGTGCCCAGATCCACCCACTGCAATCCTTTCGTCCGGACCTCACGGGGCCCGATTAACGACCGACGGAAAACATAGCAGGGTCAACGCCTGCGGTAGACCGTCCACCACTCGTTCGTCGCCACCTCCACGAAGTCGTCCCGTTCGGGTGACCAGACGGCCTCGTCTTCGGGGGTCAAGGTGCGTTGCAGCACCACGTACTCCACAGTCTCAGCTGCCGGCAGTCGGTCCCCCTCATGAAAGACGTCGGGCCCGTACAACGTCGACTTGAACGGATTCGGGAACATGTAAATCTCGTGCCTCCGAGCAAGGTGTGCAGTCACGCTATGTTGCGCCGTCACGGACGCCTCGGGCGGGATCACCTCGATGATCTCCCGAGCGGCCACCGCAATGGGGTGGCTCGGCGCCCACGTTGGCACCTCACGCCGCGAATACGGGAGTGGCGACCACACGTAAGCCGCGAACAACGAACACGCCATCACGAGAGCGATCGCGAATGTCCGAGTCCTATCCCGAAGCAACCTGATGGCCCACGCCGCACCAATCACGATGCTCGGCACGGCAACGATCGAATAGTGGTATTCGATTTGGTACTGATACCAAAAAGTACTGAGCACGTTGACGAACAAAACCGTGAACGCGCTCACGGTGATCAGTGGCGCACGGAAGAAAATGAAACCCAGCGGTGCAAGCATCTGGAAGACGTAGAACGGGCGGCCATCAGAACGAAAGTGTTCGATGACGTCACTCGGGGCGCTGAACACGGTGCGCAGGAAACCACCCACCCCGCCGAACGGGATGCGCCAGGAATTACGAAACGCGATGCCCGTGAAGGATCGCATGACGACGAACAACATCGTCGCCATCGTGGCAAGCGAGACGATCACGAGAGCAATGGCCCGTCGCCACTCGCGTCGCACTGCCAACCAAATTCCGATTCCGACGAGGATCACCGCCACGTCTTCCTTCACCGAGAGCGCGAGTGCCACCGACACCCAGAACCACACCGTGCGCCGAGCGAGGATCGACCACCACACCATGGCGATGAACAATCCGAGGAACGCATCGGGGTGAAAATTCTCGAGCACCGTCCAACTGATTGCAGGGTGCAAGAGGTAGGTGAGGCCGAACAGGAATCCGAGCGCATCGCTACCGGTCACCTGCCGCGACGCGAGATGGACGGGAATGGCGCCAGCGGCAACGACGAAGGCTTGCACCACGAGCAAGAGCGCCGTCGACTCGATCACCCAATACAGCGGAGCCACGAGTAGCAGCACGAACGACGAGTGGTCTCCGAGTAGGTTGCGCCCCATCAGGGTGACGAATGGCGATTCGAATCGCGAAAGCAGCCACACACCTTGTTCGTAGAGCCCGAAGTCGTAGGCCGACGTTCCCATGCCGAAGTGCACGTTCGTCGTGCGCACCGCGAAGTACCAACCCCACGCGCCCGCCACGACGCAGGTGGCGATCAGCCACGCCGTTCTCGTCGTGACCTGCGCAATGCGGCTCACGACGCTGGTGTCCCTACCCCTCGGTGCTGCGAGCTACGGCAGCAAGGACACCGTTGACGAAGCGGCCCGACTCGGTCGTCGAGAATCGTTTGGCCAGCTCCACGGCCTCGCTCATGACCACCGCCTTCGGTGTGTCGCTACGTGCGAGAAGCTCGAACACTCCGATTCGCAAAACCACCTTGTCGATCACCGACAGCCTGGCGAGCGTCCAGCCAACGAGGTGATCGGCGATCATCTCGTCGATCTTCGCTTCGTCTCGGGTGACACCTTCCACGATCAGACGGGTCAATGGCTCCGGCTCGAGGAGCTGTGCGGCGAGGATTTCGGTGGCAGGCACACCTTTGATGCTCGACTCATAGAGCAGATGTAGCGCGCGTTCACGAGCATCGGTCAACTCATTGCCCGCACGCCGGTTCGTCATGACGTCAGACTCGGGTGATGTAGTCGCCGGTGCGAGTGTCGACCTTCACCTTGTCGCCCTGGTTGATGAACAGCGGCACCTGGATCACTTTCCCCGTCTGCAGCGTTGCCGGCTTGCGTGCACCCGACACTCGGTCGCCCTGCACGCCCGGCTCCGTCACCGTGATTTCAAGTTCGACTGCCGCGGGAATCTCGACACTCACGATCTCGCCGTCGTGGGTGGCGATGATCGCAACTGCGTTCTCGATGAGGTAGTCCGCCGCGTCACCCAGTGCAACCGGCTTGATGTTCACCTGGTCGTACGTCTCCGTGTCCATGAATACGTAGTCTTCGCCGTCCTTGTACAGGAACTGCATGTCACGCTTCTCGAGGATCGCCTGCTCCACCTTGATTCCGGCGTTGAACGTGCGGTCGAGCATGTTGCCCGTGCGCAGATTGCGCAGGCGCGTGCGAACGAACGCTCCGCCCTTTCCGGGCTTGACGTGCTGGAACTCGACCACCGTGAACAAGGTGTTGTCGAGGTTGAGCGTGATTCCGTTCTTCAGGTCGTTGGTGCTGATTGCGGGCACGAGGGATCCTTTGGGCTGTTGGTAAGAGTGCGGGAACCGGCTGGTTCGACGAGGAGGAGATCCTCGATCCGAACGCCACCGACGCCTACACGATAGAGCCCGGGCTCCACCGTCACTACGTTTCCCGCGCGGAGTACGTCCCGTGAGCCACTCCTCAACCATGGCGCCTCGTGGATGTCGAGACCGACACCATGACCGGTCGAATGCAGGACGTCGTCTGCATAGTCGGCCACACCGGCACGGGCCAATGCATCGAGTTCGGATGCCGACGCACCCGGCCTCACCGCACTCATCACCATTCGCTGAGTCTCCACCAAGATCGCATGGAACGCGATCAGAAGCGGATCGACTTCACCCAGGAAGAACGTTCGAGTCATGTCGGACCGATAACCATCGACCAGCGCACCGACATCGATGATGACGCTGTCGCCCTCGCGAATCAGCCGATCGGTCGGCTGATGATGTGGCAATGCCGAATTCGGGCCCGATGCCACGATCGTCGGGTAGGCCGCCCCGTCTGCTCCGTACTTGCGCATGCACGACTCGAGTTCGTCCCGCACATTGCGCTCGGTCATCCCACCACCAGCCATTCGTGGCACGACTTCGGCGAGCGCCTTGTCGGCGGCTCGTGCCGCTAGTTCGATGTGTGCGACCTCGAAGACGTCTTTATGAACCCGCAGCTCGGCGAGCGGAGTATCGAGCGGCACCAGTTCTCCGGTAACCATCGAGTGCATCCCGCGCCATTCCGCATAGGTGGTTCGCCTCTCGTCGAACCCCACACGCTTGGAGCCAAGCAACGTTTCACCGAGTGCTTTCATGCGAGCCTCGACCGAGTTGGCGACTATCACTTCACACTCCGGCGACTGGTCACGAGCCTGGTCGCCGTAACGCGAGTCAACGATGAGCACGAGACGCTCCGCGTTCACGACCAACGAGGCAACCGAACCACTGAAGTTTGACGCCCATCGCACGTCACTCGGGGCAGTGATCACGATCGCATCGACCCGCAAATCATGCACGAGGTGATCGCGTAGTCGAGCGAGACGATCAGTCGACGCCTGCATCGCCGGACTCAATCGAGGAGAAGCTGCGCCACAGCGTGCATGGCGAGCAGGTACCCCCGCTCACCGAAACCCGAGATCGTCCCGTGAGCAACTGGCGCAACGACGCTCTGGTGACGCCACGACTCACGGCGCAACGGCTCACTGAGGTGTACTTCGACGATCTTGCCCGCGAATGCCCGCAATGCATCGTGAATACTCCACGCGTAATGGGTGAAGGCGCCTGGATTGATCACGATCGCATCGTGACGGGAACTCTGGATCCATGAGACCAGTTCAGAAGCTTGGTTCGACTGGCGGTGCTCCACCGACAGGCTGAGCGAATCTGCTTCGTGCTTCGCCTTGTCCACGATCGACTCCAGCGTCGACGAACCGTAGATCCCTGGTTCGCGCGAGCCCAACAGATTGAGGTTCGGACCGCTCAACAAGAGCACTTCGCGCTGCGTTGCCATTCGTTCAGCGTACTTCCGACATGGTGAGCACCTCACGAACCAACGCCTCATCCACGCCGTTCACCACCTCACAACCACGTGGACCGTCAAGGATGAACGTGAGACCGTTGAGCGCCTTCTTGTCCCCGCGCATCAGGCTGATCAATCGATCATGGGACAAGCCGCGCGGCAGCTCGATCGACAAGCCGTAGTGATCTCGAACCACCTGTTCGTGGTACTCGACGCGCGTCTGGTCGATCCGCCCCATTCGCTCGGCCAACTTCGCCGCAAACACGAGACCGATCGCCACTGCCTCCCCATGACTCACCCCGAAGTTCGTTTCGCGTTCGATGGCATGACCGAGCGTGTGGCCGTAGTTGAGGAGCGCACGACGTCCACCCTCTCGCTCGTCTTCTTCGACAATCTCCGCCTTGATTCGTACACAACGAGTCACCAGGTCGTCGATCCCGAGCGAAAGCAGGTCGTCACCCGTCAAGAAGTGGTACTTGGCCATCTCGCCGCGACCACCGCGAATCTCACCGGCGGGAAGAGTGGCCAATGCGTCGGTGTCGCAGATCACTCCGAGTGGTTGCCAAAAACTTCCGACGAGGTTCTTGCCATGACGCGTGTTGACACCCGTCTTTCCCCCGATCGCCGCATCGACCATGGCGAGCAACGTCGTCGCCACGTGAATGACGCCGATCCCGCGGTGCCAGAGCGAGGCGGCAAAGCCAGCGACATCGGTGACGAGCCCACCTCCGACGGCAACGATCACGTCGTTGCGAGTGGCACCCATTTCACCCAACGCATCGACGATGCCCATGACCGTGTCGATCGCCTTCGCTGGTTCGCCCGAACCAATCTCATGTCGACGAATTTGTCGCGAGCCGAGCCATGGTGAAACGTCGATGGGAATCTCGCGTTGCGTCACGATGAGCACCCGCGAGGCACGTTCAGGAAGCAACGTCGATATTTCACGAATGGTGCCCGCACCTACGAGAACTGGATACGAACGCTCACCCAGATTCACCTGTACCCGCTGCATCGTCACACCGACACCCGTAGTTCGCGCAAGACGGATTGCGTCACCTCGTCGATGGTCAAGCCGGTGGTCTGCACCACCACCGTGGCCACACGTCGATAGTCAGCTTCGCGGGAACGCCACAATGCTTCCAACGCAGCCCGACGATCGGCACCCAAGAGTGGTCGCGCATCATCCATCGGCAGACGAGCCAACAGTTCGTCGATCGACGTCTCCAATAGGACGACGTCCCAAGATGGATCGTCGAGGAGTTCACGATTGTGCGACGTGGTCACCACGCCACCGCCCGTGGACACGACGACATTGGTATCGGGCAGATTGGTATCGACACCGCGCAGCACCTCGCCCAACACCGACGACTCGAGCGCCCGAAAGGCCGCTTCTCCGTCTGCGGCGAAGATCTCGGCCACTCGCCGTCCATCTCGACGCTCCACTTCCTCGTCCACATCGACGAAGTGAGCACCCAAGCGCGCTGCAAGAGCCCGTCCGACCGTTGTCTTGCCCGTACCCATCATTCCGACGAGCACGATTGGCCTGCTCGCCACCATGCTCATTGGCGAAGCGACTCTTCGAAACTGCGGAAGTTGCGTACGAACTCCTCGAGCGAGTCCCCGCCGAACTTACGTTGCGCCTCGCCAGCAAGAACGAGAGCGACCATCGTCTCGGCCACCACGCCCATCGCCGGAACCGCGGTGACGTCGGTGCGCTCCTTGAAACTGACCGTCTCTTCCTTCGTGGTCATGTCGATGGTCTTCAACGTCGGACGATTGAGCGTGGCGAGCGGCTTCATCGCTGCACGGACGACCAGCACCTCGCCGGTCGACATTCCGCCTTCGGTACCTCCGGCGAGACTCGTCTCGCGCGAATACTTGCCCTGCGTCTCGTCCCACGAGATGGCGTCGTGTGCGGCACTCCCGCGTCGACCCGCCACCTCGAAACCATCACCAATCTCGACACCCTTGACGGCCTGGATGCTGAGGATCGCCTGCGCCAAGAGTCCATCCAGTTTGCGGTCCCAATGCACGTGACTACCGAGGCCGACTGGCACGCCATACGCCAGCACTTCGACGACACCACCGAGGCTGTCGCCGTCACGGGCCGCATCCTCCACTGCAGTGATCATCTTTGCTTCGAGATTCTTGTCGAAGCACCGCACCGGCGACTCGTCGATGGTCGCGAGGTCAGCAGACTTCGGTCGCGCTGCCGAAGCAACGCGCTCGGCGCCAAGTTGGATCACGTGCGAGATCACTGTCGTACCAATCTCGGCCAGCAACAGTTTGGCGAGTGCTCCTGCGGCGACCCGCGCGGCAGTTTCGCGAGCGCTCGCGCGCTCGAGGACGTCACGAGCGTCGTCGAACCCGTACTTCTGCATTCCCGTCAAGTCGGCATGTCCCGGGCGTGGCGTGGTGAGTGGCTTCTTCGTCTTGCCGGGGGCGGGCGACATCTCCTCATGCCAGACGTCGCTGCGGAACCACTCGGTATTGCGAATCATGATTGACACCGGAGAACCGAGCGTGCGGCCATGTCGGATACCACCGAGCAACTCGATGTCGTCGACCTCGAAACGCTGCCGCGGACCACGTCCAAAGCCAAGGCGGCGACGGGCCAACTCGGCCTGAACTTGTTCTTTGGTGACGGGCAAGCCAGCTGGCAGGCCCTCCACCGTCACCGTCAAGGCCTGACCATGACTCTCTCCGGCGGTCAGATAACGCAACACGAGGACAGGCTATCGGCGGGCTAGCTCGGCCTCAGCCGCTGCACGCATGACAGCGACGTCAGGGCGGAATCCGAACCAGATCTCCTGTTGCAACGCCGCTTGATACACGAGCATCCACAGGCCATCGACTGTCGTCACCCCGCGTTCACCGAGTGCAGCGAGCATCGGCGTGATGAGCGGCGAATACACCGCATCCAACACCACGCAATCTCGTGAGACGAACCGAGTATCAACTGGCATGTCCTCGCCGCTGACACCCTGCATACCCACGGGCGTCGTGTTGACGAGAAAATCGGCGCGCTCCACGTCCTGCATCGACCCCACCGCTCCGACGTCGGCACACGACGCGGCTCGACGAGCACCTTCTGGCGTTCGATTGACCACGACCACCTCGCGTGCCCCACTCCGTCCCAGCGCCTCTACGACTGCGCGTCCAGTACCACCAGCGCCGAGTACGACGCACGTTGCATCGACCACCGACTTGCCCGAAGATTCGAGCGCCCTCACACAACCATCGCCATCGGTGTTCCATCCACTCACCACGTCGTCGTCGAACGAGATCGTGTTCACGGATCCACATCTGCTGGAAGCAGCATCGCGACGATCGACCAGCTCGTAGGCCTCGTCTTTCAACGGCATGGTCACGGACACTCCGGCAATCGTGCCGCCGCGGAGAGATTCGACGAACGCTCTGAGCCCACCACGTGGAATCTCATGTGCCATGTAGACCCGATCTTCACCACGACGTCGGAACTCGGCGTTGTGCATAGCCGGCGACAAACTGTGGCTGATCGGCGATCCGACGACGAGTGCTGCAACGTTGGGCGCAAAACTCACGGGAGAATCCCGGCTTGGCGCGCATCTTCCACGTTCCGTTCATGCTGCTCCAAAGTGGCAGCGAATTTGTGCGCGCCGTCGGCGCTGGCGAGCACGTAGTAGAGGTACCGACAAGGCGGTGTGACTCCTTGACAGATCGCGTCGGCCACGTTCGGGTTGGGTGCGGGATTGAGTGCGGCGACGATCGACGCGCGACCCGGGCTCGCGATCGGAGTGGGCGGCAGTCCCCTGCGCTTGTAGGTGTTGTACGGGCTATCGGCTTCTTTGAGCACGGAAAACTCCGCGCCTTCCGGTGCTCCGTAGTAGAGCGTCGCATCGATCTGCAGAGGCATCCTGAGATCGAGGCGGTTGTAGATGACACGCGCGATCTTGGCGCGATCTTCAGGAACCTTTGCTTCGCGCTCGATCATCGAAGCGACGATCAAGACTTCATACGGCGAATAGCCAACGAGATCCTCGGATTCGTCGAGTCCCTCCTGTCGCCCCACTCGCTCCATCAGCGAGACCATCCGGGAAACGACTTGCGACTCAGATTCCTCGCCCGACACTTGATAAGTATCGGGGAACAGCAGACCTTCCAAAGTTCCCTCTGCCGTCGGTCGCAACCAGGTCTCGATCACGGACGAGTTTGCGGCTGCAACGAACGTCTCAGCGTTCAAGCGCAGCGTGCGCTCCGCAAGTCGCTGACCCATCTGACCGATCGTGAAACCTTCGGGGAAGGTGACGTTGACGAACGTCGCAGCGGGCGGAGTCCCCAAACGCGCCATGATGTCACCCATGTGCGAGCCCTTGATCACTTGGTAGTAGCCGGGAATGATCTCGAGGCCCCCGTTGCGTCCGACGTACCAGCGGAAGATTGCCGCATTGGAGATGAAGTCATCGTCCCTGAGCCGTTGCGCGACCGTATCGAGCGTGTCTCCCTCATTGATCGTGAAGTTCGTCGCCACTTCATCACCTCCGGCAGGGTTGACCTGCCCGAGGTACCACAGGCCTGCTGACCCAAACAGCAGGCTGACTACCACTGCGACGACGACGACCCGTTTGAGGTGTGGCCACCACTCTTCATGGTCAGGCGGCAACTCGCTCGACTCGAAACGACCGGACCGTGCTGCCACGTCTGGTCGATCCCAGGGATCCTCCGTCCAGATAGTCACCGACTCCTGACGCGGCGACTTACCACCAGGGAGCAGCGGGTCGATCATCGGCCGTCGCGCAACTTGGATGCGTCGAGCCACGACTGCAACATCACGGCCGCGGCAACTTGGTCGATGATTCGACGACGGGCTTGTGCCTTCATCTTGTTTTCGATCAAAGCGGCCTCCGCCGACTTCGTCGTCAAACGTTCATCGTGAGTGTGAACGGGCACACCGACGACGCTAGTCATCCGCTTTGCTTCGTCAGCGGCAGCACGAGCAGCCGGACCGAGTTCACCCGAGAGCGAGATGGGTAAACCCACCACGACTGCTTCGGCCTCGTACTCCTTCACGATTTCGGCGATTGCTCGATGGTCTTTCCTCTCGTCACCACTCCGACGAATCACCGTCACGGGAGAGGCGAGTGTGCCACTTGCATCGCTTGCGGCAACACCGATCCGTTTCGACCCGAGATCGATGCCGATCACACGCAAGACGTCAGACCAACACCTTCGTAGCTGCCGCGCGGGCGATGTGCAGTGCTTCGTCCAACGCACTGGCATCCTTGCCACCGGCAGTAGCCACGTCACCCTTGCCACCGCCGCCACCGCCCACCTTGCGCGCAGCGTCCTTGATCATCTCGCCCGCTTGCACGCCACTCGACTTCTTGACCGCGGCCACCAAGGCGACGCCACCAGAAGCTGAAACGCCTCCCAGCACCACGCCACGAACCCCATCTGCTTCGCGAACGGCCAAGGCCAACTCGCGTAGATCCGAAGGTTCGAATCCATCTACTCGCTCCACCACCAGCCCATCCTGGACACGGGTCAACAAGTCTGCCGACTTCGAGCGAGCATGAGCAGATCGAAGTTGGCGAATCTCGTCCTGGAGCGCCTTGATCTCTTCCATCTTCTTGGTGATTGCGCTGGCCATCTCCGTCGGCTGCGCGCCGAGCAGTCGGGCTGCATCTTCCACGGCCGATTGCATCGTGCTCATGTAGCGAACGGTGTTCGCACCAGTGACCGCTTCGATGCGCCGCAAGTTGGAGCCGATGCTCGACTCCGCGACGATCTTGATCGCGCCGATGTCACCAGTGGCTGAAACATGCGTGCCGCCACAGAACTCAAACGAAGATCCCGCGCGAAGCACCCGCACCACGTCGCCGTACTTGTCGCCGAAGAAAGCGATCGCACCGGACGCCAGTGCGTCGTCCTTCGACGTCTCGTACGCATCGGTGTCTTCGTTGCGCAAGACCTCAGCATTGGCGAGCGTCTCGATGCGTTCGATCTCCTCGCGGGTGAGGGGCGCGTAATGACTGAAGTCGAAGCGAAGTCGGTCCGGCGCGACGAGAGAGCCTGCTTGCTTGACGTGCTCACCAAGTACCTCACGCAAGGCATGGTGCAACACGTGGGTCGCGGTGTGATTTCGACGCGTCGCATTTCGCGCATCGACGTCGATGCGCGCGACCACTTCCTCGCCGATCTCCAAACTTCCGGAGACCATCTCACAGACATGCCGGCGCAAACCCGGCACCGCAAAGGTGGTGTCGATCACTCGCGCCTCGCCGGAGACTCCCACTATCGAACCGGTGTCACCCACCTGCCCGCCGCTCTCTGCATAAAACGGAGTGACGTCGAGGAAGACCTCTGCCTTACCGTCTTCACGGTGGAGCACCTGCAACACACGCGCGGTGGATTCGTCCTTGTCGTAACCGACGAAGTTGGTGACACCGTGTTCGGCAATGAGTTCGCGATATGCCGCTTGAGCACCCTCATCCCCGGAGACTTCCTTGCGCGCGCTCTTGGCTCGTTTACGTTGGGCCGCCATCTCCCGTTCGAACCCGTCGGCATCGACTCCCACCCCGCGCTCACCCGCGATCTCCTGGGTCAGCTCCAGCGGGAAACCATAGGTGTCGTGAAGCAAGAAGGCCGACGCACCCGACAACGACCTTGCGCCCTTCGACATCTCCTCATCGAGGATCCCCATACCAGTCCGCAGGGTGTGGCGGAAACGGTCTTCTTCGCGGTCGAGAACGTCGAGAATGAAGTCGCGATTCTTGCGCAAATCGGGATAGGCGTTGCTCATGACGTCGATCGCCACTGCAGAGAGCTCGGGCATGACGCGGGTGTCGGTACCAAGCAGGTATGCGTGACGCACCGCGCGACGAATGATGCGGCGAAGCACGTATCCCCTGTTTTCATTGGACGGGAATACACCATCGTTCACGAGCATCGTCGACGAGCGCGCATGCTCCGCGAGTACGCGCAACGAGAAGCTGTCACGATCTTCGTAGTCACCGCTGCGGTACGACTTACCAGTCAATGAGGCAGCGCGCTCCACCAACGGAAACAACACGTCGGTCTCCCAAATCGAGTCGGTTCCTTGCATCAGCGCAAGGATTCGTTCGAGCCCTGCGCCTGTATCGATCGAGGGCCGGGGCAACGGGGTGCGAGTGCCGTCTTTCGACTGGTTGAACTGCATGAACACGAGGTTCCAAAACTCAAGGAAACGATCTCCGTGAGGATCGTTGAGCGGTCCACCTTCCGGACCGAATGCCGGGCCACGATCGATGTGGATCTCGGAACATGGTCCACATGGCCCCGTCTCGCCCATCTGCCAAAAGTTGTCCGCGTCTCCGAGTCGCTGAATTCGCGACATCGGCACACCGACCTGCTCATGCCAAATCTGCTCGGCCTCGTCGTCGCTCTCGTGCACGGTGATCCACAAACGGTCTCCATCGAAACCGAAGACTTCGGTCACGAGCTCCCAACTCCACGGGATGGCGTCCTGCTTGAAATAGTCGCCGAAACTGAAGTTGCCCATCATCTCGAAGAAGACGAGATGTCGCTTGGTGCGACCCACGTCGTCGAGATCGTTGTGCTTGCCGCCGGCGCGAGCACACTTCTGCACCGACACTGCACGCGAGTACGGAGCCGCTTCGTCACCCAGGAAGTACGGCTTGAAGGGCACCATTCCGGCAACGGTGAAGAGCACCGTGGGATCGTGCGGTATCAAGCTCGCGGACGGCACTCGGGAGTGGCCTTTGCCGGCGAAGAAACCGAGGAATGCCTCTCGCAACTGATCGGCAGTGGTGATCTTCGGCGCTGACATCGTGCGCCAAGTCTAGAGGTCTCGTTTCTCGCCGATCAGAGACGAGCGCCTGCCGACTGCTTGCTCAGGACTCGCGAAAGTAGGGCTGCGATCGACGTGGTCGACCTTCGGTTTGTTCCGGCAGATGATCACGCTGTGCGGCCGAAGGATCGTCGTGCGGGGAGCGATAGTCGACCCCATGACCAATTTCTGCTGCACCTGCATAGTGGGCATCGGCAAGGAACGGTGGAACCGTCACATCCACCCCTCGTCTCACGTCGTCGCGAGCCACCCAGATTGCCTGCGATACGGCGTTGCTCTTTGGTGCCTTCGCCAGATGAATGACCGCCTGAGCCAAATTCAACTGAGCCTCTGGCAGACCCACCACCTCGAGGGCTTGGGCGGCGGCCACCGCCACGACGAGCGACTGCGGGTCGGCAACACCGATGTCTTCACTGGCCAAGATGACCAATCGACGGGCGATGAACCGCGGATCCTCCCCTGCCTCCAACATTCGGGCCAACCAGAACACGCCTGCTTCAACATCACTCGCGCGGATGCTCTTGATGAATGCCGAGGTGACGTCGTAGTGATCATCCCTGCCATAACGCATTGCACTCACGCCGAGTGCAGCCTCCACGTCGCTCGTACCCACTTCCCGCCCACGAGCAATCGCGCAGGCCACTTCGAGCGCAGTGAGCGCCTGTCGACCATCGCCTCCACACCGCTCGGCGAGCAGCGCGACGGCTTCCGGATCAGCCGTCGTCGATTCAGCTAGCAGGCCGCGCTCCAACAACTGACGAATCGAAGGAGTACTCAGCAGTTCCAGACGAAAGAGCGTGCTTCGGCTCCGCAACGGAGCATTGACCTCGAAGTACGGGTTCTCCGTCGTGGCGCCGATCAGCGTGATGACTCCACTTTCCGTCGCAGGCAACAATGCGTCCTGCTGACTCTTGGAAAACCGGTGAATTTCATCGACGAAGACGATGGTGCCGATGCCCTGCTGTCCGAGTCTCTGCTCCGCGCGGTCGACCGCCTCGCGCACTTCCTTCACACCAGCCGTGACTGCCGACAAGCGTTCGAACGCGCGATTGGTGGTGTTGGCGATCACTTCGGCAAGAGTCGTCTTCCCCGTGCCTGGTGGCCCCCAAAAGATCGCGCTCGACAGTCGATCAGATTCGATCAACCGACGAAGCGGTGCACCAGGCGCGATCAAATGATCCTGACCGACGATGTCGTCCAAGGTGTGCGGACGCAGTCGTGCGGCGAGCGGTGCCTGGCTCCGCAAACGTTCGGCCGCCTGCGCACTGAAGAGGTCGTCACCCACGACGAGCCACTCGGTCAACTCTTGGCAGGTTTGGGCAGTGTTCGGATGCCGAGTTCGGCGAGTTGCGCATCGGCGACTGGAGTTGGTGCGTTCGTCATCGGGTCGAGCCCCGACTGCGTCTTCGGGAACGCGATCACCTCACGGATGTTCTCCTCGCCGGCGAGGATCGCGACGAGACGGTCGATGCCGAAGGCGAAACCGCCATGCGGTGGTGCGCCGAACTTGAAAGGCTGCAGGAAGAATCCGAAGCGGCGATCTGCTTCTTCGTCGGAGATGCCGAGATGACGAAACACGCGTCGCTGCATCTCGGGATCATGGATACGAATCGATCCCGAACCCAACTCCCAACCGTTGAGTACGAGGTCGTACGCAAGGGCACGAACACTCATGGGATCGCTCTCGAGACGGTCGATATCGTCCGGATGAGGCTGACAGAACGGGTGGTGACCCGGTTGCGGACGGCCCGTTTGCGCATTCACTCCGACGAACAACGGAAAGTCGACGACCCACACATATCGATATGGGCCTTCGTGGACGGGTGGACGACCGATGTCGTTGCGCAACTGCCCCAGCACCTCGCAAGTCGTCGACCATTCATCTGCGACGAGCAACAGCAGATCGCCCGCCACCGCAGAGGTGGCGGTCAGGAGCGCTTGCTTTTCGGCCTCTCCGAGGAACTTCGCCACCGGCGAGTCGAGTGCACCACCTTCACCCACGCGCATCCAGACGAGACCTTTTGCACCCAACTGTTTGGCGCGGTCGGTGAGTTGGTCCAACTTGTTGCGCCCGGCAGCAGCAGCATCCGGGTACGTGGCTACGTCGACTCGAATTCCCTTGATCGACGTTGCTTGCGAAAATGCCTTGAACTCCGTCGTGGCGAATACTTGCGTCAGCTCGATCAACTCGAGACCGAAGCGCATATCGGGCTTGTCCACCCCGAAACGGTTCATTGCGTCCCGCCAAGTGATGCGCTCGATTTCTGGTGGCGCCGCTCCGGTGACGGACTCGGCAGCAGCCATCACCGCGCGACTGATCGCGCCGAGCACATCGTCCACTCCGACGAAACTCATCTCGGCATCGAGCTGCATGAACTCGTACTGCCGATCCGCGCGCAAGTCCTCGTCACGCAGACATCTGGCGATTTGGTAGTAGCGATCGACGCCAGCCACCATCAACAGCTGCTTCCACAGCTGCGGCGACTGGGGCAATGCATAGAAAGAACCTGGTTCTTTGCGCGACGGCACGAGGAATTCGCGCGCACCCTCCGGAGTGCTCGGCATCAAGAAGGGCGTCTCCACCTCGACGAACTCTTGCTGTTCCATCGCGCGACGAATCGCCGAGTTGACGCGGGCCCGGATTCGCAGGTTGCGTTGCATCCGCTCACGGCGGATGTCGATGTAGCGATACTTCAGCCGAACATTTTCATCGACGTCGTCGGCACGTGAGTCGACAGGAAACGGTGGAGGCTCAGCCTTATTCAACGTGGTGACCACGCAGTCCACGATCTCCACGGCACCGGTGCGAATGTTCTCGTTGACCGTTCCGGCCGGACGAGCCTGCACGGTGCCTTCGATGCGCACCACCCACTCGCTGCGGGCATCCACACTGGCATCGACCACGCACTGCACCACGCCGGAATGATCTCGCAGGTCGAGGAATGCGAGGTGTTCGCCGTGCTCGCGACGACGCGCGATCCAGCCGCTGAGCACCACTTTCTGTCCGACGTGCTCGGCCGAGACCCGACCACACAGGTGCGAACGAAGTGAGGTCGCCTCGCTCATTTGGCGTCCATCCCGGACAGAGCCCGCTGAACTGATTCGATCACCGCGACTCGTGGAACGTTGGACTGCTCACCGGTGGACATCAGGCGCATCACGATACTCTCGCTCGCCAATTCATCAGAGCCAATGATCAACGCAATCTCGGCGCCACTGCGATCCGCCGCTTTCATTTGGGCCTTCATGCTCCGCTGTTC
The DNA here is from genome assembly GCA_964633985.1 of uncultured Acidimicrobium sp. Lineage (GTDB taxonomy): Bacteria > Actinomycetota > Acidimicrobiia > Acidimicrobiales > Ilumatobacteraceae > UBA3006. The sequence goes on along the minus strand of CAZWKD010000001.1, from coordinate 90,607 downwards.
GAAGGCGCGGTCCACCGTCAAGCCGGCTGCACGCAGTTCAGCTGCGACACGTTGTGCCTCTGCCCCTCCCGTCGTGTCGACCACGAATACCCGCACGGACTCACGGGGTGCCGGAAAGACCTCTTCGGCATCACACGCCAGCAGTGTGCGATCGAGTCCGAGAGCGAATCCAACCCCGGGAGTCGCCGGGCCACCGAGTTGCTCGACCAAGCCGTCGTAGCGACCTCCGCCACCAATTGCGGTGTGGGCAGCTGAAAGCGCCGTGCTGACGAATTCGAAGGTGGTGTGGCAGTAATAGTCGAGGCCGCGAACGAGCCTTGCCTCCACCGAGAAGGTGATGCCAAGGTCGGTCAACGACTGGCGCACCGCTGCAAAGTGACGTGTCGAGTCTGCACCCAGGAAGTCGTCGATCTTCGGTGCCGCGGCGATGATGGGTGCATCTTCTGGTCGCTTCGAGTCGAGCACGCGCAACGGGTTCTTGGCCAGCGTGGCACGAGACTCAGCCGTGAGCGCTGCTTCGTTGTTCCGAAAGTGAAGTTCCAATGCCGTCGTCCACTGCGCCCGCTCATCGGCATTACCGAGCGTGTTGATGGCCAACTGCACCTTGCGTAGACCGAGCGCGCGATAGAACTCCCACGCCAACGCGATCACTTCGACGTCGGCATGTGGGTCGTTGACACCAAGGACTTCGACACCCACCTGATCGAATTGGCGGTATCGCCCCTGCTGCGGCTTTTCGTAACGGAAGTTAGGGCCCGCGTACCACACCTTCCATGGAGTGGTCGGACGATGCTGCACGAACGCGCGACACACGCTCGCGGTCTGTTCTGGTCGCAGCGCCACCCGGCGACCACCCTTGTCTTCGAAGTCGTACATCTCCTTGGTGACGACATCGGTCGCTTCACCGAGCCGCAGGAATACCCCGAGGTCCTCGAACATCGGGGGAATCATGTAGAGACAGCCGTAGCGACCAGCCACATCGGCGAATGTCTCCTGGAAGAGACGCCACCTCGCCGCATCTGGCGGGAGGATGTCCCGCGTTCCGGGACTCGTGGCGAACTGATTCACGCGAGAACACTAGATGCCGGGTGCTCACTCGACATCACTCGGTAGGCGTCGTACACCGCATCGATCCTCTTGATCGTGCGAAGCACGGACTGCAGGTGACTCGGATCGGCAAACTCGAACTCGAAGCGCATCTTGGCAACCCTGTCTGCACCCGTGTGGGTCGAACAGGAGACGATGTTGACGTGTTCTTCCGACAGGGCATTGGCTACGTCGCGCAACAGCCGCGTCCTGTCGATTGCCACCACTTCCACGGCGGCGATGAAAGTGGTGTCGTGGTGCTGACCGGACCACTCCACGTCCACCAGTCGACCCTCGTTACGAGCGACCACTGACGTTGCCCGCGCACAGTCACCGCGATGCACCGACACCAGTCCGGTGGCACCAAGTACGCCGAGGATGTCGTCCCCCGGCAAGGGTGTGCAACAGGTGGCGAGCTGCACCATCGTCGCATCCAACCCGTCGACGTGAACGCCGACACCGCGCGATGCTCCTGACTCCACGTCGAAACGGGTGCCCATCGAGAGCAACTCCCCCGAGGTGTTGTCCCGCATCGCGCGAGTGACACGTGAAGCAAAGGTCTGTGCCGAGACATGTCCTTCACCAATCGCCCGAAACAACGTGGACGCATCCTGGTAATTCATCGCCTCCAGTTCCTCGGCAAACGCACGTGAACCAAGCACGGCAGCCACAGGAATACCGAGCCCACGCAAGTGCTCGACCAACTCGTCTCGCCCTGTTTCGAGGATGTCCTCGTTTCGTTCGCGGGCGAACCACTGCTTGATCTTGCTCTTCGCCTTCGGTGAATTGACGAAACCCAACCACTCCTCTTGCGGGCCGGCATCCTCAGCCGTGGAAGTCAGCACCTCGCAGGTATCGCCAGACACCAGCTTCGTGTTCAGAGGTACCAGCCGTCCATTGACTCGTGCACCCACACAGTGGTGACCGATCTCGGTGTGGACGCTGTAGGCGAAGTCGACCGGCGTGGAGTCGACGGGCAAAGCGATCGCCTTGCCCTTCGGTGTGAACGCGAAGATTTCGTCCTGTTCCAGGTCGGTCTTCAGGTTCTCCAAGAATTGCAACGGGTCGGCAATCTCGTCCTGCCAGTCGACGATTCGATTCAACCAATCGATGTCAGTCGAACCTGCGCCGTCCTTGTACGCCCAGTGCGAAGCCACACCCCATTCCGCACGGCGATGCATGTCGTGCGAACGGATTTGCACCTCGATCGCCTTACCGCCCGGACCGATCACGGTCGTGTGTAGCGACTGGTAGAGGTTGAACTTGGGCATTGCGATGTAGTCCTTGAAACGCCCACCGACGGGTGCCCAGTGCCCGTGAATACAGCCGAGCGCGGCGTAACAGGACTTCACGTCATCGACGATGATGCGGATCGCCATGAGGTCGAAAATGTCGTCGAACTCACGCCCCTTCTGCACCATCTTCTCGTACAAACTCCACAGGTGTTTGCCGCGCGCCGTCAGGTCCGCTCGAATACCCACTTCGTTCAACCACTGATTGACCTGTCCGAGTGCCTTGGCCAGGTACACGTCGCGTTCCGGTGCGCGAGACGACACCAAGTAGTCGAGCTCCGCATATCGCTTGGGATACAACGCCGCAAATGAGAGGTCCTCGAGTTGCTGACGAATCTCCTGCATCCCGAGACGGTGTGCGAGCGGAGCATAAATGTCGAGCGTCTCCTGGGCGACACGCCGCTGCTTCTCGAAAGGCGCGGAGGCGATCGTGCGCATGTTGTGGAGTCGGTCAGCCAACTTGATGATCAGCACGCGGAGATCCTTGGCCATCGCCACGAGCATCTTGCGCATGGTCGCCGCCTGCTGTGCCTCTCGCGAATCGAACTGGAGTCGTTCCAATTTGGTGAGTCCATCGACGATCGACGCAACTTCGTGTCCGAAGTTGGACTCCACGTCGGTCAACGTGATCTCCGTGTCCTCCACCGCATCGTGTAGTAGGGCTGCCGCCAACGACACCTCGTCGAGCCCGATCTCCGCGACGATCCGCGCTACGGCTACTGGATGCGAGATATACAACTCTCCACTCATTCGAGACTGGTTGCGGTGAGCTTCTCGGGCCATCTCATAGGCCGTATTGATCATCCCCACCGAACCTTTGGGGTGACGCGCGCGATACAGGCTGAGTAGCGGCGCCAACTCGGTGGATACCGATGCTTGGGAACGGCGCCAAGGAAGTACGCGGGAGGTGGTGCTCATCTCATCACCAACATGCCCGAATTCTACGGGCTGAGATCAGCGGCGTTTGTTCTTGCGTGGACGAGGCGGGTGTGTGAGCGCGCTGGTCACCCGAGCCAACCCATCGACAGGCTCAGCAACAATTCGCTTGGTTTCCTCGCGACCGGAGCCCATCAGTCGCTGCATCTCGTCGCCCAGGTGGAGCACGTTCTTGGTGGCGGCGTACCGAGGTTCGCGGGACTTGTATGCGGCGAGCAGCGGCGCTGCGATGAAGATCGACGAATAGGCACCGAGAAAGAGGCCCACCAACAGCGCGATCGCAAACTCACGCAAGGTCACCGCTCCCAGCAACCACGAGCCGACGACGAGGAGCGAGATGACTGGCAACAGCGACGAGATGGTCGTATTCAATGACCGCATCAACACCTGATTCATCGAGACGTTGACCACGTCCCCATAGGACACTCGGGAGGATCCCAACCGAACGGCATTGTCGTGCACTCGATCGAACACGACGATCGTGTCGTAGAGCGAATATCCGAGGATCGTCAAGAACGCGACTACCGTCGCCGGTGTAACGAGGAATCCGAAGACCGAATACACGCCCACACTGATCACTACGTCGTGGACCATCGCGGCAAATGCAGCCACGGCCATCTTCCATTCGAAGCGCCAGGCGATGAACAGCGACACCAGGACGAAGAAGACGAGCAGCGCGCGGA
>CAZWKD010000001.1:33905-86510 GCA_964633985.1 uncultured Acidimicrobium sp. | reverse complement strand
CCACGAAAGCCGAGTGAAAACAGCGAGACGAGCACGAGCAAGCCCGAGAAGCCGAATCCCCACTTCCGCCGTCCGACGAAGTCGATCGTCGTTTCGCCGCGATACAGCCGACCGAACACGCTCATGCCGATGCCCCCTGTTCGCTCTGCCGCACACCGAGCACACGACTACCGCGGAACAACTTGGTGCGTGCCAACAGCAACACCGCAGGACGCGTATAGAAGAAGGCGACGATCACGTCGATCAGCGTCGAGAGCCCGAGGAAGAACGCAAATCCGCGAACCGCGCCGACCGTGAGATACCAGAGAACGACTGCACCAATGAATGACGCGCCATCTGCGATCAAGATCGTCCGAAACGCGCTCTGGAAGCTGCGTTGTGCAGAGCCCCTGAGCGATCTTCCTGCCTGAACCTCATCTTTCAGACGTTCGAAGAACACCACATAGGAGTCGACCGTCACACCAATCGACACGATGATGCCGGCGACACCGGCGAGCGTGAGGGCGAGACCGTTGGTCTTCGAGAGCAGCGCGATGACGCTCCACATCAGCGAACCCGATACGGCCAATCCCAGCAGCATCACGATTGGCAGTAGCCGGTAATAGGCGAAGAAGAACATCAGGACGAGCACCATTCCGACGAGACCCGCAATGATCGCAGCTCGGAGCGAATCACTTCCGAGTGTCGGCGACACCGTTTGCACTGAGGCGACCTCGAACTCGACGGGCACTGCACCGAATTCGAGGATCTTGGCCAAGTCACGAGCCTCATCCTCGGTGAAGTCACCGCTGATCTGCACCGTTCCACCCGTGAACACAGGCTCTTGCACCACTGGCGCAGAAATGACGACTCCGTCGAGCACGATCGCCACTTGACCCGTCGGACACGTTGCATCACGGTTGAAACACTTGGTGGTGAGTGCGTTCCAGACGTCCTCACCTTCCGCGCCACCGCGAAGGCTGACGACTACCGCCCACTGGCCACTGGAGATGTCGGCTTGTGCGTCGTTCTCGAACACGTCACCCGTCGCCTGCGCAGGACCAACCTGGTAACTGATCCCGAGATCGTCCGTCAACAAGACGGTTGCGTCGGGGTCGGTGGGGTCCGGGGCGTTCGCGGGAGCCGTCGTGGTCGATGAGGTGTCGAGTGTCCCGCTCTGGATCACTGGGCGCAGCAACACCTGTCCCTGCGCCCCGACGATCTGTAGTGCGCGATCTTGGTCTTCCACGCCAGGCAGGTTGATCACGACCGTGTCGCCCTGACTGATGATCTCAGGTTCGGCGACACCAAGCGAATCGACTCGTGCGCGAATGATCTCCACGGCAACTTCGAGAGCCGCAGGTTCGTATTCGCCGACCGGAGTGAGCGTGACCGACGCGCCGCCCTGTAGGTCTAGTCCCAAGGATGGTTCGTTGCCCACCAACAAGTTCGCAGTGAGACCGCCGAAGACGACGATCAGAATGCCGACGAGCGAAAGAACGAGACGCCGAGTCACGCTTGGTTGACTACTTCTTGTCTTCGGCTGCGGACTCGCCCTCCGCAGGGGCAGACAATCGCGTCGCAATCGCATTCTTGGCAACGCGAATCTCCACCTTCTCGGCGACGTCGAGCCACACGTAGTTGTCCTCGACGGCAGAGACGAAGCCATAGATGCCGGAGTTGAGGATGACTTCGTCACCCTCGGCGATGCTGCTCTGCAGACGCTGTGCTTCCTTCTGACGCTTGCGCTGCGGACGCAGCAACAAGAAGTACATCACCGCAAAGATCAGAATCAGTGGGAGAAGGCCGAGAATGCCACCCCCAGAGCCAGTGTCAGATGCGGCGGCGGCAAGGAGGGCGTGTATCGAGAACATGGGTGGACACTCTACTCCTGAGGAGTTCTCCTAGTCAGCCCAGACGGCCAGTACCTCACGGCGCAAATCATCGAACGTGCCGGCCAGGATTCGCTTACGCATCTCTGCCATCAGCGAGATGGTCCACGCGACGTTGTGCAGTGACACCAAACGCGAGGCAGTGGGTTCACCCACCTGAAAGAGATGGCGCAGGTAACCACGTGAGTGTCGAGCACACACCATGCAGGTGCAGGTCTCATCGATCGGGTCATCCGATAGCGAGAACTCGGCACGCTTGATGTTCAGTCGACCAGAACTCGTCAGCGCCGTACCGTGACGGCCGAGCCGTGTCTGCAACACACAATCGAATTGATCCACCCCAAGATTGACCGCCTCGACGAGCGATGCAGGATCGCCGACGCCCATCAGATAACGGGGTCGATCGCTTGGTAGCACCTCGATCGCGGCCGCAAGAGCGGGCAACATTTCTTCTCTCGTCTCGCCGACCGACAGTCCCCCAATGCCATAACCGTCGAATTGGAGTGCCGAAATCTGGGTGGCACTCTTCCGACGTAACTCGGGATCGATGCCTCCTTGCACGATGCCAAACAGCGACTGATCATCACGCTCATGCGATGAACGCGCACGTTCCGCCCACTCGCCCGTTCGTCGCAATGCTTCTTCGATGACGGACTTCGCAGACGGCAAGGGCGGACAGACGTCGAGCACCATCTGGATATCGGCGCCGAGTTTCTGCTGCACTTCGATTGCCGTTTCCGGAGTGAACCGATGCAACGATCCGTCATAGGTGGAGCGAAAGGTCACACCGTCATCGTCGACGTCAGGATCGAGGGAGAACACCTGAAATCCGCCGGAGTCAGTGAGCGTGAGCCCGCTCCATCCAGCGAAACGAGCGAGCCCACCGAAATGCTGCACCACGTCGGCTCCGGGACGCAGCATCAAGTGATAGGTGTTGCCGAGCACGATCCGCGCTCCCACCGACTCGTAGTCTTCGGCACTCAGGTACTTGATGGCTCCACGCGTTCCCACCGGCATGAAACAAGGAGTCTGATAATCACCGCGGGCGGTAGTCGCCACACCTGCGCGAGCGCTTCCGCAGGTCGCTTCGACCTTCATCGTCACCGGAAACACGGCTTCACCGTACTGTGTGACGACCAGTCAGCGTGCGTGTCTGTCGAGCAGCATCGCGTCACCGAACGACAACATGCGGTAGCGCCTATCGATCGCATGGCCGTAGAGAGCACGCCAGCGTTCGCCGATCATCGACGAGATCATCATGATCAACGTCGTTCGCGGCATGTGAAAGTTGGTCATCATCTTGTCCACCACCTGCCAGGAGAATCCGGGCGTGATGTAGAGCGAGGTTCGGCCCGACAGTTCTCCGGTGGCTGCTGCACTCTCGAGAGCTCGAGTGGCAGTCGTGCCAACCGCGACCACCGAACCCCCTGATTCATGGACGTGCCGACAGGCATCCCAGGTCTCGATGGGAACGCGGTAGTACTCCGTGTGCATGTGGTGCTGCAGTGGGTCTTGTGCGTCGATCGGCTTGAACGTGTCCAGTCCGACCACGAGCTCGACCTCCAGGATGCGCACACCGAGCGCCCTGATCTCGTTCAACAATGGTTCGGTCAAGTGCAGGCCGGCCGTCGGCGCAGCGGCCGAACGGGCATCGTGGGAATACACCGTTTGATATCGCTCGCCATCTTCAAGGCGCTCCGTGATGTAGGGCGGTAGTGGCATTTCGCCATGCTCGAGCGGCCAACGCTCATCGATCAACTCGACTTCGAATACGTCCTCGACACGGCGCACGAAACGAACTACGACCGTATTGTCGCCATCGACCAACTCTTCTCCCTCGCGCAATTTGGCTCCGCCACGCACGAGTGCCGTCCACACTGTGCCGTGGTCCTCGAGGAGCAATACCTCGATTGCTCCGCCCGAGCGACGCAACAGTCGCAACCGTGCAGGGAACACACGCGTGTGATTGACCACCAACGCATCGCCAGGTCGCAGGTAATTCGGCAAGTCAAACACATGGGCATCGACCGGAGGCAAGGATCCGTGATCGACGAGCAACCGCGCCGAGTCGCGGGGCTCCACTGGCCGTTGCGCGATCAGTTCCTCCGGGAGGTGGTAATCGAGATCCTCTAGTCGCATCAGGAGAACAAGTCGGGATCGTGTGCGGGCGCCACGAGTCCGAGATGTTGCCACGCGGCGGGCATCGCTACGCGGCCCCGCGGTGTACGCGCGAGCAGACCCTGTTGAATCAAGAACGGCTCGTACACGTCCTCCACTGTCTCGGGTTGTTCGCTCACCGAGATGGCGAGAGTGGTCAGGCCCACGGGCCCGCCTCCAAATCGATCACATAGCGCGTGCAGGATGGCTCGGTCGACTTTGTCCAAGCCGAGATCATCCACACCGAACACCGCGAGCGCCTCACGAGCCGTCGACTCATCGATCTTTCCGTGACCACGCACCTCCGCAAAGTCGCGCACACGCCGCAGCAGACGATTGGCGATTCGTGGCGTGCCCCTGGAGCGACGCGCAATCTCGCTTGCGCCTTGCGGATTGGACTCAATTCCGAGAATCGTCGCGGCCCGCAAAACGATCTGCTGCAACTCATCGGCCTCGTAGTAGTCGAGGCGAGCGACCAACCCGAAGCGATCGCGCAATGGTCCCGTGATCATCCCGGTGCGTGTGGTTGCTCCGATCAGCGTGAATCGCGGCAAGCTGAGGCGAATCGACGAAGCCGTGGGGCCCTTCCCCACCACGATGTCGATCTGGAAGTCCTCCATTGCCGGATAGAGGATTTCTTCCACCGTCTTGGACAGCCGATGGATTTCGTCGATGAACAACACATCGTTGGGTTCGAGTTTGGTGAGGATTGCTGCGAGATCGCCGGCACGTTCAAGCGCGGGCCCCGACGTGACATGCAGTGCGGCAGCCATCTCATTGGCGACGATGCCCGCCATCGTGGTCTTGCCCAATCCCGGTGGCCCCGCCAACAACAGATGGTCGACGGCTTGTTGTCGACGACGCGCCGCTTCGAGGATGATCCCGAGATGTTCCTTGAGTTCCGACTGACCGACGAAGTCACTGAGAGCACGGGGACGAAGTCCGCCCTCTTCGATCGTCTCGTCATTGTCGGCTCGTGGATCGAGGAACTCTTCACGCACGACGCGCCCCCAACATGGTCAACGCTGCACGCAGCGCTTCTTCTGGCGAATCCACCGCACCGACCTCGCGCAACACTTGCCGTACTTCGTCGGCGGAATAACCGAGCCCGATCAATGCGTCGCGCACGTCGCCCATCACGGTGGGGCTCGATCCACCCGACTCCATTTCGAGCAGCGGAATGTTCATCTTGCCCTTCAATTCGATCATCAATCGCTCGGCGGTCTTCTTGCCCACCCCTGGCACCATGGTCAGCGCCGCCGTGTCAGACGTGGCAACGATGTCGACGAGCACATGTGGCGAGTGCGTGGCAAGGATTGCCATCGCCATCGCGGGGCCAACCCCATGTGCACCGAGCAAAGTCTGAAACGCGACGAGCTCGGTCCGCTCCCGAAATCCGAACAACGTGACGGCATCTTCACGCACGTGGTGATGGACATGGAGAAAGGCCTGTGACGTCGGTTCCAACTCTGCGAGAGTTCGAGGCGTGACGTTGACGAGGTAGCCCACACCGGAAACTTCGAGTAGCACCGTCGAGTCAGACGTGCGTTCGAGCACCACTCCACGCAGCGAACCGATCATGTACGCCCCGCAGAGACTGCTCGTGCAAGCGGCGCACTTGCCAAGTGACACAACGCCACCGCTGCGGCATCTGCAGCGTCGGTCGGCGAAGGATCACGCGACAATCCGAGACGCTTACGCACCATCGCGCGAATCGCCGCCTTGTCCGCCGAACCTGAACCGGCAACCGCAAGCTTGACCTGACTCGGCGTGTAATGCACCACGTCGATGCCATAGTTGCGTGCTGCCAGCAAGACGATTGCACTCGCTTGCGCCGTACCCATGGCCGTCGTTGCATTGTTCTGGAAGAACACTCGCTCGATCGCCACCTCGGTAGGAGTGAATTCCTCGAGCAACGCAGTCACATCGAGATGCAGTGCATACAGACGATCGGCGAGCGCATCGTCGCTCGGTGTAGTGAACGCCCCGAGTGCCGCCGCTTCCACCCGACTGCCTGTCGACATGGAGAGCACGGCGTACCCACAACGGGTAAGTCCTGGGTCGATTCCCAGACACCTCATGCCCCTCTCGCGGTGGTCACGCTCATGGGCGAACATATGTTCTCACTCTACCGAGGGGCTTCACCCCGTCTGGGGATTCGAATCTCAGTGCTCGAGTCGCCTAATCGCCGCCACCAGCTCATCCACTGGACGATAGGTCACCCCTGCGAGAGCCCGATGGACATAGCGGATGATTCCCTCTTGGTCGACGATGAAGACGCTGCGGCGGAGAAAGCCGAGCGGTCCGAGCACGCCCCACGCCTTGGCCACCTGTTTGTCGGTGTCTGCGAGGAGCGGAAAGCCAAAGCCGTGGCGTTCGGAGAAATCGTCGTGGCTTTCGACGCCTTGTGCGGAGATCGCCAACACTTGTGCGCCGACGTCTCGGAACTGGGCCAACTCGTCGTTGTACGCGTTCAGTTGTCGTGTGCAAACCGGAGTGTTGTCCCCTGGGTAGAAGACCACGACGACGACCTTGCCGCGATAGTCGGCGAGACGATAGGTGGCGCCACCAGTCCCTTGCAGTTCGATCTCTGGTGCTTGGTCACCCACCGCGACGCTCACGATGCTGCCTCCGCCATCATCTCCTCGGATATATCGAAGTTGGCATACACGTCCTGCACGTCATCGTTCTCGTCCAACTCGTCCATGATCCGCAACACGGCGCGGGCATCGGCGGCATCCTGCACTTGGATCGACATGGACGACAACATCGTCGTCGTTGCCGAGTTCACGGCAATGCCTGCCGATTCCAATGCAGCTTTCACTTCGAAAACGTTGGCAGGATCGCACAAGATCCTCCACGAATCACCCTCATCGACGATGTCATCCACCCCTGCCTCGAGCGCCGCAGTCATCACGGCATCCTCACTCACTTCGCGGGAAACGTTGACGATGCCGCGTCGCGTGAACTGCCAACCCACCGCCCCCGGCTCGGCCATCGCTCCGCCGAACTTGCTGAACAACGAGCGAACGTCGGACGCGGTTCGATTGCGGTTGTCGGTGAGACATTCGATCAACATCGCCACGCCGCCCGGCGCATATGCCTCATAGGTGATCGACTCGTATGACGCCCCGGTCTGCACACCCGATCCGCGCTTGATTGCGCGTTCGATCGCGTCGTTCGTCATCTGCGCTGCCTTGGCCTTCAGCACCACCGTGCGCAATGAGGCATTGGAATTCGGATCTCCGCCGCCTTCTCTGGTGGCAACTTCGAGCTGACGTGCCAACTTGGCGAACGTCTTGCCTCGCGCCTTGTCGAGAGCACCCTTCTTGCGTTTGATCGTTGCCCATTTGGAGTGGCCAGACATCGTTACTCCTTCTCCACACACTCTACGAACAAGCGGTGAACGCGATCATCTTGGGACAACTCCGGGTGGAACGATGCGGCCCACACCCTTCCCTGACGCACAAGGACTGGTTCGCCTTCGTGCGCTGCAAGCACTGAAACCGCGCCGATACGAGTCACTCGCGGAGCGCGGATGAACACGGCACGAAATGGATCTTTCAGTCCCGCCACCTGCAAATCGGTCTCGAAGCTGTCCACTTGCCGACCGTATGCGTTGCGCTGCACCGAGATGTCGAGGAAACCGAACGAACGTTGATCCGGGCGACCGTCTTCGATCCCTGATGACAACAGGATCATTCCCGCGCACGTGCCGAACACGGCCAGGCCGCCATGGATCGCTTCTGCCACCGGCTCGAATAGTTCGGAGGTGACCAACAACTTCGACATGGTGGTCGACTCGCCACCCGGCATCACCAATGCCTGCAACCCCGCAAGATCTCGCGGTTCACGAACTTGTCGCGTACGGCAACCAAGTCCGTGGAGCACGTCTTGATGGGCAGCAAACGCACCCTGCAGCGCCAGGACGCCAATGTTGAGCGCTGCCATACGGCGCGAAGTGATTACCAGCCGCGCTCGGCGTAGCGCTCGTTGACCTTGTCCATACCGATTCCGGTCATCGGCGCACCGAGGTTGCGGCTCACCTTGGCCAAGATGTCGGGATTGTTGAAGTGGGTCGTGGCCTCGACGATTGCTTTGGCCCGCGGAGCAGGGTCATCACTCTTGAAGATTCCCGATCCCACGAACACCGACTCGGCACCAAGTTGCATTGCCAGCGCCGCATCTGCGGGAGTTGCGATTCCGCCTGCGCAGAACAGCGGCACCTGCAACGCTCCCGTCTCTGCGATCTCTTGCACCAGTGGAAGTGGCGCCTGCAACTTCTTCGCCCAGTCGAACAACTCGGCGGAGTCTGCCTGAGTGATCCGTCGAACGTCACCCGTGATGTTGCGCAAGTGGCGAACGGCTTCGACCACGTTGCCCGTACCGGCCTCGCCCTTGGATCGAATCAAGGCCGCACCTTCGGCGATGCGACGGAGAGCCTCTCCCAGGTTCGTCGCACCACACACGAACGGCACGGTGAACTTGAGTTTGTCGATGTGATGCGTCTCGTCGGCTGGTGTGAGCACCTCCGACTCGTCGATGAAGTCGACGCCGAGCGCCTCGAGAATCTGCGCCTCGACGAAGTGGCCAATTCGTGCCTTCGCCATCACCGGGATCGACACGGCCGCCTTGATGCCCTCGATCATCTCCGGATCGCTCATTCGGGCCACGCCACCGTCGCGACGAATGTCGGCCGGTACGCGCTCGAGAGCCATCACCGCGACTGCTCCTGCATCCTCGGCAATCTTCGCCTGCTCGGGAGTGACCACATCCATGATCACGCCACCCTTGAGCATCTCGGCCAAACCCCGCTTGACCGTCATCGAACCGCGGACATCGTGCTGCGACATGGAAGACAGCGTACCGAGGCGAACTTCAGGCCGAATAGTCCGGCTACATGATTGGTGCCAACCGCTAGCCGATCGGCAGCGAGATCAGGGGTAGTCGATGGTCTCCGGATCGACACCCGAGCCGATGATCGCCAGTTTTTCGGCCCGCGACACCTGGATGAACGTCTGCCCCGGGGTCAACTTGATCGGTGCTCCTGCGGAGTCGCGTAGGACGTAGACGCCGAGCCGATCAGTGCGCTCCCAAGAACCGACGTACACGACACCATTGGTGAACACGTACGCCTTGCCACTGCCGACCGTCTTGGACACGGGGCTGTAGGTGTTGGAGTACTCAACTTCGAGCACGATCACGTTCGGAACCGAGATCTGCACATCGTTCGCATCGACATGCGGAGTCGAGTCCTGAACACGGAGCCATTCATTGACCTCCGTTGACCACGTCCACTGCACCTTCACACCATCCATCGACAGGCGGAAGCCATCCACCGCTTCGGATGTGCTGGCATTCGCATCGCTCTCCGTGCGGTACTCGAACTGTTTTTGTGGGGCAACCGATCCTGCCGGCGCCAAAGTCCACAACTTCGTGGTTTCAGCGATCAGATTGTGCGGCGCGGGACGATCCGAGTCGCGAGCGAATCCGCCGTCCTTGTTGGCCACGGTGTAGCTCAAGTCCACGAGGTCAGAATTACGAATCGCATTCGTCACCTTGGCGTTGCCACCGCTCCACACGAACAAGGGTTGATTCAGGGAGCCCACCAAGTTGATGTCCTGGAAACGGCCGGAGCGAATTGGGCCGACAGGGTCAGAACCTGCGCTGTGGAATACGGCGGCGAAACGCGTGAGCTTCTCGACGTTTTCCTCGAACACGATGTCCGCTTCGTTCAACCCCATCTGCGGACGCGCCTTCGGATGATTGTCGATCTTCACCACCATCGCAGGTCGTGCGAGTACCGCCTCGTCAGTCGCCTCAGTGCCCAGGAGCGGATAAATCGGTCCTTGATCGACGATCGTCGTCTCGACTGCCGCCACGGTGGTCGAGACCTCCGCGGTCTCTGCCGCGTCTCCACCGCCACACGCGGCAGCCACCACGCCGAACACGGCGATCACAGCGAACGAGGACAATGAGCGTCGAACGGACATTTACATCTCCCTGAGTAGAGCGATCCGCTCACTGAGCGGCGGGTGCGTATTGAAAAGTTTATGCCACGCCCCCAACCGACCCGTGTCACCTACACCCGACATCGGCTGTTCGATCCACATGTGCGCAGTGGCCATACTCGCGGCGTGGGTCACCGTGGTGTCCTGTTGGAGCTTCTCCAGTGCGCCGATCAGGCCCGGCGGATAACGCGTCATGCGCACGGCCGACACATCAGCAAGGGTTTCGCGACGACGGCTGATCGCAGCCTGCATCGCCTTCGCCAACAGTGGTGCCACGATCAACAGGGCCAGGCCGACGAACGCAAGAGGATTGTTGCGGTCGGCGTGATCGCCGGAGCGCGCGACGCGCCCCCCATTCCACCACATCGTGCGAATGGCGATGTCGGTGATGATCGCCACCGTTCCCACGAGCGTGACAGCGAGCGTCGAGACGAGGATGTCGTAGTTCTTGATGTGGGAAAGTTCGTGGGCCACGACGCCTTCCAGCTCTACTCGATTCATCTGTTCGAGAAGGCCAGAAGTGAACGCGATGGCCGCGTTCTTCGGATTCCTCCCCGTGGCAAAGGCATTCGGCGCGGGGTCGTTGATCACGTAGACGCGCGGCTTCGGAATACCGCCCGCGATACACAAACCTTCGACCAAGTTGTGCAGACGTCGGTACTGCACCTCATCTGCCGGCACTGCTCGACTGACCCGCAGTGCAATTGCGTCGGACTTCCAATACGACGTGAATGCAAACACGGCAGCGATGACGAGCGCAACGATGGTTCCCGACGTTCCATTGCCGATCAGCACGCCAACAGCCCAGCCAACCAGCACGACGACTGCGACGAACCCGACGAGCAGGAACGCCGTCCTCCGCTTGTTTGCCGCGATCAGTTCATTCATGTTTGACTAGAACTGCACCTTCGGAACTTCGCGAGCGGCGACCTCCGCCTCGAAGTATTCACGTTCGCCGAAGCCGAACGTCTTGGCGATCAACACTCCCGGGAATGCCTGGATCGCGTTGTTGTACGCCTCCACCGCATCACCGTAGAACTGGCGGGCATAGGCAATTCGACTCTCCGTGTTGGCGAGTTCTTCCTGCAGTGAGACGAATCCCTGGTTCGCCTTCAAGTCCGGATACGCCTCAGCGAGTGCAAACAGCTGGCGCAACGCTCCCGTTATCTCATTGTCGACTTGAGCCTGCTCGTGCGGTGTCGACCCTGCAGCCATGGCGTGAGATCTCGCGGTGACGACGGCTTCGAGGGCCACCCTCTCGTGCGCGGCGTACCCCTTCACCGTCTCCACCAGGTTGGGGATCAAATCGAGTCGGCGCTTCAACTGGACATCGATTTGCGACCAGGCATTGTCCACCTCGTTGCGCTTGCGCACGAGGCCGTTGTAGACGACGACTCCAACGACGAGGAGAACCCCCACCGCCAAAGCGACGATCCAGGTGAGTTCCATGGATGCAGTCTAGATGAGCGGGTTTCTTGCGGGCTTCAACTCGCGGCCCGCGAACGGCGCAGCAGTCGGTCGTTGAATCGGCGGATGAACGGACTCGTGCTCAAGTCGAGCCTCTGCATTGCTTCGTCTTCCAGCAGGTTCTCATAGATCTGCACATACCGTTCGGCGAGCGATCCCATGGAGAAATGCGTAGCTCGCTCGAAACCGCTCGCTATCAATCGCGATCGCGACGCTTCGTCATTCCATAGTCTCGTGAATGACTGAGCGAGCGCTCGCGGATCATTCGGTGGCACCAACCATCCGTCCTGATCGTGGCGCGCGACCTGTCGGTATCCGTCGATGTCGCTCGCCACGAGACAAGATCCCGCCGCCATCGCCTCAAGCAACACCAAACCAAACGACTCACCTCCCAGCGACGGGGCGCAGAAGAACGTTGCTCGATTGAGTCGTCGAATCTTTTCGTCGTCGGTGATCCGACCCAACCATTCGATCCGCTTGTCGCTCTTGTATCGCGACTCCAGACGATTCAAATCTGGCCCATCGGATGCCACCCACAGGCGGAAGTCGCTCGGCAAATGAGCCATCGCCTCGAGCAACACTTCGAGTCCTTTGCGCGGCTCGTGGCGACCACAAAACAAGATCGTGGGCGTCGACTCACGCGACATGCCCGACGAACGAAATCGATTCGTTTCGATGCCGTTGTAGAGCACGGTGTACTCACCATCGAGGTATCGCTTCGCCAACTCCTCGGCAGCAAGAGACACCGCCACTCGAACGTTCAGGTGTGAGGCTGCCCACCTCGCCGTTCGATTGAGCACACGGTACGAGCCCGAGTCGCCAGCCGCATGGAACGTCCCCACGAGAGGAGCGATTTGCAGCAGAAGCGCAGTGGCGGTCGGACCAGGCACCAGAGGCTCATGCAGGTGGATCACATCGAATGCTTCGTCATTCAGGGCACGCATCGTGCGCAATGCAGCCGACGGGTCCGGTGCCAGCGGAGCCACAGAGCCGTTCGATGAGGTCGGGAGACTGTTCCCAACTGGAGTGATGAATGGCTCCGGTGGCGGGCCATCACATGGCGCGAGGACACGCACTTCGTGACCGAGTTGACGCAATTCTCGGGTCAATCCCAAGACCTGAGCCTGCACTCCACCGGGAACGGAGATGCTGTAGGGGCAGACCATCGCGACACGCAACATGCCCATGACCTATACGGTAGGCGCGAGAAGGGGTGGTTCGACATGCCGACCAATGAGAGTGACTTTCGACCCGCGCTGTCACTCGTTGGCACGCCGTCCAAGCGCTCGAACCTGCTCGAGTTGGCGCTCGAAGCGGAGCGACGTGGGTTCGATGGAATCGCGTGTCCCAGTCTCGGTGCAGCAGTCGCGATGTGCGTATCACTCGCCCACGCCACCTCGTCGATCAAGTTCTGGACTTCGATCCAGCCGATCTATTACAGCCACCCCGTGGAGTCAGCGAACACCGCTGCCCATGTTCACGAAGTGTCGAATGGTCGTTTCGCCTTCGGTATCGGCGTCAGTCACGGCCCCATCACCAAACGCCTAGGTGTGCAAACGGGAAAACCCCTCCAGGACATCGAGCAGTACGTCGCAACGATGAAGGCAACAGAACGCTTCTCCGGCGCACTACCTCCAATTCTGCTCGCCACGCTGCGCGACAAGATGCTTGATCTCGCCACGAAGATCGCCGACGGAGCAATCTGGGCAAACGCCTCGCTGAGAGACATCGATCGCCAAGTGCAGATGGCCCGTCTCGCTCGACCCGATGAATTTCGCCTCCTCAACATGATCCCTACGGTGATCTCCGACGACATCGACGCGGCGCGAGCGATCAATCGAAAGACGATGACTGGTTACGTATCGCTACCCAACTACCGCAACTACTGGCGAGCGGCGGGTTTCAACGATGTCATGGACCGGATCGAGGAGGCTCTACCCACCCGTGACGATGACGCAATCAGGGCGGCAAT
Source organism: uncultured Acidimicrobium sp. (assembly GCA_964633985.1). Taxonomy (GTDB): domain Bacteria; phylum Actinomycetota; class Acidimicrobiia; order Acidimicrobiales; family Ilumatobacteraceae; genus UBA3006. Next base: position 73,032 of record CAZWKD010000001.1, on the reverse strand, counting down.
GACCAACGAGTGGCTGGACGACTGCACGATCTCCGGCGATGCCACTTACGTACGCGAGCGACTGTTTGAGTGGCACATGCGAGGCGTGCAGCCAATTGCGGTGATGTCGTCGACTAGTGGCGGTCAGACGGTTGCAATCAAGGAGCTCTTCGCCGCGTTCGACTGATCAATAGCCCGGATCACTCGGCCAATTCGGCTGGAACAGGTGCCATTGTTCGGGATGCCGGCGAATCAACTCCTCCAACCTTGTTGCGAGGCCCTGAGTCAGTCGCTGCACGTCGTCCCGCAAGGAACCTGACGAGTCGATGGCGACTGGTGGACCCACCACCGCGTGGTGGCCGTCTACGTCGCGGCGAAAATACGTGGCGACCGGCAGCAACGACGCACCCGTGCGCAACGCAAAGAATGCGGGGCCCGAGGGAATGCTCGTCCGCTCGCCGAAGAAGTCGACCATCACACCGGATCGTTTGCCGTTCTTCGCGATGTCCCTGTCGCACAGCAGACATACCACCGCATTTGCCCTGAGAGCCGAGGCGACCTTCACACCCGCCGAGTCGTCCAAAGGGATCACGGTCATACCCAAATTCGCTCGCAGTTCTACGAACAGTCGGGTGACGTCCTCATCACCGAGCACCTCGGCCACGGCATGAACGTCGTAACCGCGATCAGCGAGCCAGCGACCCGCCCACTCCCAACCACCAAGATGTGGAAGCGCCAAGATCGCACCGTTCCCTCTTGCAATGGCCTGTTCGATGTGTTCGAACCCCTCGACCGAAAAACCGCGTTCGACACGTCGCTGCGAGAGACGAGGCAGACGAAACGACTCGACGTAGTAGCGCGCGTAAGCATGAAAGGCCCTGCGCGACGAACGCCGAGCTGCGCGAGCGGAGATCCCAGGTTGCACACGACGAACGTGCCGTTCGAACATCGCGCGCCGGGATCCGCCGGCCAGTGCCGCGACCGTACCCCCCAGCCACGCCACGAGCTGCGCACCTCGCGGGGACAACCAACGTGATACCGCGAGTCCGCCGCGGTAGGCGTAGTACGTCGGCCGAACGCGCGGCATGCGCGTCAGAGAGGACGGCGACGGCGATTGAAGCGAGCGCGATAGTCGTCGCGCTTGGCACGCCGCGACGCGCGTCGCGACCGGCGGGTGGCAATCCGCTCCGCCGTCACTGGTGCAACTGCTGCCTGTCGCCACACCTTGATGAAGCGCTGAACTGCGGTGTAGGCCGTGAGCAACAGCATCGCCCACATCACCCACAGCAGGATCGATCCGAAGAGCAAACCGATGCACAACACCACGATTCGCTCGGCGCGCTCCATCAGCCCGCCCTTGGCCTGCAGACCGAGTGACTCCGCCTTGGCCCGTTCGTAGGAGATGAGCAACGACAAGCCCATCACCGCGAACGGGATGACTGCAGTCCGTGGATCATTCGTCACCGCGAAATGCCACGCGACGCCACCCAGCACCACGGCATCGCTCACCCGGTCGATGACCGAGTCGAAAAATGCTCCACGCTGACTGGCAAGGTTGGATGCCTTGGCCAGTGCGCCGTCGAGCAAGTCCGGCAATGCAGATGCCACCAACAACACGAAACCCAATTGCAGTTGCCCGGCACCGATTGCCACGGCTGCGGCACACGCCATCACCAGACCGGCAAGGGTGAAGTGATCGGGTGTCAAGCGAGTCTTGCCCAGTCGCACGCCGATCGGGCGAATTGCGCGCTCTACCTGGCTTCGAAAACGACCATCGAACACGGTCAAATCCTACTGATGCTCAGACCTCTGGGTTGTCTTCCACGAGACACTCCACCTGCTGGCCGTCGACCGCGTCAATGAGGACGAGACCTCTCTTCAGCGGTGGCTCCTCTGCGCTGTAACACAACACGCGCCACGTCGGACGACTCCGCCAACCACGCCACACCTGTTGTGCCGATGCGTGGCCAACCGCAAATCCGACAGCCTGGGACGCAAGCACCAATGCATCGGTCTCTTTCACGCCGAGCTTCCAGGACGACGTGAGCAGGAACAACGAGAAAGCGGCGAGCAACACGGCGACGAAGAGGAAACCATCGTTGACATAGCCAGCGTTGTCAACCTGCGAGCGACCAAGCGCAAACCACGCCACCAAACATGCAACGGCAATCGTCATGTACAAGAACGCCGGAATACGACGTCGACTGTTGTCAGGAAACTGATACGGGCCGACGAACTCGGAAGCATTCAAGTCTTCGGGCAACTGGTCGCGAATCTCGTCAGACATCCCTACCTCCCCACCATCTCCGAGAAACGCGCACGCAGGCGCTCCGCGCTCACCGCAAGTGACTCCGGAAGGATCTTCGTATTGGCAACGGTCACCATGAAGTTGGTGTCACCACCCCATCGCGGCAGGACGTGCACGTGCAGATGCTGCGAGACACTGCCACCGGCAGACGCACCCATGTTGATCCCCACGTTCACGCCTTGCGGCGCGTACTCCGCCTTCAAGACGCGCACGGCATCCTTCACGAGAATCCAGATCTCCTCACGTTCTTCGTCACTCAACATCTCCAACTCGCCCACCTCACGGTACGGCAACACCAGCATGTGTCCCGGCGAGTACGGAAATGCATTGAGAATCACGAAACACGTCTGACCGCGATGAACGATGTACGACTCCTGATCGGACATCCCCGACTCGAGAATCTGGGAGAATATCGACTTCGAGCCGTTCATCTTCTTGGAGTCGCGCTGCACGTACTCGGCACGCCAGCCATTCCACAGGTGTTCGAGCATCAAGCGCCTTCGCCGTCGTCGACCAGCGCAGCAAGCTCGGCGATGAACGAGTCCACCGAGACACCACGTCGAACCTCGCCGCCTCGCGGATTGACACCGAGCGTGTCCCCCGCCACGTCTTCGTCGCCGACCACGAGTACGTAGGGAATTCGTTCCACCTTCGCATTGCGAATCCGCTTACCCAATTGTTCGTCGGCGGCCACGAAGTCGGTGCGGAAACCCTGCGCACGAAGTCGCGCCACGACCTTCGCTGCGTGACTCTCGTGCGCCGTCGTGACAGGCAACACGCGGGCTTGAATCGGAGCCAACCATGCGGGGAACGACCCGCCGTAGTGCTCGAGGAGCACGCCGAAGAACCGCTCCACTGAGCCGAACAACGCGCGATGCAACATGATCGGCCGATGGCGCGCATTGTCGGCACCGATGTACTCCAGCTGGAACCGTTCAGGAAGATTGAAGTCGCACTGGATCGTGCTCAACTGCCATTTGCGACCAATGGCGTCGCGAACGTCGATGTCGATCTTCGGACCGTAGAAGGCCGCGTCGCCTTCCTTGACCTTGTAGGAGACTCCGTGTCGATCCATGGCGGTGCGAAGCGCTTCGGTTGCCTTCTCCCAGATCTCCGTGGAACCCACGCTCTTGTCGGGGTCGCGAGTGGAGAGGTTGAACTCGAACTCGTCGAACCCGAACTTGCGTAGGACGGACATGACGAAGTCGAGCAACGACGTGATCTCGTCGGTCAACTGTTCTTCGGTGCAATAGATGTGACTGTCGTCCTGGGTGAAGCCGCGAATCCGCAACAATCCATGGAGGGTGCCAGCGCGCTCATAGCGATACACCGTGCCCAATTCGAACAACCGCAGCGGCAATTCTCGGTAACTGCGCTGACGTTCCTTGAAGATCAGGCAGTGCATCGGGCAGTTCATCGGCTTCGGGTAGTACGTGCCGTTGTCCATCTCCATCGGCGGGTACATGCCGTCCTTGTAGAAGTCGAGGTGTCCCGACGTCATGAACAGCTTTTCGTTGGCCAAATGCGGCGTGTAGACGAACTGATAACCACCGGTCGCATGACGCTCGCGGCTGTAGTCCTCCATCAGTTTGCGGACGATGGCACCCTTCGGATGCCACACCGCCAAGCCTCCTCCGAGTTCGCTCGGGAACGAAAGCAGATCCATCTCGACGGCGAGGCGGCGGTGGTCTCGCTTCTCTGCTTCGGCAAGCCGATGCAAGTGTTCCTCGAGAGCCGCCTTGGATTCCCATGCGGTGCCGTATACGCGTTGAAGCATCGGGCCCTTCTCGTTGCCACGCCAGTACGCGCCTGCCACTTTCATCAATGCGAAGTGGCCGAGTCGCGACGTGGACGGCACGTGTGGACCACGGCACAAGTCGACGAACGAATCGGAGTTCCGATACACGCTGACCGAGCTACCCCCACCCACTTCGCCCGCGTCGCTGCCATCTGCGGCACCACTCGTGACACGCTCGATGATCTCGCACTTGTACGGCTGGTCGGCGAACATCTTCAGTGCGTCTCCGACCGAGACTTCGTGGCGGATGAACGGCTGATCGGCGGCGACGATCCGTTGCATCTCTTCGGTGATTCGCGCCAGATCGTCGTCACTGAACGTGCGACCACCAGGCAAATCGAAGTCGTAGTAGAAGCCGTCCTCGATGGCCGGCCCAATGGTGAACTTGGCACCAGGGAACAACGACACCACCGCCTGTGCCAAGACATGGGCCGTCGAGTGCCGCAGCACATGACGACCTTCGGCGCTATCGCTCGTCAGGATGCTCACCGTCGCGCCATCATTCAGCGGCGCCCCGAGATCGCGCTCCTCGCCATCCACCACGGCAGCCACGGCTGCTTTGGCCAATCGGGAGCCAATGTTGCGGGCCAAATCGAGCGCCGTCGAGCCCGTCGGCAGCGACCGTGAACTGCCGTCAGGCAGGCGAATCTCGATGGTGTCCGAACTGCTCACACGCCCAAGTCTAAGGCGGCCCGATCATGCGGGGCCGAGTTCTTCAGTGTTACAACGACACTCCGAGCAACGCGGCACCAGACCGTACCGACATTCCTCTGCTCGCAGCATTGTCCAGAATGTCGACCGCCATCGGTGTGTTCAGGTCATCGTCAAGTGCGACCCTCACGTCATCAAGCACCGTGTCGTCTTCCCGACCAGCCGATGACTCCTCCCACGCGATGAGTCTGCGCTCGTTACGCGACATCAAGTCAGTCGACCATTCCCACTCATGGCGGTAGTGGTGTTCGATGAGTCCGAGCCGGATGGCCCGTGGATCGTGCGACTCACGCAACTGGTCGACGAAGACGAGGTTGCCGCGACTCTTCGACATCTTGTGTCCATCCATGTAGACCATCGCCACGTGCATCCAGTGCCGTACGAACGGCACACCAGTTGCCGCCTCGGACTGAGCGCGCTCGCATTCGTGGTGCGGGAAGATCAAATCGCTTCCGCCTCCATGGAGGTCGATCGTGGTGCCCAGCTCGCGAAGAGCCAGTGCCGAGCATTCGATGTGCCAACCGGGACGCCCGGGACCCCACATCGTGTCCCAAGCGGGTTCGTCGATCGCAGACGGATGCCACAACACGAAGTCGAGCGGGTTGCGCTTGTTCGGGTCCTCGACGTTTCCTCCACGTTCTTTCGCCAACACGATCATCTCGTCTCGCGAATAGTGCGAGATCGAACCGAACAAAGGGAACTTCTCCACGTCGAAGTACACCGAGCCACCCGCCTCGTACGCGAACCCCCGATCGATCACCATGCCGATGAATCCGCGAATGTCAGGGATCGCCGACGAGGCTCGAGGCGTGCTGTGCACGGGTAACGCGTTCAGTGCAACCATGTCGCGTTCGAATCGCGCTTCCTCACGAGCCGCGAGATCCAAATAGTGCACGCCGAGTTCGCGAGCCTTGGCGAACAAGGGATCGTCCACGTCGGTCACGTTGCGAACACACTTCACCTGGTGACCTGCGTCGATCAACCGTCGCTGAAGCACGTCATACGAGATGAACGTGAAAGCGTGTCCCAAATGGGTGGCGTCGTAGGGCGTGATCCCACACGTGTACATGAGGACGGTTTCGCCACACTCGAAGGGGACGGTCTCCCTTCGCGCCGTGTCGTACAAGCGCATCAGGACGGAAGCTCCATCGAACGACCGGTCACCGGATCGTTGGACGGAATGCCGGTGAGACGCGGCGCGACGCGCGTCTTGTACCGCACGTTCAGTTGCAGCAGCACTGCAGTGAATGCTTCGAGCGCGAGTGCGTTCGACAGACCACCCGTGTTCAACGGACGACAGCCGGGGATCTTGGCAACGATGTCACTCACGACTTCGATTGCGTCCGGGAAATCCGAGCAAATCAACACGTCGCTGTCGACATGATGATCGAGGTTGCCCAACTCCTTGGCCGGAATGTGTTGCATCGCGGCCACGACCCTGCTCGCCGGAATCGCTGCTTGAACGTGAGCGGCGATACTCCCCCGCGGGGGAACGAGTGGCTGGAATTCCTTGCCTACTCGGATGAGTGCATTGGCCATCGTCACGACGACTTTCCCGCGCAGAGCATCTGCATGCTCGCCGACGAGCGTGGCGATGGAGTCCCACGGGGTCGCCACCACGACGAGGTCACATCGAGCGGCATCGAGATTGTCACCCGCCGAGATGGTGATGCCATGACTCGGCCACGCTGCACTCAACTCGGCCACGGTTTGTTCCGACTTGTCGCGCGATCGTGAACCAATCACCACCTCATGCCCCGCCACGTTGAGGCGTAATCCGAGCCCACTACCAGCGGGACCTGTGCCGCCCATGATCCCAATGCGCATGACCCAAGTCTCACACATTCGCTCGACGGCAACTACCGTCTAAGGAGATGGCCACTTCAGGAATACTTGCCGGCAAGAAGATCGTTATCACCGGTGTCCTCACCGACGCGTCACTCGCTTTTGGAGTGGCCCAACTCGCCCAACGCGAAGGGGCATCGATCATCCTCACCGGTGCGGGTCGTGGTCTGTCGATTACCGAGCGCACTGCCCGGAAATTGGATCAAGCGGCCGAAGTGATCGAGTTCGACGTGACGGTCCCTGAACACGTTGAGTCGGCGCGCGAAGCAACGCGGCAAAGTCTCGGACACGTGGACGGCGTGTTGCACTCGATTGGTTTCGCCCCCGCCTCTTGCCTCGGTGACGATTTGATGGCTGCGCCTTGGCAGGACGTTGCCGTAGCGATGGAAGTATCTGCGTTCTCCCTGAAGACCCTCGCAGATGCATTCGTGCCATTGATGACGAATGGTGGAAGTTTCGTCGGACTCGATTTCGACAACACCGTGGCTTGGCCTGCCTACAACTGGATGGGCGTGGCCAAGGCCGCGCTCGAGGCCACCAACCGCTATCTCGCTCGCGACCTTGGCGCAAAGGGCATCCGCTGCAACCTCGTTGCGGCGGGTCCGATTCGCACGATGGCCGCAAAGTCGATCCCGACATTCGCCAAGTTCGAGGACGTTTGGTCGGAACGGGCTCCACTCGGTTGGAACATTCTGGATAGCGAACCCGTAGCGCGTGCGTGCGTTGCCCTCATGTCGGACTGGTTCCCGGCTACGACGGGCGAAATCGTCCACGTCGACGGTGGCTTCCACGCCGTCGGCGTGTAGACCGAACTCGTGCGTCGCGTCGCCCTCTTCCTTTCCTCGCTCGTCCTCAGCGGCTTGATCGGTGGACTGCTACACCCCCTTCCCGCTTCGGCAGCGGTCGTCAATGATCCGCTCTATTCGCAACAGTGGGGTCTCACCAAGGTTGGTGCAGACCAGGTATGGGCGATCACTCGGGGAAAAGGAGTCACGATCGCGGTGATCGATAGCGGCAGCGGACCGCATCCCGATCTTGACGCGAACTTGGAGTCGGGCGTCAACCTGTTCGGCGGCGTCAATGAGACCGGTGCGCCGGATGTCGACACGCAAGGGCACGGCTCCCATGTCGCCGGGATCATTGCTGCAGTCGCCAACAACTCGGCTGGTGGTGTGGGTGTGGCGCCCGAGTCACGCATCCTCCCCATTCGAGTTCTTGGTCCAGATGGCCGAGGTCGCTCGGGAGACGTCGTCAACGCCGTCCGCATGGCGGCTGACATGGGCGCGCGCGTGATCAATCTCTCCCTTGGTGGCGATCAGGAATCGGTGGCGCTATCCGAGGCGATCAGTTATGCGACGAGCAAAGGCTCGCTCGTCATCGCCGCGGCCGGCAACGATGGGCCAACCGCGGTGCCGAAGTGGCCCGCGGCATTCGACCAGACGATTGCAGTCACCTTCGTCGACCAGAACAACGCTCCCGCGGCCAAATCGCAAGTGGGCGACTACATCGACGTCGCCGCACCAGGTGTCGGCATTCTCTCGACTGCGCTCGGCAACTACGGACTCAGTACCGGTTCATCGATGGCCGCCGCCTTCGTCAGTGGTGCTGCCGCGTTGTTGTTCGCCGCACAACCGACTCTCACCGTCGGACAGGCGCGAGACATCCTGCTGCAGTCGGCCACCGATATCGGTACGCCAGGCCGTGATCCGCAAACGGGATATGGCCTGCTCAACCTCCCTGCGGCCTTCGCTCAACTCGCCGTGCTGTTCCCTGAAACCAGCGTGCCTGCAGTCACCGCGCTCGGTCGGGTCAATGAAACGCTGACGGTGGTGGCCCGCCCGGACGCCAAGGTGCAGTGGTTCCGGTGTGCGAAACCAGGTCCGGCCGTACCGAAACGACCCGCCAATTGCACGACGATTCGAAATGCCGTCGCCACGCAATACCGCACCAAGGCCAGCGACGCTGGTTCGTTCATCCGCGTGGCGATCACGACACCGCAACAGCCTGCACTGCAGTTCTCTGCGGCAACTCCGCGGATCATGTCCAAGTGGATGAAGGTCAACAACGTGACCACCTCCTCTGCGACGGCCACGACTGAACTGCTCGCAGGACCGTCGAAAGGACGCACGACGCTGCAAGTCGTGAGCGGAGGATGCACTCTGACACGCACTCAACTGGTGGCATCGGCAGCACCAGACACCTGCGTGTTGCGTGTCCGCGTCGCTGCCCGTTCGCCATTTCCGGCGATGAACTTCCTTGCCCCCATCACGGTTGCGCCGGCAGGCTGAGCAATGCCGAACAGACTCGCCGACCAAACGAGCCCGTACCTACGCCAACATCGCGACAATCCAGTCGACTGGTATCCGTGGGGCGAAGAAGCCTTCGCTGAAGCCACCCGTCGCAACGTTCCCATCTTGCTCTCGGTCGGGTACTCCGCCTGCCACTGGTGTCACGTGATGGCTCACGAGTCATTCGAGGACGTGGAAACTGCCTCGATCATGAATGAACTCTTCGTCAACGTGAAGGTCGATCGCGAGGAGCGGCCTGACGTGGATGCCATCTACATGGATGCCGTACAGGCAATGACTGGCCGTGGCGGGTGGCCCATGACCGTGTTCCTCTCTCCACAAGGCAAACCCTTCTACGGAGGCACGTACTACCCCAAGCCAACGTTCATTCAGTTGATGCGCGCGATCGATGATGCTTGGAAGTCACGGAGAAGCGAGATCGACGAGAACGCCGACGCGTTGATGGAGATCCTGTCCCGAACTGCCGCGATCGCACCGCGCGACGAGACACCAGGCATCGAGTCGTTCGACCTCGCCACACGCCAGTTACTCGACAATCACGATGCGAAGTGGGGCGGATTCGGTGGAGCTCCGAAGTTTCCCAACACCATGAACATCGAGGTGCTCCTCCGACAATTCATGGATGGTGAGTCCGAGCAGATTCGATCCGCAGTCAAGACCACCCTGGATGCCATGGCTTCGGGCGGTATGTACGACCATCTCGCAGGCGGCTTCGCGCGATACAGCGTGGACGAGAAGTGGCTGGTCCCCCACTTCGAGAAGATGCTCTATGACCAAGCGTTGATCATCCGCACGTATCTCCACGCGGCGCTCGCACTCGGGGAACGGTCGTGGCTGCAGATCGTGGAGGAGTCGATCGCCTACGTACTGGAGACGCTCACCCACGAAGACGGTGGGTTCTTCAGTGCCGAAGATGCGGACTCACTGGATGTACACGGACATTCCCATGAGGGCCACTTCTATGTCTTCACTCTCGAGGACGTGCGGGCTGCCGTCTCGGAAGATCTACGTGACGCGGCCATCGAATGGTGGGGCTTCACCGAAGAAGGCAACTTCGAAGGCAAGAACATTCCCACTCGACTTCGCCACCGCGGCTCGTTCGTCAGGTCTCCCGAGATCGAGGAAACGCGGGGAGCGCTTCGTCGCTATCGCGAACGACGAGCGCGCCCTGGGCTCGACGACAAGGTTTTGGCGGAGTGGAACGGGATGATGCTCGCCACGCTCGCTGAGGCTGCATTCGTCCTCGATCGCGCGGACTGGCTGGACGCTGCAAGGCGAAATGGAGAGTTTCTCGTGTCTCGCCTGCGAAGCGCAGATGGATCGTGGCACCGCAGTTGGCAGCAAGACGGATCGCCGCAAGCACGGCACCACGCACTCGCGCAGGACCTCGCCCATTTGATGGACGGATTCACTCGTCTCGGTGAAGCCACAGGCGAGCGGCGATGGATCGATGAGGCGACGTCGGTCGCCGAGCATTTGATTGCCGGGTATTGGGACGACGTGAATGGAGGCTTCTTCACCAACCATTCGGACGGCGAGCGGCTCGTGGTGCGACAGAAGGACATCATGGACAACGCCACGCCATCAGCCAACTCGACGGCTGCTCTGGCACTGCTCAGGTTGGCCAGCCTCACCGGACGGTCGGACCTGCAGGAGCGCGCCTTCGCCGTGCTGAAGTTGCTGGGCGGCATCGTGTCGAGCGCACCGACCGCATTCGGCAACCTGCTGTGTGCAACGCACCTCGCCCATGTCGGCACCACCGAAGTGGTGGTCTGCGGTGACCGACCGGACCTGGTCGACTCGTTGCGCGGGCATTGGCTCCCCACCACCGTCATCGCATGGGGCGAGCCATACGACTCGCCCATCTGGCATGAACGACGTGATGGCCTGGCCTATGTCTGCCGAGAGTGGTCGTGTCTTGCTCCTAGCGCTGATCCCGGCGCTTTGATTGCCTCACTGCGAAAGGCGCTCGGGGGCTGACTCCTTCACCACGTGTTGCGGTGGATGACCTCGCCAAACTTGCGTGAGCGCGCCGCGCTACGCCCTGAACGCTCTTCATTGAGAGGCCATCCCAAGGCAATCGCACCAAGAAGTTGCACCTCTTCGGGAGCATCGACCAATGCACGCACTTCGGTTTCGCCGTTGAACACGCCGAAGAACAGCGCGCCCAACCCACGCTCGGTGGCTGCAAGTAACAAGGTCATCACTGCGAAGGACGTATCGATCGTCCAATACGGAGCCGGCCAATTCTCGACACCCTCACCGAGGCCAGTGGCCGCTTTGTCCGATTGCGAGTAGCGCTCGAGGTACTGCCCCGGATCAGCGAACGGAAGGATGATCACCGGCGCATCGAGGAGTCGGGGCCATGCAAAGCTGGCGCGCTTGTCTGCACTGAGCGTCGCATCCCAAAACCGTTTCGTCCGCTCACCGTCCAAGACGACGAAGTGCCACCCCTGCGACTTGCCTGCTGAGGGCGCTCGCGTGGCGAGATCGAGCAAGTCATCGACGATTTCAGGCTCGAGCGGTTCGGAAGAGAAAGCTCGCGTCATGCGCCTCGCGCGCACCGCGTCGGCGACGTTCAAAGCGTTACTTGAGACGACCGAGTTTGGCCAACGACTCGGCCATCGTCCATCCATGGACGATCAGAACGCCACCCTTGGTCTTCGGCACCGACTTGAACAACTCGCCGAATTCCTTGGTGATCTTGTCCGGCTTGGCCGACTCATGATCGAGAAAACCACTCTGTCCGTTGGACTTGACGACGAAACTCTGTTCGTCATAACTGGAATCCACACCGAAGCGCTTGGCGAGACGCTTGCCCCACGCCCGCTCCTCGCCCACCGCGCGATGACCAGGACGCGGAATCATCTCCGACACGGCCTTGAAGGCTTCCAGGCCGTCGACGAGAGCGAATCGTGAACCGACCACCACGTCTTCGTCGGGAAACGCCATCAAGGCACGGTGGTACGCCTCGGTCATCAGCCCCTTGAGGACCACATCACGCTTGGCTGTGCGCTTCACGCTCATCATGCCGAGCAACACGCACGGCGTTCCGCCGATGCGCTCGAGAGTCGAGAAGGTGAAGCCGTTGATCTTGCCGTTGATCGTGGCGACGGTGAACAACACCCAATCTTCCTTGGCCTTGGAGATTGCCCCGATTCCGAAGGCGCCCCCCATCGCAGCAAGGTCGTCCAATTCGGTATCAGTGAGCGACGAGCTGTCGCGAGTCAACACCTCGACTGACATAGGGATTAAGTGTGCCAGCAAAACCGCCGATTTGCGACGGTCATTCGATGTACGCCGCGTCGCCAAAGGCGACCCGCAAAGGGCCCATCACTTTGTCGAGGTTGACGTTGTATTCAGACCCCAGACGTACTGCCTTGTCATCCCCGATGTGAATGAACACCGGAGAGTTGCCCGCATGCTCCAGCAACAGGGATTTCAGGTTTTCGATGGTGGTCTCGGTGAGCGTGTGCGTCGCCAAACGAATGTGCAGCGATTCGTCGAATGCACGCAAACCTTCGAGGACGACGATCTCGGTGGCCATCAGGCCCTCGCGTGAATCCTCCCGTTTGTCCACGCGCCCACGGACACCGACGAGCAGATCGTCGGCCAATTGGTGGCCATACTTCTGCAGCGTCTTCGGAAAGACCGTGACCTCCACCGTGCCCTGTAGATCTTCGAGCACGAACGTGGCCATTTGATCGCCCTTTTTCGTCCACCGCCGAGCGAGACCATTGATCAGGCCACCGACGAAGACGAATGAACCGTCTTCGCGGTCCATCGCTTCGGGAATCGAGCTCTCCACGCGACGTCGAAGTGCACCCTCGATTCCCATCAAGGGATGATCCGAGACGTAGAGGCCGAGCATTTCCTTCTCGAATCGCAATTGCTCGGTCTTGTCGAACTGCAGATCGGGAATCTCCATCCGCGCGCCGAAGCCCACCGGCTGTTCGTCGAGTTCACCGAAAAGACTCATCACACCCTGATCGCGCTCGCGCCGGCGATCGATCGTCGAGTCGATGATCGACTCGTAGACCATCAACAATCCCTTCCGTGGGTGGCCCAGCTTGTCGAATGCTCCGGCCTTGATCAGGGATTCCACCGTGCGCTTGTTGAGCGCCTGCTCGGGCACCCGCTCGCAGAAGTCATAGAACGACGTGAATGGACCGTGTTCTCGCCGCTCTTCCACGATGAGGTGGACGAGCCCCTCACCGACGTTGCGGATAGCCGACAATCCGAACGCGATCTCGCGGTTGGACTCCCCCTCGCGGGACTCGAAGTCGACTCCCGACTCGTTGATGTCGGGAGTGCGTACCTTGATGCTGCTGGCCCGCGCGTCTGCAAGGTACACCGCCGCCTTCTCGTAGTTCGTCTTCACGCTCGTCAACAAGCACGCCAAGTACTCGACGGGATAGTGCGCCTTCAGGTATGCCGTCTGGTACGAGATCAAGCCATACCCATAGGCGTGGCTCTTGGCGAAGGCGTAGTCGGCGAACTTGACGATCACGGCGAAAAGTTCCTCGCCCAACTCGCGCCCATAACCCGTGCGTTCGCAGCCATCCACGAAGAGGTCTTGTTGCTCTTCCATCAATGCCTTGATCTTCTTGCCGCAGGCCTTGCGCAAGTTGTCCGCCTCGGCCAATGAGTAACCCGCGAACTTCTGGGCGACACGCATCAGGCTCTCCTGGTACACCATCAGCCCGTAGGTATCGCCGAGCACGTCTTGAGCGTCCGAGTGGAAGTACTGCTTTTCCTTGCGGCCGTTCTTGTAGTCGGCAAAATCGTTGTGCATATTGGCGCTCATCGGGCCTGGTCGGTACAGCGCGAGCACCGCCGCGACGTCTTCGAACTTGTCTGGCGCGAGCGAACGCAGCAGTGCCCGCATGGGAGACGACTCCAGCTGGAAGACACCGATCGTGTCGCCATGACTCAGCAAGTCGTAAGTCTTCTGGTCGTCGAGCGAAATGGTGTCGATGTCGAAACCCGGGTCGCGCAGTTCGCGAATCATGGCATTGGCATCGCTGATCACGTCGAGATTGCGTAAACCAAGAATGTCCATCTTGAGCAAGCCCAGGTCTTCCACACCGTGCATTTCGAACTGGGTCACGACGGGCGCCTGGTCAGGGTCCTGTCCTTGCTCTGGTTTGCGCTGAATGGGCAGGTACTCCGTGAGTGGCTCCTTGGTGATCACCACCGCCGCAGCGTGGATTCCCACTGAACGCTTGAGCCCTTCGAGTCCTCGTGCCACATCGACGATCCGCTTGACATCGGGATCCTCGTCGCAGAGCGCACGCAGATCGGCTGCAGCCGCGTAACCCGCCTTGTGTTGCTCATCGAGTTCGAAGCAGTAGCGCAGAGGTGTGTCGCGACCCATGACCAGTGGCGGCATCAACTTGGCGATCTTGTCCCCCACCGCATACGGATATCCGAGCACACGTGCTGCATCGCGAACCGCGTTACGCGCCTTGATCGTGCCGAACGTGATGATCTGCGCGACTCGATCGCGCCCATACCGATCGGAGGCATATCGAATCATCTGGTCGCGATATCGCGAGTCGAAGTCCATGTCGATGTCGGGCATAGAGATGCGGCTGGGGTTGAGGAAGCGCTCGAAGATCAGGTCGTAACGGATGGGGTCGAGGTCGGTGATGCGTAGGCAATAGGCCACTGCACATCCCGCCGCCGAACCACGACCTGGACCGACGCGAATGCCGTGCTCGCGGGCGTAACGGATCAAGTCCCACACGATGAGAAAGTACGAACTGAATCCCATGTCGGCGATCACCTTGAGTTCGTAGGCAAGGCGATCGATGGTCGCTGCAGGCAACGAGGATCCCCACCGCTGCTTTGCGCCTTCCATCGTCAAGTGCTTGAGATATTCCGAGTCGTTGGCGAATCCTTTGGGAATCGGAAAGTGCGGCAACACCGAGTTGCCGAATTCGATCTTCAGGTCGGCGCGTTCGGCGATCCACAACGAGTTGTTGCACGCTTCCGGGAAGTCGCGGAACAACCACCGCATCTCCTGGGCCGACTTCAAGTAGTGCTCGGTGCCCTCGAACTTGAAGCGGTTGTGGTCACCGATGGTGCTGCCGGTCTGCACACACAGCAATGCATCATGCGACTCGTGATCTTCCCGATGTGTGTAGTGGGTGTCGTTGGTGGCAAGCAGTGGTGCACCGATGGTCTTGGCCAGATCGACCAACATCGGGTTCGTCCGACGCTGATCGGCAAGACCGTGATCCTGCATCTCGATGAAGAAGTTGTCCTTCCCGAAGATGTCTTGCATTCGCGACGCTACGGCAGTCGCGCCATCGACATCGCCCTTCATCAAACGCTGTAGGACGTGACCGCCGAGACATCCGCTCGTGGCGATGACTCCCTTCGAGTAGCGCTCCAACAACTCCCAGTCCATACGTGGCTGGTAGTAGTAACCCTCGAGAAAGGCGAGACTAGATAGCTGAATCAGGTTGCGGTAACCGACCTCATTCTCCGCGAGCAAGGTGAGGTGGTAGTACAGCTTGCCGCCACCCTCCGTCTCACCTCCCGTGTCGTCCACGCGCCCACGACGTGAAGGTCGCTCGGAGCGGTGTTCGTGAGCCATGTACGCCTCGGTGCCGATGATCGGCTTGATCCCTGCCGCAATGCACTCGCGATAGAAGTCGAGCACTCCATACATGTTCCCGTGGTCGGTGATGCCCAGTGCGGGCTGACCGTCGGCGGCAGCACGAGCAACCAACTCGTTCAACCGCGATGCCCCGTCGAGCATGGAGTATTCGGTGTGAACGTGCAGGTGGGTAAAGGAATCGCCCACACCAACTCCCTTCAAGATCTTTGCGGCAACGACAAGCGGTAAGGCGACCGAGAGTACCAGTCGGCTGTCACACGGGGACGCGCAACGCGTCGCCGTAATCGACTACACAAAAGCGCTAGAGATAGGTGCCTGGACGGTCGGACTGCGCCGGCTCGACCGCACCCGGCAACTGACGCATCTGCTCCAATTGCTGACGAGCAGCAAGTTGCTGTGCGAACAAGGTGGCTTGAATGCCGTGGAACAAACCCTCGAGCCAGCCGACGAGTTGGGCCTTGACCACCCGCAGCTCGGCATCGGTCGGCACCGCACCTTCACGGAACGGCAGCGCCAGCGAACGCAACTCTTCGGAGAGGTCCGGCGACAGGGCGGTGACCAGCTCGGCGATACTCCGCTCGTAGATCTCGGCCAGTCGTTCACGACTCGGCGAATCCAAGTTGCTGGAGTGCACTTCATCGAGCAACTGCTTGATCATCGACCCGATGCGCATCACCTTGGCCGGTTCGGTCACCGTTTCGTCACCGGGCACATGCGCACCGAGCACCTCACCTGCGCCCAATGGTTGGGCGGAATCGACAGTGGCCTCAGTGCCGTTTGTCTGCTCAGAGCCGGGACGTGGAACTTGCATGTCGTCAGTCTCGCATCAGTTTGCGCGCCATGCCAAGAGCGGGACATCAGTTTCCGCACTAGTCATCGATCCGTGTCGGCAGACCAAGGCAAATGAACCGTGATCGGCGGGATCGTCGAAGCTCACGTCAGCAAACGGTACGAGCGCCACGCCACCGAGCCGTTTACGAGCGGTGTCCGTGACGCGCGGGCCGAACCAACCGGCGTCGATCATCTCATCGCGTGTCAATACCCAGGCCTGATCGCCGTACAGATCCTGCGCGATCCGTTGCACTTCCGATTCACCGCCGTGGCGTGTGTGGAGCCAACGAAAGCGTCCTTCACCCGAGAGATAGTCGACCTGCTGCATCAGACGACCGTCCAACCGAATCGTGTTGTCCCCGACGTGCACCTGACCGTGATCCGCCGTGATCAAGAGCGCGGAGCCCGGCACCAATCCTTCGATGATCCGACCGACGAGCGAATCGACGTGCATCAGCTCGGCGTCGTAATACGCACCGAATCCACGCTCGTGGGCGACTTTGTCGATTCCGTCGTAATACGCGTATACGAAACGAGTTCCAGCCCTCAGCAAATCACCGATCTGCACGGGAAGACTCGAAGGCACGCGCCAGCCCATCGGCTTGCCGCCTCGAAGGTGCGCCTCGGTGAATGCCGTGCCTTCCAACTCGGCCTTGCTCAAGATGGGCACCGACGAGCCAAGAAACGGTGGCGTGGGTTGCACCACGGCCGGTTGAAACGTGGATCGCACGTCGCCCCGCTCGTCTGCCCATCGCAGCATCTGGACGACGCGGCGACCCATGTCCATGCGGTAGCCCATCAGGCCGTGTTCACCCGGGGAGAGCCCGGTCGTAATCGACGTCAAGGCCGTGACCGTGGTCGTCGGCGCCACCGTGGTGATACTCGAGCCCTCACCGCTGCTCAAGACAGGTGCGATCTCGCGGCGTTCGTTCAGTTGGTGCCAACCGAGGCCATCGAGCACGAGCACCACCACCTGACGCGCTCCACGCACGATGCTCGGCATCCAGTCGGGCATCGCTTCGGGCGACGACGGACCCAGCAATGCAGGAATGAGGTTCGAGGTGCACGCTCCCGAGTAATTCGGGATTCGTGGCTCAGGCACGGTTCTACACTACAAGCGTGCGTGTTTCGACCAGAGGAGACTATGCGTGTCGCGCGCTGCTCTCACTGGCGATGCATTCGGGCGAACCTGGTCCCACCTCGGTGAAGGACATCGCTCAGCGAACCGGACTTCCGCAGCCATATCTCGAACAAATCCTGCTCGTGTTGAAGGGAGCCGGTCTCGTCAAGTCGAAGCGCGGTGTCGGCGGAGGCTATGTGCTTGCACGTCCAGCGAGTGAGATCTTGCTTTCAGAGATCATTTCTGCCGCCGATGGCCCGATCAGCCTCGGCGATTTCGGGCAGCCACACCAAGATGGCGCATGCGATCACGAGGGACACTGTGTGTTGCTTGCCATTTGGAACGTCGCCGGCGAACACATGCGTCATCACCTGGCTGACTACACGTTGCAGAAAATTGCCGACGCAGCCAAGGGCGATGCGCCTTGGCCCGAACTACTCCACGACTAGTCGGTACTGCAGCGGTCAATGACCGCTCTCATATCGGCTGGAATCGGTGCGTCGAACGCCAACGTCCGACCAGAGACGGGATGCACGAACTCGAGATGTTCGGCATGCAGCATGGGACGGGGCGCCGCGAGAGCACTGCGCGCTCCCCCGTAGGTCGCGTCACCAACCACGGGATGACCGATGGACTCGAGATGAACGCGAATCTGATGTGTGCGCCCCGTCTCGAGCGTGCAGGCGACTAGCGCGACTTCACGAGGCGACGTGAAACGTTCGACCACTTCGTACTTCGTGCGGGCATGCTTCCCGTCGACGACTACCGCCATCTTCGTTGGATCACGATGGTCGCGACCGATCGGTGCGTCGATGATCCCCGACTGCTGCTCAGGGTGACCCCACACCAGTGCCGTGTAACGACGACCCACTTCGCGTCGCGACAACATGCCGACCAATGCTTCATACGCCACCGTGGTGCGCGCAACCATCATCAGCCCCGTCGTTCCTGCATCCAATCGGTGCACCACGCCTGGCCTCATGGGGTCACCCACATTGGAGATTTCGGGGAAGTCGACGAGCAATCCATTGATCAAGGTTCCGTGCGGATTTCCAGCGCCGGGGTGAACGATCAATCCGGCGGGCTTGTCCACCACGATCACATCTTCATCGCTGTAGATGACTTCGAGGGGAACGCTCGGATCGGCGGTCGGAAGTTGAGGTGTGGGGATCAGTGAAGGGTTGATACCAATCTCCTGCCCCTCCACCACCTTCACCTTTCCCGACAGGGCGGGTTTTCCGTCGACCGTCACGCCGCCAGCCTCGACGAGGGTTGCGGCGACCGCTCTGCTCACGTCGGCGATCAACGCGACCACGCGGTCCAGGCGCTCTCCAGCAAGCGATGCGGGGATCGATTCCGACAACACGGTCAACGTCCCGCGACGAACGAGTGCGCCACCAACAACGTCGCCCCAATCGTCACACCCATGTCGGCCACATTGAAGATGGGAAACCACTGAAAATCGATGAAGTCGACCACGGCACCGCGCATCCAGCCATCACCGCGGAACAACCTGTCGAGAACGTTTCCGAGAGCTCCTCCAACTATCAGACCAACCGCCGCAAGCACCAGTGGCGAAGATTGCTTGCGACTCCACCACAGCAACACCGCTGCCACCACGATCGCCACCACGCCGACGATTTCGCCAAAACCCGTGAGTTGCGAAAACGCAATGCCGGTGTTGAAGTGCAGATTGAAGCGCAACGTCCAGACGACATCGATCATTCGTCCATCGGATAGACGACCGAGAGCCCACTCCTTGGTGGCGAGATCGGTGACCAACACCACGAGCATGGGCAACCAGGTGGTCGGCGTGATGCCACGCCGAAGAGTGGTCGTCATCGACGAGCCAAACCTCCGACGCGCTCCTGCACCGACTCTTGTGTCCACGGAATCGCCTTCAAACGCTCCCGCGGGATCGGCAATCCGCTGTGGATCGAGTACCCATAGTCACCGGACTTGATCCGAGCGAGCGCAGCGTCGATCTCCTCTACTTCGTGACGAGCCTGCGCCGACAAAACGAGGTCGCGTTCACGCTCCACCACCATGGTGTCGCCTTCACCGCCCTCTTCATCGAACTGCACGTCTCCCATTTCCACGTCCTCGATCAAGGCGTTGGCCTCGTCCTCGAGGCGATTGGCCTGAGTAGTCAACTGCGCACGCATCTCGAGGAGCAGCTCACGCTGTCCCAACAGGAACTTGTGATCGAATTCGCCCGTCACCTGAATGCCGTCGACGAACTCCAGCTTCTTGATCGGCGGCTTCGGTGGTGGCTCCGGCTTGCGACGAGCACGAAGCTCGGCTTCTCGAGCCGCCTCCTTGGCAGCGATCGCCTCCAAGCGCGCCTTTTCCTTGGCCTCGCGAGCAGCAATCCGCTCTGCTTCCTTCGCTGCCTTGGCGGCTTGGCGCTCGGCGGCAATTCGTGCACGCTCCTTCGCCTTTTCTTTGGCTTCGATCAACTTGGCCTTGGCTCGCGCAGCCATCTCGCGCTTGCGCTCCTGGGCCTTACGTCGTTGCTCGGCTTCTCGTTCGCGTTGCGCCTGGCGACGGGCTGCCTCGGCAGCTTTCTTGGCGAGCGCCTTCTTCTTCGCCTCGGCTTTCTGAGCATCAGCCTTCTTCTTGGCCAACGCCTTCTTCTGGGCATCGAGCTTCTTCTTGGCGGCAAGCTTCTTCTGCGCCTCAGCCTTCTTCTTGGCCTCTGCCTTCTTCTTGGCCAAGGCCTTCAGTGCATCGGCTTTCTTCTTGGCCTCTGCCTTCTTCTTGGCCAAGGCCTTCAGTGCATCGGCTTTCTTCTTGGCCTCTGCCTTCTTCTTTGCATCAGCCTTCTTCTTGGCTAGCGCCTTTTTCTGGGCGAGCTTCTTCTTCGCCGCAGCACTACTGGACCCTGCCATCAAGACCTCCCGGAACTTGGCGCTTTACCGTAGTCGCTCGACGGAGACATGAATGGCCACCCCATCCACCTCCGTATTCGGCGTCAGGGTCGCCACATCCACCTGCGACACGCGTTCCGCAAGGGTTTCGGCAGCGACATAAGAGAGGAACGGTCGTACCTGTTCAGACATCGCCTCAGGCAGACCGAGAACGAGCGAGATGCGGTCGGACACGACGAGATTCGCGTCTCGTCTGGCCTGCTGCACCGCGCGCACCACGTCGCGAGCCACTCCCTCAGCAATCAGTTCCGGGGTCAACTCGATGTCCAACAACACGATTCCTGCCCCGCCAGGCAACGTGGACGTGACCACTGAATCCGAGGCCAGATTCTTCGCCGACAAGCGCAACTCGTACTCACCGTCGACGAGTTCGAAGGTTCCCGCGCGCACGACATCGCCTGTCACCGCCCAGTCGCCCCGCTTCACCGCACCGATCACTTGCTGCGTATCCTTGCCCAAACGGGGTCCCAGTGCCGCGGGAACGAGGTGCAGTTCCCGTGTGGCGAGCCCTTCGACATCGGCGGTGAGTGACACCTCTCGAACGTTCACTTCGTCACGAATGATGTCGACGTATGCCGAAAGATCATTCGCCAATTCGGACGCCACCGTCAACTTCGCCAGCGGCAAACGAACACGCCGTCCAGCCGACTTACGCAGTCCGAGTGTCGCAGAGCAAACGTCCCGGACCTCGTCCATTGCTCGAACCAACTGTGGATCAGCGGGCACCGCTGATGCCGATGGCCAATCAGCAAGGTGCACGCTTCGCTCACCAGTGAGGCCTTGATAGATCTTCTCGGTGACGAGTGGCAACAGTGGCGCGGCAAGTCGAGTCAGCACTTCGAGAATCGAGTGCAGCGAATCGATCGCATCTTGATCCCCTGACCAGAACCGATCGCGACTGCGTCGGATGTACCAATTGGTGAGGACGTCGAGGAAGCCACGAATGTGCTGTGAGGCGGCGAACAAGTCGTACGCGTCCATCGACACCGTGAGATCGCCGATGAGGTCGTGCAATTTGGCGAACGCATATCGATCGAGCACGTTCGTCGAATCGAAACGTGTAGTACCCACTTTCGACTCCGCATTCGCATACAACGAGAGGAAATACCACGAGTTCCACAGCGGGAGGATCACCTGACGAACCGTGTCGCGGATTCCTTCCTCGGTCACGGAGAAGTCCGCACCTCGAAGGATCGCCGACGACAGCAGGTACCAGCGCATGGCGTCCGCGCCGTACGTGTCGAATACGCGCATCGGGTCCGGATAATTGCGCAGACTCTTCGACATCTTCTGACCGTCGTCACCGAGCACGATTCCGTGACTCATGCAGGTGGCGAACGAGGGGCGGTCGAACAAAGCCGTCGCGAGAACGTGCAGTGTGTAGAACCAGCCGCGCGTCTGCCCGATGTACTCGACGATGAAGTCACCCGGATAATGACCGTCGAACCACTCTTGATTCTCGAACGGGTAATGCACCTGCGCGAACGGCATGCTGCCACTCTCGAACCAACAGTCGAGAACCTCGGGCACTCGACGCATCATCGACTTGCCGGTCGGATCGTCCGGGTTCGGGCGCACGAGATCGTCGACTTCTGGCCGATGGAGATCATGAACCTGGACTCCGAAGTCACGTTCCAATTCCGCGATGCTGCCGTAGACGTCTATTCGCGGATGACTCGGGTCGTCACTCTTCCAAACAGGGATCGGTGAGCCCCAGAACCGGTTACGGCTGATCGTCCAATCCCGGGCATTCTCCAGCCATTTGCCGAAACTGCCGTGCTGGAGATGGTCGGGAACCCAACGAATCTCCTCGTTCAGCTCGAGCATTCGCGACTTCACCTTGGTCACGTTCACGAACCATGAACTGACTGCCCGATATATGAGCGGCTTACCGGTACGCCAACAGTGTGGGTATGCGTGGTCATACGTCTCATGACGCAGCACGACTCCACGTTCTTTGAGCGTCTTGATGATCGGCGCATTGGCGTCGAACACCAGCTGTCCCTCGAAATCCGGCACCTCGCTCGTGAACCTGCCCCTGGAATCAACCGGCACGACGAGATCGATTCCGTTTTCCGCACACACACGCTGGTCGTCTTCACCGAATCCAGGAGCCATGTGCACCACTCCGGTGCCGTCTTCGGTGGAGACGAAATCGCCCGACAACACACGGAAGGCGCCTTCATGAGTCGAGAAGTACGGAAACAGTGGTTCGTAACGAAGGCCAACCAGTGCGCTACCCAAGACGGCACCGATCACCTCATGTTCGCCAAGTTCCTTCGCATACGCGGCGACTCGCGATGCAGCGATCAGGAACGTCGTTCCACCCGTGACGACTCGCGCATACTCGATGTCGGGCCCGACGGCGAGCGCGAGATTGCTAGGCAACGTCCATGGGGTGGTCGTCCAAGCGAGGATCGTCTCACCCGTCTCGAGACGGAAGCCGACCGTCAAGGCAGGGTCTTGCACCTGCTTGTACGCATCATCCATCCTCGTCTCGGTGTTGGACAGTGGCGTCTCGAGAGCCCACGAGTACGGCAACACACGGAAGCCTTCGTAGATCAAGCCCTTGTCCCACAGCGTCTTGAATGCCCACATCACACTCTCCATGTAGGGCAGGTCGAGTGTCTTGTAGTCGTTGGTGAAGTCGACCCAGCGAGCTTGACGGGTCACGTATCGCTCCCACTCGCTCGTGTATTGCAACACCGAGGATCGGCAGTGGTCGTTGAACTTGGCGATCCCGAAGTCGGTGATTGCTTGAGTGCCAGAGATGCCGATCTGTCGCTCGGCCTCGGCCTCCGCGGGCAACCCGTGACAATCCCAACCGAATCGACGCTCGACGCGCTTACCTCGCATCGTCTGGTAACGCGGTACTGCGTCCTTGACGAATCCGGTCAGCAAATGGCCGTAGTGCGGGAGTCCATTGGCAAACGGTGGACCGTCGTAGAAGACGAACTCAGAATTGCCCGACTCGGTTCGTTGGGCAACCGACGCAGCGAAGGTGCCGTCTCGTTCCCAGAACTCGAGGATCTGCCGCTCGATCGATGGAACGTCGGGTTGAGGATCGACCGCGGGGTATTTCACGGCGTCAGTGTACGAGTGTGCTCAACAGCCGATCAGCCTGGGCACGATCACACCCAGAACGATCCACACCACGATCGGCGAAAGATCCAGTGGCCCAGTGTTCGGCAACACCCTGCGCACGGGAATCAACACCGGATCAGTTGCCGCTTGGACGAAGCGAAAGACCTGACCCATCGGGCCGTACGGATTGATCGGAAACCATGACAACACGACGCGCAGGAACAGCACGAAGACGTACAGGCTGATCAAACCGCAGATGAGATCCACGATCAACCGCGCGCGACGCGAACGCCTCGGGGCTTGATCAGAAAGACGCCAGGAGACACCTTCTCCAAGGTTCCTTCGAGCCCGTAGACGAGACCACTCACGAAGTCGATCAAACGACGTGCGGTCGATTCTTCGGCCGTGCCGATGTCCATCAACACGGGACGACCTGACTTCACGAGATCAGCGATGTCGCGCGCTTCGTCGTACTTGACCGGACGAACGGTGACCGCTTCCACCGATGTTGCGGCCAGCGGCCTTACGGTCGTGGTCGTACGTCCACTCGGTCTGACGGTGACGCTTGAGTCATCCCGACGGTTGGAACGACGAATCGGCGCGGCAGGCTCCTCGTAGTCGTCGTATTCGCCCTGCTGGTCGTAGTCGCCGAACTCATCCTCGGCTTCGTACACCGGTTCTGGACGCGAACGGCGAATCGGCTCGCGACGCGGACGCTCGACTGCCACCGAGGCGTCGTAATCGTCATACGCGTCATCCGGCCCCAGGCCCAGATAGTCCATGGCTCGTCTGAACATCGACATCTCCGCCACCTTACTCCAGCGGGCTCCTACGAACGTTGACCAAACAGCGCAGTCCCGATGCGCACCATCGTCGAACCCTCTTCGATCGCGATTTCCAGATCACCGGTCATCCCCATGGAGCGCTCCATGAGGCCGAGGTCGTCGGCGACTGTACGCAACAAGGCGAACGCCCTCCGAGTCGCCTCTAGATCGGCACTTGTCGGCCCCACGGTCATCGCCCCTTCCACTTGACAGCCGAGACTGCGGGCCAACCCGACTAGATGGGGTGCTTCACCTGGATCACATCCCCCCTTGTTGGCTTCGCCAGTCGTATTCACCTGCACGTACAGCCGCGGAGAATCCTGTCCTTCAGAGCGTTTGACGATCTCCCGGAGCAGCGATTCACGATCGACCGTTTGCCATACGTCGACGAGCCCCACCAACTGACGCACCTTGTTCGACTGCAACTGGCCGATGAAATGCACCGGAACGTGTCGACTGACTTCCCGCGACTTGCCGACCACCTCTTGCGCGTAGTTCTCGCCGATGGCATCGCAACCGAGATCAGTCGCCACCCGCCAGGCCGCAGATGGCAGCGACTTGGTGACCGCGACGATTTTCACGTTCGTACCACCTGCGCGCGTTATCCGACCTCGAATCTGCGCCAGATTGTCACGAACCACCGACTCGTCGATCACGAGCGGTCCTCGCGCGAGGATTACTTGAGGAACGAGGGAACGTCGAGGTCGTCGTCGCCGAGGTCGTCCGGTCCGCCGAACAACTCCTTCAATCGGCTGGGCCTCTGCTCGCCACGCGTCTCGCTGCGACCATCGCCACGGCGTACCGGGACGTGCTCCACACGATCGAAACCTGCGGCGATCACGGTCACGCGCATCTCGTCCTCGAGATCGTCGTCGATCGACGTACCGAAGATGATGTTCGCGTCGGGGTGTGCCACACCATGGACGATTTCCGCTGCCGCGTTGACCTCGAACAACCCCATGTCGGACGGACCAGCGATGTTGAGCAGAATTCCCCGCGCACCCTCGATCGAGGACTCGAGCAACGGCGAATTGATCGCCGCATTGGCTGCACTGAGGGCTCGGTTGTCCCCGTTGCCGCGACCAATGCCCATCAGCGCGGTTCCCGCGTTCTTCAACACCGTCTTCACGTCGGCGAAGTCGGTGTTGATCAGACCCGGAGTCGTGATCAGACCGGTGATACCCGAGACACCTTGCAACAGCACCTCGTCGGCCTTCTTGAATGCGTCCAACAAGCTCGTCTTGTCCGTGGCGATGCTCAGCAATCGCTCGTTCGGGATGACGATCAGCGTGTCGACCTTCTCCTTCAATTTGGCGATACCGCTCTCCGCCTGAAGCGCGCGCTTGCGACCCTCGAAGTTGAACGGACGAGTCACGATGCCCACCGTGAGTGCACCCGCGGATCGCGCGATCTCTGCGATCACCGGAGCAGCACCAGTACCCGTGCCGCCACCTTCGCCCGCGGTGATGAACACCATGTCGGACTGACCGATCATCTCTTCGATGTCGTCGCGACTCGCTTCGGCAGCTTCGCGACCGACTTCCGGATCGCTACCAGCACCGAGACCGCGCGTCACTTCGCGACCAATGTCGATCTTGAAATCGGCATCACTCATCAGGAGGGCCTGCGCGTCGGTGTTGACCGCCACGAACTCCACACCCTTCAGGCCAGCGTCGATCATGCGGTTCACGGCGTTCACGCCCGCTCCGCCCACGCCGATCACCTTGATCACTGCGAGGAAGTTCTGCGGTCCACCTGTCATTGTCCACTCTCCTTGGAGTTCAACCTCGACCACCCCCTGAGGTTGAGCCCCCAATTGGCTGTCTTATCGAGCGTTAAGCCTTGCACATTCGGTCAGAAATACCGTACATCACGGGATTGACCCGTTACATCGACTCCACCACCGGGGTACCCGCCGAGACATCAATGGACAGGATCTTGTTGGGGTCCTGACGGCGGATCAGCACGACCACATTGACCAACTTGTTGCGCATGTCCACGGGTTGGCCAAAGTTGACGAGCGTCCCCGTGGTCAGGGTCATGGTGACTTCTCCCGAGCCAGACACCCCCAGCTTCTCCACGATCGGCGCCAGCTCGGCGGGCAGCGAGAGGGCCAACTGCGCCGCCGCCCGGTAGGACGGATCGGCGATCGACCCTGCCACCAAATTGGGGCCCGTTCCCTCCACCCACAGATACTCAGTCGGTCGACCGTCGACGACGGCCAATACGCGGCCTTCCACATCGATCACCCGACCACGATTGTCCACGCCCACGAACCAAGCGGCAGGCTGCCGTTCACGCACTTCAATCACCACTCGATTCGGGAGATAGGTGCGAATACGCACCGCTCCGATCCACGGGTCTGATTCCAGACGTCGCTTCGCCGCATCTGTATCGACTGTCAAGACCGAGGTTCCCTTCATCGACTCGGCAACCGAATCGATCAACGCCTGATCCGCATACGTCACACCCTCGATCTCGACTCGACTCACGGCAACGAGTGGTGATGCGAGCACGATCAACACGAAGACGAGACTCCCCGTCACACCGAGGACCGTATAAAGGATCGTCTTGCGTCGATTACGGATAGTCGGACGTTTGACGAGTCGGCCCAGCAGCACGCGCCACGGGCTCTGCTTCCTGCGGTCGACGAGTGTCGACACCAGTTCGCCGTCGTCATCGAGTGAGTCGTCGGTGATGATGACTCGCTGGGACGTCGGCGCAACGTTGACGGATTGTGATTGCAGGTCTTGCGGAAAGTCGGTCTCGGTGGACTGCCGAAGATCGTCGTCCACGATCACGATGCGCCCACTGGCGGCAGCGCCACGCGGATCTTCAGTAGACGTTTCTTCAGTTGACGTTGCTCCAGCAGATGTTTCGGCCGACTCATCCGAGATGGATGTTGCTTGCCTTGGCTCGTCTCCTGCCGCCGACCGATCAGGGGTGGCGATTGACACCTCGCCGGTCTGATCGCCGAGGAAGACCTCCTGCAATTCCGCGAGTGCCAACGGATCTACGCCGGTCTGCGCCAGTGCGCCCGACAGACGGCTCTCCAGTGCCTCGACAGGAATCGATGAGTCCTTGGTGCCTGCCGACTCTCGATCGATTGCTTGCTCGAGTCGAATCGTTGCCACGTTCGTATCGGCTTCGCTCGTCAACAACGCATCGAGTTGCTCGTCTCCCGTGAGACCGAAGCCGAGCAACCGGATCTCACTGCGCAACTCGTAGCCGTGATCCTCGCGTACCCGCTTCTTGACCTCGGCCATCAATCGCACCACATCCAACGCCTTGCCGTCTTCGTCGGCCTGAATGAAGTTGGCGTGCTTCTCGGAGATACACGCGGTGCCCACGCGAAGTCCGCGCAACCCGAGCTGATCGATCAAGGCTCCTGCACTCACTTTGCCGGGTTCGGGATTGACGAAGACTGAGCCGGCGTTCTGGCCGCCGGGCTGATTCTCGCGTCGCCATCGCACGATCTCTGCAATTCGCGCCTCACCTTCCTCTGTCGAGCGAGCCCACGCCAATCGCAACTCCGCTGACAGCACGATGTGATCGTCGGTGAGTGCTGAACCACGAAAGCGCAAACCAAGGTCGAGCGCCTGCACCTGACAGTCGATCCCCTTACGCAAGTGAAAGAGGCGAACTGCAGACAAATTGCTCGCCATGTCCGAACCATGACCGCCGGCATTCATGCGGACCGCCCCACCTATCGACCCCGGAACTCCCACTGCCCACTCGAATCCAGTCAGCCCGTGCGCGACGCTTTGACGACTGGCTACCGGAAGTGCCACACCTCCGCCGAAGCGCACCAGAGCGGATTCGTCAGGCTCGCCCTTC
Source organism: uncultured Acidimicrobium sp. (assembly GCA_964633985.1). GTDB lineage: Bacteria > Actinomycetota > Acidimicrobiia > Acidimicrobiales > Ilumatobacteraceae > UBA3006. The sequence continues at coordinate 44,828 of CAZWKD010000001.1, read as the reverse complement.
CTCGTGGGCATCGACACCTCGTTGGCAAAGTCACCCAATGTCAACACCAATCCGGAGAAACCGCGGTCGCTGACGAGCACGTTGCTGCCGCGCCCGATCACCGTGACGGGAATCTCGCATTGGGTGAGCACCATCGACACGTGCCACAAGTCGGCGAGCGACTCCACGTGGAACTGCAATGCAGCGTTTCCGCCGACTCGATATGTCGTCAGATTGGCGATCGGCACATCGAGACGCACGCGTGGCCCGAGCAATTGGGCTGCGAGAGCCAGTTCATCGAGATGCGCGTTCATGCCGAGCCGAGCCGCCCCATTACTTCCTCGGGTAGGCGCTCAATGTCGCCGCAACCCATCGAAACACAGACATCACCCGCACGAACCAGACCGGCCACCTCATCGATCAAGTCCTCCCGCGAAGGACACCATCTCACGTCCACGCCGGGATGTGCCTTGCGAATGGCCTCGACCACTTGCAAACCCGATACGCCTTCGATCGGCTTGGTTCCGGATGCGTAGATCTCCGTGATCAGCGAGATGTCGGCTTCCACGAACGCATCACGGTAGTCATCACTCATCTTGTCCATTCGATTGAAGCGATTGGGTTGGAACACGGCCACGACCCGTCCTTTGCCACGTTCGGCACGTGCAGCAGCAAGCGTTGCCGAGATCTCTGCTGGCAAGTGGGCATAGTCATCGACGAACGTGGTGCCGTTGACCGACCCTCGAACATCGAAGCGACGAGTTACGCCACGAAAATCCCGAATTGCGTCGCAGGCATCGGCGAGGTCAACTCCCCATCGATGAGCAATGGCGATCGCCCCGAGCGCATTGCGTACGTTGTGCATGCCTCTCTGCGCAACCGACACCCGATGTCGGGCAGAACCATGCACGACGAGGAATTCGACGTGCCCTGGACGCAGTTCGACCTCGACCGCGCGGTGCTCGCCGCCATCGATGCCGAAGCTCGTGACGTTCGGTGCAGCCGCGAGCGTCCTCGCCCGTGGATCGTCGAAGCCGACGACGACGGGGCCGTCGACTCGTGCCACGAACTGCTCGAAACTGTCGAGGATCTCGGTGAATGAGCCGAAGTTGTCCAGATGATCGACGTCGACGTTCGTGACTGCGGCAGCTCGAAGCGGTAGCGCGAGGTGTGTCGAGTCGCTCTCGTCGGCCTCCACCACCAACACGTCACCTTCACCCCATCGGGCGTTGGTTCCCGGCAGCGACGTCTCCCCACCGATCAAATAGGACGGATCTTTGCCACACGCAATCAGGATCGAAGCCAGCATCGCGGTCGTCGTCGTCTTGCCGTGAGTGCCCGCAACTCCGATCGTCGGACGTTCGCGACACGCCATGACCAAGGCGTCAGCCCGCGAAAGCACCTGCACTCCGCGCGAGCGCGCCGCTCGTAGTTCATGGTGCTCACTGGAAATTGCCGACGAATGAGTGACGTAATCGGCGTCGAGTACGTGCACGTCATCATTCCCCACCATTACGGAGATCCCGTCCTGCTGCAAACGCGAGGTGGCGTCACTCTCCCGCAGGTCGCAACCCGAGACACGATGACCCATGCCGTGCAACAGGCGAGCGAGCGCACTCATGCCCGGACCTCCCGCCCCGACGACATGGAAGGAACTCGCCATCACGCCGATGCCTCCTCGATCACTTCAGCCAATCGTGGGCGGCGATGAACTGCCCCAAGATCGTGGGCGATTCGGGCAATTCCTCCGAGTGTTTCAGGGTCAGCAATGAGCCGCTGTACTTCGACAGTCACCCGCTCGACGGTTCGCTCATCCTCTTCGATCATCACGGCAGCACCATGGTCAGCGAGCAACTTCGCGTTCAAAGTTTGATGATCTTCTGCAGCGTCCTTCCATGGCACCATGACACTCGCCACACCCGCAACTGCCACCTCTGCGACGGAACTCGCACCTGCACGCATCACCACCAGATCGGTAGCGCCATACACGAGGGCCATGTCCGCTGCGCTTGCCTCACGCCGATAGCGAACGGCGCCATCATCCGTCCGCGAAACGTTGTCACCCGCTTCATCGAAGTAGCGGTCACCACAGAGATGGAGAATCGACACCGAATCACCCACTTGGGCGCGCAATGACTCGGCGACCTGGTTGAGCACGGCACTACCGAGCGATCCTCCCATCACCACCACGAGTGGCTTCGAGTCAGCGAAGCCAAGCTCCGACTTCAAACTCGACCTGTCCGCATGCTCTGCGATCTGGCGAATCGCCGCGCGCACCGGTGCACCCGTGCGCACTGCACGGGGCAACTCGGATGGGAGATACGCAACTGCGGCGCACCTTGCCCACCGCGCTTGCAACTTGGTCGCCCACCCCGGACGAAGGTCGTAGGAGCACGTCACCACTGGTGTCCTCGTCAACAAGGCCGCCACGGTCGCCGGCATGCTCGCGTAGCCACCCACCGAGACGACTACCCGCGGTCGCTCACGTCGCAGGAGGCGCCAACACGCAAGAGTGGCCGCGAGTGTGAGCACCACTGCCTGCAACGAACGCAACAATGCGAACGGCGACAATGAACGCCGTACGCCCCGCACGTCGTACCAGCACCCGCGCAAGCCGGCTGCCGGGACCAAGTGGGTCTCGGGGCCGCGCCGCGAGCCGACATACAACAGTGTTCCCTGTTCGTGACCAGCCTCGACCAGTAATTCGGCGATCGCCAAAGCGGGATAGACGTGCCCGGCTGTACCCCCGCCCGTGATCACGGCGTAGGTCTGGGGCCGGGAACTGCTCGATTCACCGCTCCACATCGTGCCGCAATAGTACGGCACGCATGGGAGGCGCTTACTTCATATTTCGTGCAACGTTGAGCAGCAGTCCGACTGCGCCCATCGTGAAGAGCAACGACGAACCGCCGTAGGAAATGAGTGGGAGGGTCAATCCGGTGACTGGCAGTGCGCCCACCACTCCACCAATGTTGATCACCGCCTGAGCACACAACCAAGTCGTGATGCCACCGGCGAGTACTGCGCCGAACGGATCACGAGCACCGAGTGCCGTTCTGATTCCGTAGTGCGCGAGCAACATGAATCCGCCGATCACACCGAGACTGCCGATCAGCCCAAACTCCTCGGCGATGATTGCGAAGATGAAGTCCGAATGCGCTAGGGGCACATAACCCCACTTGCCCGTTCCCTCACCAGCCCCGACGCCCGCGACGCCACCATTGGCGATACTCAGCACGGCTTGCCACACCTGATAGCCGGCCTTTTCCCTCGTTCCTTCCAGGTCGAGGAACGACATGATGCGCTCTTGCATACGCGTGCTCGTGGAAATGGCGAACACGGCGCCTGCCAAACCGATGCCTGCCATGCTTCCGATCAGGCGCAACGGAATACCTGCAATGAACATGACTGCCACGATGATCACGGTGATCACCACGGCCGCACCAAAGTCCTTCTGGGCCATACACGCTGCTGCAGCAGGTAGCCAGACGAGGAAGATCGGCTTGAAGGTTCGACGATGGTCGGCAACCTCACCTCGTCGCCGCCCGAGAAGCGACGCGGAGAAAATGATGACGGCGATCTTCAAGAACTCCGAAGGCTGAAAGCGGATCGGTCCGATCTCTGCCCAGGCGCGGGCACCGTTGATCGTGATACCGATTGGCGTGAACGGTAGAGCCATCAACGCGTAAGCGAACCAGAGCACGTACTTGGCGTGCTTGTGCCACTGGTGATAGGGCATGCGGTAGGCGGCGAGCAGCACGAGCAGCCCGAAGTTTGCCCACATGAATTGTTTTCCGAACATGTTCCACGGTGAACCGCCATTGTTGATGGCCACGATCGAAGACGACGAGAGCACCATCATCAGGCCAAAGACGATGAGCATCGATGTCACTGCCATCAGGACATAGAACGTCTTGCTCGGAGCGGTCGTTGCGAGTCGGCGCTTCTCACTCAACCCCTTGCGATCGAGCACCGCACGTCGGCGTTGTGCCGGGGTGAGCGTCGATCCATTCGAAGCCATTGTCGATGCCATTACTTCCTGCCTTTCCGGACGAGCCACGAGAGCGGCCGCCTGTTCCCCACCAATTTCTTCACGTTGCTTTGAAAGTCATTTCCGCGTTCGCCGTAGTTCGAATACCAGTCGTAACTGGTGCAGCCCGGGGAGAGCAGCACGACATCGCCCGGCTTTGCCAACGATGCAGCATGTTCCACTGCCTCAGCCATCGAAGTGGCTCGACGAACCGGCGTCTTGCCGTCGAACACGCTCGCCAACTCCTCGGCGGAATCGCCCATGACGACGACCGATCGAATTCGCGATACGTCATTGGCCATCGCCGACAAGTCGAGATCCTTGTTCCTGCCACCAGCGATCAACACGACGCTGTCGAACGAACGGATGGCGACACCTGCCGCATGGGGCGAGGTGGCCTTCGAGTCGTCGAACCACCTGATGCCGTCCCGTTCCAGGACGAACTGAATTCGATGATGAGCGTGTTCGAAATCATGTAGCGCCGCACCGGCATCGACGACCTTGGCCAAACCGCTCTCCACGCACACGGCAGTAGCGGCGAGCGCATTGGTGACATCGTGCGGAAGTCCACGCGACATCGACTTGCGTTGGATGATCGGACCGTGGGGGGACTGCAACAAGTCATCCTGAGCGTGGTAATCACCCCTATCGAGGCCGAACGAAACCGTTCGGCCTGCGCTGGCCATGGCTGCAGCGACAATTGATCCATCGCCGACAGGCGCTACGGCCACGTCACCCGCCCGAAGATGCGACCACAGCTTCGACTTCGACCTCCGGTACGACTCGATGTCGTCGTGCCAATCGAGGTGGTCCGGGGCGAGATTGAGCCAAGCCGACCCCACGCAACGAAAAGTGTCCGTGAATGCCAACCGAAAACTCGAACACTCCACGGCAAAACAATCGAAGTCGCCATCCAACGCCGAAATCAACGGTGTTTCGGTGTTACCCACTGCAACGCTCCGCCGGCCCGCGCGGTTGAGAATCGCATTGGCCATCAAAGTCGTCGTGGTCTTGCCGTCGGTGCCGGTGATACCGACCATGGGGCGCGCACCGTTCGGTCGACTTTGTTCCCAGCGATACGCAAGTTCGATCTCCGAGAGCACCTCGATCCCCCGACGTCGCGCTTCGACGATGACCTCATGCGATTCAGGAACGCCAGGAGCAGGAAGCAGCATCTCGACATCATCGAGCACCGCGGTTATCCGTTGCACGGACCCACGATCTCCATCGCCCAATGACTCGATCCGCAACGAGAGACGCTCGGCGAAGTCGCGCTGCTCACTCGTCACTCGATCGTCGGCGAGTCTCGGCTTCTGTCCTCGTTGTACCAGTGCCCGTGTCACGGCCTTGCCCGCGATTCCGAGACCGAAGACGAGAGCGGTCACCGCAGACGCACCTGTTGTGTGAAGTCGGCGATGAAGATCGCTACGGCAGTGGCGACGCAGATTCCAGAGATGATCCAGAACCGAATGATCACGGTCGTCTCTGGCCAACCACTGAGTTCGAAGTGGTGATGGATGGGCGACATCTTGAGCAGGCGTCGCTTGCGACCAGAAGCTTTGAATACCCCCATCTGTACGGCGACCGAGCCTGCCTCGAACACGTTGATGCCACAGATGATGATCAACATCAAGTGCGTATTCGTCGTCACTGCCAACATGCCCAAGGCAGCACCGATGCCGAGTGCCCCTACGTCGCCCATGATGATCTTCGCCGGTGCGGCATTCCACCATAGGAAGCCGCCACACGCTCCCGCCATCGCAGCGGAGAGCACCGCAAGGTCGAGCGGGTTGACGATGTCGTAGATCCGCGGATTACGGAACGCCCAGTAGGCGATGATCGTGAAGGCAAGGAATCCGAACAGGGCCGATCCTGCTGCGAGACCGTCGAGCCCATCGGTGACGTTCACCGCATTGGTGGTGCTCCAGACCATGAGCGATGTCCACAACACGAACGCCCACGAAGGAATCTCCCAGCCGGGGCTCGTCGCTCGAGTGAATGAAATCGTCTCTACGACACCGGTCGTGGTGACGAGCAGAGTGAGCAATGCGACGGTGATGCCGAAGGTGATCCAACCTTTCTTCTTCCAGAAGATCCCGCGATTGTGTTGGCGGCGGACCTTGAGATAGTCATCGAGAAAGCCGATGGTTGCCAGAACGAAGATCGTCACCCAGATCACGATCGCCTGATCGGAAAACGGCAGACCCTCTCGAGAGTGAGCGACCAGCCATCCGAGGAAACCTGCGGAGAGGATCGCGATGCCACCCATCGTCGGAGTCCCCTGCTTGGCCATGTGGTGCACCGGTCCGTGATCCTCCGCACCGAGGATCGGCTGACCCTTCCCCAAGCGCTTGAAGAACTCCATCAGCCCCCGCGTTCCTGCCAGGGAGGCGATCATGCCCACGGCCCCAGCGATCAACACCGCGATCACGCGTCGACCTCCAGTAGTTCTCGGGACACTTCGACGTCATCGAACGGCACGACTGTCGCACCGATTGTCTGGGTGTTCTCGTGACCCTTTCCTGCGACAATCACCACATCGCCGCTCCTGGCCGTGGCGATGGCCGCGCGAATGGCCGCTCGGCGGTCGAGCTCGACTGTCACGCGAGATCTGAACTCAGAGTTGACTCCGCTCATGACTTCGTCGGCAATCGCGGCCGGTGATTCAGAGCGCGGGTTGTCACTCGTCACGAACACCATATCTGCTCGTTCGCTCGCAACTCGACCCATTTCAGGGCGCTTTCCTTTGTCGCGATCTCCACCACAGCCGAAGACGAGAATCACGCGAGACGACGGCGCGATCATCTCTCGCGTCGTCGCGATGACCGATTCGAGCGAGTGGGCGTCGTGGGCATAGTCCACGACGACGATTGGTTCACGTGTGGGGTCGACTACTTGGTAACGCCCTGGCACTGGAGCGATTGCAGACAGTGACCGCGCCACTGACTCGACTTCGACTCCCAGCGTCGCTGCAGTAGTCGCGGCGGCGATCGAGTTCATCAAGTTGAAGCGTCCGCCAAGGGGAACGCTCATGCGCTTCCCTCGCCACGTGAACTCGTGATGGCGGGGGGTCACCACCACGTCGTTCGCGTCGGACGCACCAAACGAGGTGCACTCGATCGCCGCAGAATCGATCAGCAAGCGGCCATGGACGTCGTCACGATTGATCACCGCTCGCTTGGAGAGCGTCGGGGCGAACAACTTGGCCTTTGCGGCGAAGTACTTCTCTTCGGTGCCATGAAAATCGAGATGATCACGCGACAAGTTGGTGAATACCGAGACATCGAACTTGGCGCCGACCACCCTGTCGAGAGCCAGCGCATGTGACGTCACTTCCATCACGACTGCACGGCGACCAGCCGAACGGAATTCTGCAAGTTGACGCTGCAGATCGGTGGACTCCGGTGTGGTCCGCGGTCCTTGAATCGTGCCAAGCACCTCGGTCGCAACGCCGTCACCACGAAGTAGTGCTGCAACGAGGTGCGCAGTCGTCGTCTTGCCATTGGTTCCCGTGATCCCGACCATCGTGAGATCGTCCGTCGGCCAGCCATGAACCGCCGCCGCAAAGCTTCCCATCGCCCGGCGCACACTCGTGGCGACGATTTGTGTGACCTCGAGCGGCAGGACTCGTTCGACGAGCAATGCCGTCGCACCCTGACGCACGGCCTCAGCAGCAAAGTCATGACCATCGAAACGATCGCCGACCACGCAGCAGAACATCGTCGATGGGCGTACTTGGCGCGAGTCATGCGTCACGTCGGTCAACACGACATTCGCATCGCCGTGGACGACAAATTGCTCGCCGCTGCGAGCCGCAACCTCAGCAACAAGCTTCGAGACTGACGCGGACATCAGTGTTCTGGCCCCAGCTCTGCGGGACGCTGGGCAGGACAACCCGTGTCTCCGCTGACGGGACGAATGTCGAGTTCGCTGATCAACACTTGTGCGATGTTCGAAAACACCGGTGCGGCCGCTGTTCCACCGAAGCGATCGCGCGAGGATGGATTCGGCTCGTCGACCGACACGAGGACGGTGAAGCGCGGATCTTGTGCCGGCAAAAATCCGACGAATGAAGCGAAGTACGCGCGACTCCCGTCGTCCTTGACATAGGTGCCGTTGTCCTGTCGCTTGTAGCCAGTACCGGTCTTTCCAGCGACTGTCATCCCCGGCACCTTGGCCAACTTGGCCGTGCCGAAACACACCACGTCACTCATCATCGAACGCATCGTGGCCGCCGTCTCCCCACTGATCACCTCGTGCGTATCGGAAGGATCGGCGGGAACGTTGATGCCGTTGACATCGATGTGCCCGGCGACCAAACGCGGCGCCACATACGTGCCACCGTTGGCCACCACGTTGACGCCTGCGATCAACTGCAGCGCCGTGGATGCGTACCCATATCCATAGGAGCTGGTGAACTTCTCCGTACCGCGCAACTTGTCGGGAGTGGCAAGGATGCCTCGCGACTCACCCGGAAATGCAACTGCAGTGCGCTTGCCGAATCCGAACATGCGCAAGTACTCATAACGCTGTTCAGGCGTCATCGTCTGAGCGATCTGAATCGTGCCGATGTTCGACGAGTCGACGAGAATCTTGCGTACCGTCATGTCTTCGAGTCCGTGCGGGTACGCATCCTTGATGGTGGACTCCCACTTCGTTCCTTGGTTGAACGTCATTGCCCCGGGCACCGAGAACATGGAATTCGGTTCGACTCGCTTCTCGTTGAGCGCCGCCGAAACGCTGAACACCTTGGCCACCGATCCCGGCTCGTAGGCCTCCACTGCTGCGAAGTTTCCCGAGTCGGCGGAGTAGGTGCCGTCCTCATTACGACGGATGGTGGACATCGCGTAGATCTCCCCCGTCTTCGAGTCCATGACGATTGCCGTACCACTCAACGCATTGACCCGCGCGACTTGCTGAGTGAGGATGCCGTCGACCTGGAACTGGATGTTGCGGTCGATCGTGGTGATCAAATCGGCTCCAGGAATGGCAGCCTCGCTGCGATCGGATGCGGTGGCGATCGATTGCCCCTTTGCATTCACCTCGCGCACGCTCTTGCCGTCGACACCCTGCAACAGTTCGTCGAATTGCTTCTCGAGTCCGGCGATCCCCACGCCATCCGGATCCGTGCGACCGACGAGGGCACGCAGGTTGTCACTGGTGATCGATCGACTCTCTTCGGTGTACGCCGCGATCCCGGGAAGGTCGAGTGCCAAGATCATCTCGGAGATTTCACGACTCGCTTGACGGGCGATGAAGGTGAAACTCGACGCCGGATCCTGCAGACGCAGTGCAAGTTCCGCTTCTGCTTCAGGGGTCAGCTGCAAGATGACGGCGATCGCGCGGGCAGTCCCCAGTGGATCCACTACTTCACGCGGATCGGCGAAGACCGTCTTGGTCGGAACGGGAATGGCCAACTCGAAGCCGTTGCGGTCGAGAATCGAGCCACGCTCGGCATTCACGGTGTTGACACGCACACGCTGGTCCAGGCTCGCCTCGCGGAAACCTGCCGCACCGACGGTCTGGAGGTAACCCACTCGCAGCAACAGTCCGAGCAGGACGACCGAAATGATGATGTAGGTCGCCACGAGGCGATAACGGATCTGTCCGCCCTTGAGGTCCGTCGTCAATTTCGCAGCGGCATCCTTCGCCCGATCAGCGATTTCCTTGCGCGATGCCCGACCCGAGTTCGGAGTCGAACGAACCTCGTTACGCGCTGCACGACGAATTCGCTCCCCCGCCAGCGGTCGACGCGCCACCGAACTCAACCGTTGCCTCCGAGAGTCGGGGCGAGTGGTGCAAGCGGACTCAGCTGAGGCGACGGATCGGCAATTGCAGGATCCATCTTCCCCGTCGAAATCACCACTTGCGCCACCACGTCTTCGGGGACTTCCACGAAACGAGAGCCGAGCCCCTGAGTCATCCCCTGCAACATCGCTTGCTCACGCAGGTAGTCGGGGGCGAGCAGTTCCGCACGAACCTGACGCAATTCGTCGTGGTAACGCTTGGCCAGGCGCAACTCACTGGAGACATGGTCGAGCGTCAATTGCTGTTGGGCAATGAACGCCTGAAATCCGATGATCACACTGATCAGAACGAACATGCCGACGAGGGCGAAGGCGAAACGCGATACCGATCGACTGGCGATTCCCGGGACGATCGAGAGATGACGCTCGTGGCTCGCGGTCGGAGATGCGACAGAAGGGCGAGTCGCTTGGCGAGTGGGTGTCTGGACCGGCATCACGAGAGCCACGTCACACCCCCACCTTCTCGAGCACTCGCAATCGAGCCGAAGCAGCTCGCGGATTACGACTCACTTCGTCGTTCGACGGTCGCTTGGCTGCGCGCACACGACGGGCGAACGTCCGCTCGGACGAGGGATGCAAGTACGGGGATGCCTGGTCGCTGTGACGACGAGATTCGGCCGCGGCAAAAACCGACTTGACGATTCGATCCTCACCCGAGTGGTACGACAACACCGCGACACGTCCGCCGACTGCAGTCGCGTTGATCGCATCTTCGAGCGCGCCCGGCAACATCGACAGCTCGTTGTTGACCTCGATCCTGATCGCTTGGAATGTGCGCTTCGCCGGATTGCCACCCGTGCGTCGAGCCGGGGCGGGAATTGCCTCGGCCACCACGCGAGCGAGGTGCTCGGTATCGCGAATGGGTCGTGCCGCCACGATCGCTTGGGCGATGCGGCGCGCAAAACGCTCGTCCGAATTGCGACGAATCGTGTCAGCGAGTCGCTCGACGTCGTAACCGTTGACGATGTCTTCTGCACTCAACCTCTGTGTCGTGTCCATGCGCATGTCAAGTGGACCGGCCGAGCGGTAGGAGAAGCCCCGCTCGGCCAAGTCCACTTGCGGCGACGAGATCCCCAAGTCGAAGAGAGCGCCCGAGATCCACTCGAT
>CAZWKD010000001.1:0-33805 GCA_964633985.1 uncultured Acidimicrobium sp. | reverse complement strand
TCGACGATTTCGTCGATCATCACGGGGTCGTGTCCGAAGGATTCGCGGAGCGTGCTCATGAGAAGTCGCACTTCGACGCTTTCCGTAACGCTGCAGTTCCCCGACCGACTGTGTTGCCGGGATGTCTCCCCGGATCAACGAGATGGGAGCGGGCGGAGTTGGGGCTGTCCATCTTGTCGATCGGGAAACTGCATCGTCACGGAGCGGACCACTCAGGTGGCCCTGCGCCGGATCACGTCGTGCTCGCCCCCTCTCCCTAGATCGCAGGTCCGGCGATGTCAGCCAGACCTTGTTCGTTGATTCGTTCGTGTCGGCTCGGGTCCCAGATCTCGACGCGATCGAAGGAGCCGCTCACCACGACCTTCGAATTGAGCGTGAGGCCGGCGTACTCGCGGAGCTTCTCATCGATGTTGATGCGGCCTTGCGCATCGACGACCACTTCGAAGGTGTTGCTGGCGAGCGCTCGTTGCTGATTGCGGTCCATCTCTCCGCGACGCACCTTGTCGACCGCATCTCGAGCCACGTCCTCGAAGGCTTCGGCGGTGAGCACATCGACGCACTTGTCCCGGCCGATCGAGAGATAGCAACGCGGCTCCAGACGGGGACGGAAGGACGCCGGCAACGCCATTCGACCCTTTGGGTCGAGCTGCCGCTCGTGCACTCCTACAAACACTGCCCCTCCATCTCCAAACCCCAGTGGGGCTTGGTCTCCTCCCGCTTGCTGCCAGCAGGTGAGGCCGAGGGCTCCACCCGCTGGACGAGACTGTATCCCCACTTTCCCCCACTAGCAAGGATATTTCCCCACTTTTCCCCACTTTTTTGACGGCGGACGGCCACCGGTGAGTTTTCGGGGTGCCCAAACGAAGGCGGTGCCACATGAATGGCGAGTGCGGGCGCGTCTAGTTGGCGAGCAGTGCGTGTTCGAAAGCCGACTCGATGTCGGCGCGTTGTCGCTCGACGATGGCCACTCGTCGTCGTAGGTCGTCGAGTGCAGCAGACGACACGTCAATCTGAGGCATCAACAAATCGAGCACTCGCCGAGGATCCCAGGCAGTGAGCACCGTGCATTGAAAGCGGGCCAGCGAGCGCGTCCGTCGTTGCGAGATCCCGACGAGTTTGGCCCCGGACTGATCGATCACCTCGCCTGGTCCGACCGATGCGAAACAGATCAACTGTCCGAGTTCGTCACCGGAGAGACGATCCCCGTATACGGATGAATCGACTCCTAGTTGAGCGAGTGCTTGCACCCACAGCCGACCTAGCCACACCGCCGACTCGATCACGTCGTCCGTCCACTGCGGATGATCGGTGGAAATCGTGACGTCCACCCACACGTGATGTCCCGGGACGAGATGGACGATGCCCCCACCACTCCGACGGGTCGTCACCTCGACATTCTGTGCCTCACACTTTGCGCGATCGACGAGACCTGCGTCTTGTCGCGACCCCAGCACCACTGCCTCTCGAATCGTCTCGACGAACCACGCCTCATTGGGCCCGAGATCCCGGTGGTGGAACTCCCCCGCTTCGGCAATGCACCGATGAACTTCGATCGTCACAAGGTCAATCAGGATGCTTCGGCGAGATACTGCTTCCACGCCTCCGGCACACGCCCCACGGACAACGTGATCCAGGCCGTTTCGCGTGGCGCATACGGCCGTGTGGCGAGGCGCATACCCGCCTCTTCCGGGGTTCGGTCACTCTTGCGCAAATTGCAGGGCCGGCATGCCGCGGTGACGTTCTCCCAGATGTGCAGTCCGCCCCGCGAACGCGGCATCACGTGATCGATCGAATCGGCGTTTCCACCGCAGTACTGACAGCGATGACCGTCGCGCGCGAAGATCGCGCGCCTCGACAAAGCGGTGCGGCGATGGAAGGGCACCTTCACGACGTATCGGAGACGAATCACGAGCGGAGCAGGAAGAGAAATCGACGCAGCGTTCACCCTCGTGCCATCGTCTTCGACGATGTCGGCTTTGTCCGACAACACCAGACATACGGCTCGCCGTGCAGACACCACGCTCAGCGGCTCGTACGTTGCATTGAGAACGAGCGCGCTACGCATGGTCAGCCCCGCCTATGGGCGTTCGTACTGTGCCAGTCCCGGCACCACTCGAGGTAGTCGATGACGTCAAAGACGTCTGGTTCATGCCGACCCGTGCCGTACTGGGTGTGGGCGCGAAACGACACGTACTCACGTGCAGGAATCGGCAGGAATGGCACCGTTCGCCACCATCCCCGCGGAGCAAGTGTGAAGGTCTGGCGGATGGCCGTAGTCCATAGATGTGGCCGCGACGCGAGCGCGCCAAGCAACGAGCCGAACATCCGCAGGCTCACGCTGGCTTCGGCTCCTTGGGCAGGCCCAGCACCATTTCGCCGAGAATGTTGCGCTGAATCTCCGACGATCCCGCATAGATCGTTCCCGCACGCGCATGGAGGAAGGTCATCACCCAACTGTTGGACGAATTCGGCGCACCCACGTCGTCGGTTTGGAATGCACTAGTCGACCGTCGACCATCGGGCACCAGAGCGTCCATACCGAGGATCTCCACTGCCAACTCCGTGATCTTGCGGTGGTATTCGCTCCAATACACCTTGAAAATGGCGCTCTCTGGGCCAGGGTGATGACCGCCGAGGAAGCGTGTCAGGGTGCGCATTCCGAGGTACCGCATCACCTGCACCTTGATGTGCGCGTTCGCCAGTCGCTGGCGCATACGCGCATCGCTCGTCACTCCTCGTTCCTTGGCCAAGGTGAGCAACCTGTCGAGCTCGGCGGCGAATCGAATTGGCGCGGTGGCTGCAGCCTCGCCGCGCTCATATCCCAAGAGGCCCATCGCCACGGCCCAGCCGTTGTTCACGCCACCGACGACGTTCTCTTTGGGCACGCGGACATCGGTATAGAAGACCTCGTTGAATTCCTTTTCGCCGGAGATCATCTTGATCGGACGCACTTCGATGCCCGGCTGACGCATGTCCACGAGCAGGAATGAAATGCCCTTGTGCTTCGGAGCGTCCGCATCGGTTCGCGCCAACGTGAAGATGTGGTCGGCGAGATGACCGGACGACGTCCAGATTTTCTGACCATTGAGCACCCATTCGTCGCCATCGAGCACCGCCTTGAGACCTACGTTGCTCAAGTCGCTACCGGCATTCGGTTCGCTGTAGCCCTGACACCAAATGTCGTCACCAGAGATGATCCGCGGCAAGTAGTGGCGCTTCTGTTCTTCCGAGCCGAACAGCAACAAGGTGTTGCCAAGCATCTGAATGCCGAACACGTCGTTCTGAGTTCCCGTTGGCGCACCCGCTCGGGTGAACTCTTCGGCCACGATCACCTGCTCCAGCGCCGACAGCCCGCCGCCGCCATATTCCTTGGGCCAGCCAGGTGCAAGGAACCCCGCCTCGGCGATCGTCGCGCGCCACGACTTGACGAACTGCTCGTAGTCCTCACCTTCGAGTGATCCGATTCCCTTCCAGCCGTGAGGCAGGTTGGCGGCGAGGAATGCTCGCACTTCTTGGCGATACGTCTCTGCTTCGGCGCTGTAGGACGGGTTCACGGGCTAGACGCTAGTCGCCACTCGCGCCACGGCTGCCGCGCCGATCAGTGGCGAAGCGGAGCCAAGGCCGACTGGAGTGACAACGAAGCCCTGGAGGAACTCGAGGCCGCAACGAATCTGCAGTTCCTCGTCGACACCCTCGAAAAATGGTGCGCCGAAACCGAGTGCCACCGAACCGCCGATCACTGCGCGACGCAGATCGAACAGTGCACCCACGCTCGCGAGCGCACGCCCCACATACCTTCCCGTTTGCCGCCGAATCTCGATCGATGCTTCCGCCGCGGGTCGGCCGGTCATCTCACGAATGGCAGTTCCAGACGCATGGGCTTCGAGACAGCCCCGCGCGCCGCATGCGCACCAGCGCCCATCGGGCTCCACGATCATGTGCCCGATGTGGCCTGCGTTACCGAGACGACCCTGCACCAGTCGCGAGTCGCTGATGATGCCGCCTCCGACGCCCGTCGACACCACCATCCCAATCGCATTCGACTCCCCGCGCAGAGCGCCTACCCAACTCTCGCCGAGGACGATGGCTTGCGCATCGTTGGCGATATGGATGGGCAAGTCGAGATGTGTGGCGAGTGAACTGCGGAGAGGAAAGTCGCGCCACTCGGGAATGTGCAGGGTGGATACCAACTCCCCACCCGGTCCCATGGGGCCGCCACAACCGACGCCACACGACGTCACACCGATTGGCGCATCACGTAATTGGTGATCGATCAGCGTGACCAACGATTCCCAGACGCCAACTTGTGGTGTTGGCGTCGTTGCACTCGACAGCAATTCGCCGTCAGCAGAGACGATTCCCGCCGCAAGTTTCGTGCCGCCAATGTCGACGGCGAGGTAACCGCCGTCACGGGGACTCACGGGATTAGACGTCTCGCGTGAACCTGTCGCGGATCGACTGAGCGTTCATGCGCGCACCGCGAATCGTTGCAGAGACGTCCTTCAGACCGACCTTGCTCATCGCCCGCAATTGCCGCTCGATCACGAGCACGCAGGCGAGCATCCCCAGAAACCCGAGGAACGCAACGAGGAAGTGAATCTGGAGTGCGTAAATCGTGAACGCGAGCGATGCAACCACGCCGAGCGCGGCCCACCGCAACGAGCGAGCAGCTTGCCGATACAAGCCCGACGAAGAGACCGCAGACGCAAAGCGCTCGTCGGTCTCGAGCTGCTCCTGAATCTGTCGGAGGATCCGCTGTTCGTCTTCTGAAAGTGGCATGCGACCCTCAGTTTCGCACGGGGACGGGCATTTCTCAATCCGTGCGGTCGGTTTGATTCGGACCCCACGCAGATTCACCTGGCTCGGGATCGTCCCCGAGGGCACTGGCTGGCCGAATGGCCCGTGACCCGAACCGCTCACGGATTTCGTCGATCGCCCGTGTGGCTGGCGCCCACGCCTCCTCCAGGGCACTCGGCACATCAGCGTCGAAATCGGTCGAGTCGAAAAGGGACATTTGGGCGTGATCGAGATCGAAGTTGCGCGCACTCACCCCGAGCAATCGAACACCAGGCGTGATGTCGACCTTCGCCAGCAACTCTTCCAAGACTTTGATGGCAGCCGGCACGGTGGTCACTGCATGATCCAACGTTTTCGACCGCGTGATCAACGTGAAATCGGAATACTTGATCTTCAGCGTCAGCGTGCGCGGGGTCAGTTCGTCTTTACGGCATCGCGACAGCACGGAATCCGTGAGGCGCACCAACTGAGAGCGCAGCTCCGCGTAGTCCACGATGTCGACGAGAAACGTCTCTTCGTTACCGACTGACTTGGCTGCGCCATCGGGTACCACTGGGCGATCGTCACGCGCATGTGACAGGTCATGCAGGTGATGAGCGTGCGACTCCCCGACGACACTGGAAAGTGCTTCGAGTGGGACACGCGCCAAATCTTCGACGAGGTGAATTCCGAGACGGGTGAGCTTCTCCAACGTCACCGGACCAACCCCCCACAACGCGCCGACGGGAAGTGCCCGCACGAACTCGACCTCGGTTCCCTGCTCCACCACGTAAACGCCGACGCCTTCCTCTACGCCAGACGATGTCGCCCTCGGCTTGGCCCGCTCCGAGGCGAGCTTGGCGACGAATTTGCTCGTCGCCACTCCCACGCTGCAGCGCAATCCCACGTCATCGAGCACCCGTTGGCGGATCTTTCGCCCGATGTCGATCGGAGTGCCGTGAACGAGGCGCGCACCAGTGACGTCGAGAAATGCTTCGTCTAGCGACAGGCCCTCCACGAGCGGCGTGAAGTCCTCGAAGATTGCGAACACTCGACTGGAGTAATCGGCATACAGGCTCATGTTCCCAGGCAAGAACACCGCCTGCGGACACAACTGCTTGGCCCGACGGGATGACATCGCGGAGTGCACGCCGAACCGACGGGCCTCGTAGGAGGCAGCTGCTACCACACCGCGATCCGAATCGCCGCCCACGACCACGGGTCGTCCCTTCAAATCGGGTCGCTGCAACAACTCGACGGCAACGAAGAACATGTCCATGTCGACATGCAGAATCGCTCGGCTACCTGAAGAGTCCACTAGGCAGCCAACCTAAGCGCTCTCGAGGCGACGAAACTACGCTCTACCCCGTGTCGCGTCCTCTGTCCGCCCTCCCCTCACCACTTGCGCGCGCAGTGGCCTTCGTCGCCGTGCTCATCGCGGGGCTTGCCGGTGGACTCATCGGTTATGCATTGGTCGACATCCAGTGTTCCGGCGACTGCACGGTTCCGAATGGGATCGGCCTGTTCCTTGGCTCGACGCTGACCGCCTTTGGCATGGGAGTCGTGGCGGTGCTGGTGCTCCGCGCTCTCGGCGAGTGGCGCGAAATTCAGGACTCAGACCGCTAAATGACCAAAGAGTCATCGCCGTTGGCTCGGGAATTGCTGGACGTCGCCGAGCGTCTCGCGCGACAAGCGGGTGACATGGCCCTGGCTGGACGTAAGCGTGGACTACAGGATGTCTCGACGAAGACGTCGCGCACCGACATGGTCACCGAGTACGACCGGGCTTCCGAGGCACTCATCTTCGACGGGCTCCGATCGATGCGGCCACTCGACTCGATCGTCGGCGAAGAAGGCGCTTCACACGTCGGTTCGAACGACATCACCTGGTTCATCGACCCGATCGATGGAACGAGCAACTTCCTCTACGACATTCCGCTGTGGGCCGTTTCCATCGGAGCACGGCAAAGCGGCGTCGCCATTGCCGGAGCCGTGTACATCGCTGCGGCAGGTGAGATGTTCACCGCAACACGAGGCGGCGGCGCTCATCTCAACGGCGCACCAATCACGTGCAACCTCGATGCGCGACTGGAGACCGCGCTCGTTGCGACTGGTTTCAGTTATTCCCCCGAGTCGCGACCGGTTCAGGCAAAACGGGTAGCCAACATGATCGCCCACATTCGCGACATCCGCAGGTTCGGCGCGGCCGCCGTGGACATGTGTTTCGTTGCATGCGGGCGTTTGGACGGCTACTTCGAGGAGAACTTGCATGACTGGGACATCGCCGCAGGCGACTTGATTGCACGAGAGGCAGGGTGCCTGACCGGCGATTTTCACGGCGGGCCAATTCGCCCCGCAGAGACCATGACCGCCAGTCCGGCGATCTTTGCGAGCCTTGGTGAGTTGATCGTTCAATCCACCACCACAGATCAGCAATGATTGAGCCATGACGGTTCGGGTGCTCACGGTCGAGGACGATGAGCGAATTCGGCAGTCGGTCAAGTTGGCCCTCGAAGAGGAGGGCTGGGAGGTAGAGGAAGCCGCGAGTGGCGAGGACGCGATCTCCGCTTTCCATCGCAAACCGGCCGACGTCGTACTGATCGACATCATGCTGCCGGGCATCGATGGCTTCGAGTTGTGCCGTGCGTTGCGCAAGTCGAGCGACGTTCCCGTGGTCATGGTCACTGCGCGCTCCGATACCCATGATGTCGTCGCTGGGCTCGAAGCAGGCGCCGATGACTACCTCACCAAGCCATTTGCACCCAAGGAACTGTCTGCCCGGATCAGGGCATTACTTCGTCGAGCCAAGCCAGCAGCGCATGGACATTCCCGACTGTTGTTCGGTGATCTCGAGTTGATTCCCGAAGAGGGGAAGGTCTTGATCGCTGGAAAAGAAGTGATTCTCACCAAGACCGAGTTCCGCTTGTTGTGTGAGCTTGCTGCCGACCCAGGCGGTGTATTCAGCCGCGAGATGTTGCTCGACAAAGTGTGGGGTTACGACTACTTCGGGGACGGACGTCTGGTCGACGTGCATATCAGGCGCTTGCGCATGAAGGTGGAAGTCGATCCCGCCAATCCGCGCCATGTGGTGACGGTGCGCGGACTCGGTTATCGCCTCGAGTCGTGACCAGCCTCGATCCGGAGATCCGCCCAACTCGCTATCGCCTGACGCGTTGGCGACGCGTCATTCGTAACACCTACCGCCGCGTCCGCCCACGCCGGATTGGTTTGCGCAACCGCATCCTGTTCATGTTCTTTCTCGGCTCGCTGATCCTGGCGGGCGTACTCGCGTTCACCACGTATGGGCTCACACAATCGAATCTCCTCCAACAACGCGAGTCCACCGGCGTGACCCAAGCCATTGCCAACGCGCGACGCGTGCAGCTGGACCTGACGATCAATCCGGAGGGGCTAGCCACGGCGATCAACCAGATAGGTACGGCACGTCGGTTGCTGTGGGCGTCAGACGAGTGGACCAACTCGAGTTCTCAGTTCACCGAAGCATCGTTACCCGAGAGCCTGCGCACCATGGTCGTCGATGACCGGATTGCGGCGACGATGATCGTTCCGTATCGCGATGGTCAGGCGCTCCTCATCGGCATTCCAATCGACAGCGTGGATGCCGCTTACTTCGAACTCGACACCTTGCGCGACGTGCGAGATGCATTGCAGAGCCTGCGATTGGCGCTCCTCGTGAGCACCGTGATCACTGGATTGGTGGGGTTCGCCCTCGGGTTGTTCGCCTCGCGGCGCGCAGTACGTCCGCTTGCCAACGCAGCGCAGGCGGCACGCGCGATAGCCGATGGCCGACTGGACACCCGCCTGGAGAGCACCGACGACCCTGACCTGCAAGCGCTCACCATGGCGTTCAACGACATGGTCGAGACGCTGCAGATGCGCGTGGAGAGTGACGCCCGATTCGCTTCCGACGTGAGCCATGAGTTGCGATCTCCGCTGATGACCTTGGCTGCTTCGGTGGAAGTGATGCAGTCTCGACGAGAGGAGCTCTCCGAACGAACTCGAGCGGCGCTCGATCTCCTGACGAGCGACGTTTCCCGTTTTCAGCGTCTCGTAGAAGACCTACTCGAGATCTCCAGATTCGACGCTGGTGCCGTGCGTCTCGTGCTCGAGCCACTCGACCTCACCGAATTCGTGGAGCAAGCAGTGTCGGTGAGTTCTCTTCCGAAGACCGAAATCACCGCTGGTCCCGAGATCGCAGGCGCGATGATTCGTGGCGACCGCCGGCGGCTCGCTCGCGTCATCGCCAATCTCATCGACAATGCACGCATTCACAGTGGCGGTAAGCCGAAGGTCCTGATTCAGGCTCCCCCGCGCAGCAACCCACCTTCCCATGCATGGATCATCGTCGAGGACGACGGATTCGGACTGATTGAAGGTGAGGAAGCGAAGATCTTCGAGCGATTCAGCAGAGGAGGTACCGCAGGCCGAAGATCGGGACAAGAGGGTGCAGGGCTCGGGCTCGCGCTCGCTTTCGAGCACGTGGCGATGCACGGCGGTCGCATTTGGGCAGCCAACAGGACGGATGGCATCAGAGGCGCCCGCTTCTTCGTCGAGTTGCCACTCGCCACTTACGCTGAGATTCGCACATGAGCGCAAACACTGACTCTCTGCGCCTTCGTTCTTCCGTTGCGCGGCGACGTGTCGGCCACCTGATCAAACTGACGTTCATCGCCTACGCCCTCTCCTCTTGTGGCATCCCCGACGACGAAGGTCCGCGCGAAATCGATCCAGCCCTGCTCGAAAACATCACCGACCAGTCGTGAATCATCACGCTGTCATTGCCATCGATGCCGGCACCACCGGCGTGCGGGCACGCGCATTCCTCGGAGATACCACCTCGCCAGCATCGTCCTATCGCGAGTTCACCCAACACTTCCCTCGCCCGGGTTGGGTGGAGCACGACGCGGAGGAGATTTGGAATGCGGTGGTGGCGACACTGTGCGACGTGGTGAGCGAACTGCAGGCTCGCGGTATCGCCATTGCTGCGATCGGTATCACCAACCAACGCGAAACGGTAGTGGCGTGGGATCGTGCCACCGATCGACCGCTTGCTCGAGCAATCGTCTGGCAGGATCGGCGAACCGCCGATCGCTGCAGTGATCTCGCACCCCATCTCGATCAAGTCAGACAGACGACGGGTCTCGTCCTCGACCCCTATTTCAGTGCCAGCAAGATCGAGTGGCTGACTCGACATGGTGGGGTCACCACAACTGGATCGACGGCATTCGGAACCATCGACTCGTGGCTGATCTGGCGACTCTCCGGCGGACGCGCATTCGTCACCGACCCCACCAACGCGTCTCGCACCATGCTCTTCGACATCAGGAGCAACCGCTGGAGTGAAGAAATGTGCGCGCTGTTCGGCGTTTCGGTGGATCACCTGCCACGGGTCGTTCCCTCGAGTGGTCGCTGCGCCGAAACCGCTGCTGTCGGAAACATCCCTGCGGGCATCCCCATCTCAGGTATTGCCGGAGACCAACAAGCCGCCCTCTTCGGCCAGGGATGCTTCACCCCGGGTGCTGCGAAGAACACGTACGGCACCGGCAGCTTCCTCTTGATGAACGTCGGCGAGTCGTGTCCCCCACCGACCTCGGGAATGCTCACGACGGTGGCATGGGATCTCGGCGGTGGTTCCCTCACCTACGCACTCGAGGGCGCGATTTTCGTGACGGGCGCAGCCATCCAATGGCTCCGTGACGGTTTGAAGATCATCGAGCGTGCATCCGACATTGGCCCCCTTGCTGGCAGCGTCCCCGACTCTGGCGGAGTCGTCGTGGTCCCTGCCTTCACTGGGCTCGGTAGCCCTTGGTGGGATCCACGCGCCCGTGGATCGATCTTCGGCATCACCCGCGGCACCACGAGGGCCCACATTGCTCGAGCCGTCGTGGAGTCGATCGTGTATCAAGTGCGCGATGTTGCCGAAGCGATGGCCACCGCATCAGGCGTCGAGTTGACGAACCTGCGTGTCGATGGCGGCGCCGCAGTGATGGACTTGATGCTCCAACTGCAAGCCGATCACCTCGGATGCACAGTGGTGCGCCCGGGTGAGCTGGAGACCACGGCCCTTGGCGCGGCATTCCTCGCCGGACTCGCTGAAGGCGTGTGGACAGATCTCGATCACATTGCGTCGTCATGGCGACTGGATAGGGAGTTCTTTCCGCAACCGAACGGTTTCGAGGACGTGTTGTACGGCGAGTGGAAGCGCGGAGTCGAGCGCAGTCTCAACTGGTCACAAGACTGATGAATCGCCGGGCCAGCACGCTCGCCGTCATCATCACCGCTGCCTGAGGCGGAACTGGTGGAATCTCGGGTAGCACCGAGGCATCCATGCACCACACGTTGTTCGCTTGACGCAACTTTCCCGACTCATCGACGGTCGCACCGTGGACCACTCCCATCGCCATGGTTCCTGCTGCATGCCACATCGACTCCCCCACCCGATCCAGCCAACGATCGTCGTCGAGCGCATCAGGACTCGGTGCGATGTCGGCGAATGCTGGATGCGACATCAGGTGCTCCACATCATGCAACACGTCGCGAAACCGTTCGAGATCACGGGAGTCGGACAACAATCCACGTTCGATCGACACCGAGTCGTCCCCAATTCGCAATGAACCTCTCGAGTTGGGCGACATCAATCCAACCAGCAGCCCTCCGTCGGGTCCATTCACCGACATGATCATCGCATCGCGTTCACCAACCATTGCTCCAGCGAATGGATGGTTCGCTGACTGGTTCGCGCTCACTCCGACGAGCAAGCCTGGATGATCGAGGAGTTGTGTCTCTGGGTCGATCAACCCGCTGCGAGCGGCGATCGTCGCCGACCAGATCGCACCTGCACACAGCACAACGTGGTCAGCCGGTACTTCCTCGCCAGAATCAGTGACGACGGCAAGCGCACGATTTCCCCTCATCGAGATGCGCCTTGCCGTCACGTCCTCTCGAATCGTCACACCAACCGGCGACATGCGCTCCCACGCATTCAGGCGTACCCCATGTCGCGTCGCAAGCATCGTCGGGCGCGCACGAGGATGTGCCGCGAGCAAGGCCCGATCGACTTCGCCGTCAGCCGCACTCTGCTCAGCTGCCAGGTACCGCTGATCCGATTCGACATCCCCGAACACGTCCAATCCGTTTCGCACGAGCGACTGCCAATACTCGGCAGGAGGTTGCTCGAACACGAGACCGTTCACCCGTGAACCACCGCCCAGACCGATTCCCTGTGGGTACGGCAAGGCATGGAACATCGCTGAGTTCTGCATGGCGAGTCGCGGATCGTGGATCGGAGTGCCTCGTCCACCGCGCTCGAGAACCAGTACGTCGAAGTAATTTGCCAACTGCGCGGCGACCACTGACCCCGCAACACCGGCTCCGACGACCACCACCCGCGCTCGCGCCGCGGATGTGTGCTTGGTCATGCCAGCTTTTCGACGAACGACTCCAGTTGGCGCAGGTTGCGGCACTCGTACACGCCGTCAGTGAAGCCGCCGTACTCGCCCACCACCGAGTCACCCGTGTTCCAGTAGCTCTTCGGCTCAGGGTTCAACCAATAGACGTGGCGCCCCCGCTTCTTCATCTCCTTCACCACCCATGACTGGGTGGCGTGGTAGTTGTTGCGCGCGTCGCCGAGCAACAGAACGGTCGTCTTGGCATTGATGTCCTTGCCATAGCGGTCCCAGAACACTTCGAATGCATGTCCGTAGTCGCTGTGTCCGTCCACCCACACGACGTCAGCCTCGGTGTTCACACGGTGGATCGCCTCGCCGATGTCCTCGGTCGCCTTGAAGTACTCAGTCACTTCGTCGATGCCGTCGATGAACACGAATGAGCGAACCTTGGAAAATTGACCTTGGATCGCGTAAACGAGCATCAAGGTGAACCGAGCAAATGCAGCGACGCTGCCCGAGATGTCGGCGATCACCATCAGTTCGGGCTTGGCTGGACGCGGGTACTTGAACTTCGGGTCGGCAGGCACACCGCCGTAACTCAATGAATGGCGAACGGTGTTGCGAAAATCGAGAGGGCCACGACGACCGTGCTTGCGCTTTCGCGCGAGACGCGCCGCGAGTTTGCGAGTGAGCGGAGCGAGCGCCTTCTTCAGTGACTGCATTTCGTCACGACTCGCGTGCATGAAATCGACGTCCTCGGGCAAAGGCTTACGCAGCGTCTTGGCCATCGCCTCGGCACCGCGATCGGCAACGAGACGCCGACGAATCTCCGCCTCCACCTCCTGCTTGAACCGATCGATACGGTCCTGATACTCGTCACGCTCCAGACGCTCCTCGAGTGGCGTGATGTCCTCGGTCGCCTGATCCTTGGTGGCCTGCATCAACTTGTCGAGCATGTTGTCGAGATCCAGGTTGCGCAGGGTGCGGTACAAGTAATACGTCCCACCCACCGGGCGACCGGGTTCCATCCCCGCGAAGCGCTGCACCGCTTGTCGAGCGAGCGCACGCATCATCGCCTGATCACCGCTCATCAGCGCATTCATCAACATCTGGGCGATCTCTTCCGGCGTGAGCGAATCCATCGAGCCACCGCTCTGTCCCCGGCCTTCGCCCTGGCGCTGTGTGTCCTGCTGTTCTCGCCAGAGTTCGGATTCCTCTGCTTCGCCATCGCCAACGATTTGGTACTCAGGACCACGCAACGAGAAGTACACCTCGAAGATCGTCTCGAACGCTCGCCAGTGGGCGTTGCTCTTCACCAGGGTGGCGCCGAGGGCGTACTTGAAGGCGTCCCGATCTTCGAGCGGGATCGCCTTGACTGCCTCCATCGCGTCGAGGTTCTCCGTCAAACTCACCGGAAGTCCGGCATTGCGAAGCTCGACGATGAAGCCGGAAAGCAGATCGAGCATCTTCATTGCTTGCTCGACTTAGTCGACGCTCAGTTCTTTGGCCGCCTTGGCGATGTCGGTCTGGTACTTGAGCAGGATGTGCAGCGTTTCCTTCGCCTCCTGCGCATCGATGTTCTCGATACCGAGCAACATCAATGTGCGCGCCCAGTCCAATGTCTCGCTCACCGAAGGCGCCTTCTTCAAGTCGAGTTGTCGGATCGAACGAACGATTCGTGCCACCTGATCGGCGAGGTTGCTCGAGATGTCGGGCACCTTGGTCAGCACGATTTCCTTCTCCCGATCCATGTCGGGATAGTCGACGTGGAGGTACAGACAGCGACGCTTCAACGCCTCCGACAGTTCTCGTGTGTTGTTCGAGGTGAGGAACACCATCGGGATCTGCTTGGCCGTGATGGTGCCCAGCTCAGGAATCGACACCTGGTACTCGGAGAGAATCTCGAGCAACAATGCTTCGGTCTCGATCTCCACTCGGTCCACCTCGTCGATCAACAGGACGACGGGGTCAGTGCTGCTGATTGCCTCGAGCAGTGGTCGAGTGAGGAGGAACTCCTCACTGAAGATGTCGTCGTGCACCTGGGTCCATGAATCGCTCGACTTGTCGGCCTGAATACGCAGCAACTGCTTCTTGTAATTCCACTCGTAGAGCGCCTTCGACTCGTCCAACCCTTCGTAGCACTGCAGGCGAATGAGGCGCGCGTTCGTCATCTCGGCGACGCTCTTCGCCAATTGCGTCTTTCCCGTTCCCGCGGGGCCCTCTACGAGAATCGGTTTCCCCAATCGTTGAGCCAGATACACCACGCCTGCGATGCCCTCGTCGGCCAAGTAATTGACCTTCTTCAATCCATCACGAACTTGCTGCACCGATTCGAACCGATTATCCATTTCGACAACCCTACCCCTTGACCTGCGCTCGCCCCCGTGGGACCTACGATGAACCGACGATGAGTGGGCTCGTGCGATCGAACCTCCTGGTCGCGAGCGGTACCGCCACCTCGCGAATCACGGGTCTCGCACGAATCATCGTGTTCGCTTCCGTCGTGGGCCAAACATCCGTCGCCGACGTCTTCGAAATCGCCAACAACGCTCCCAATGCCGTCTATGAGTTGTTGATCGGAGGCGTGTTGTCCGCGTCGCTCGTTCCGCTCGTCGTGTCCATCCTCAAAAGCAACACCACATCGGCACGGCATCCAGACCTTGACGCGGTGTATTCGACGGCTCTCGTTCTCCTGGCTGCCGTGACGGGACTGGCCGTGCTTGCTGCCGGTTGGATATTCCGGATCTTCACCTTGTCCCCGTCCGGTGATGTCGATGTGGATGCGTTCCGTAGTGCGGGCACCCTGTTGACGCGCATCTTCGTCGTCCAGATATTTTTCTATGGACTTGCGGCGTTGAGTTCCGCGGTGCTCAACGCGCGCGGCCGATTCACGATGGGAGCATGGTCGCCAGCCCTAGCCAACCTGATCACGATCGGCATCCTCCTCCTCGTGCCCTTCACTGGTGCCGACAATCCGCCGTCGCTCACCAACGTCTCTTCCATGAGCGCGACCACCTGGACCCTCGGGCTTTCCACGACGATCGGCATCACCGTCATGGCCATTGTCCAATGGTGGGCAATGAATCGTGCGGGTGTACGCATCTCCTTCGCCCCGCGATTCAACAACGCCTCGGTGCACGAACTCCTTCGACTCTCCACATGGTCGCTCGGATATGTGTTGGCCAACCAGATCGCGCTCGTAGTGATCAAGAACCTGGCATCACCGGGAAGCGGACTCGTCGACGCTTACACCAAAGCATTCGTCATCTTTCAACTTCCCCACGGGCTATTGGCTGTTTCGATTGCCACCACGTTCCTGCCGCGACTCGCCGATTCGTACAGATCGAACTCCCACGAAGAATTCGCCAGACGAGTTTCACAAGGAATCCGGGCAACCATCCTGCTCACCCTTCCCGCATCGATCGTCGCTGTCGTGTTGTCCAAACCGCTCGTGTCGCTTCTCCTCGGACACGGAAACTTCGACCTTGCGGCGATCGAGTCCACCTCGCGCGCGCTCAGTGGTCTGGCGATCGGTTTGGTCGGTTTCTCGACGTACCTCTTCGTATTGCGCGGCTTCTACGCCAAAGGCGATACGCGCACACCATTTTTCATCAACCTTGCCGAAAACGCGATCAACGTTGCACTTGCCATCGTGCTCGTCGACTCACTCGACGTACTCGGCTTGGGCATCGCCTTCGGAGTGGCCTACTTGGTGGGCGCATGCGTTGCCGCGATCACACTCTCGGTTACGACACCTTCGTGGTCTGTCGCACAACTCGGAATGCCGATCGTTCGCTACGTGGTGGCCGGTTCGGCGATGACGACGATCACCTGGGTCATGGCACGTTCGCTCCCAGCCGACGGGGCCCTGCAGTCACTCGTCAAGTTGCTGCTCGTCAGCGCGCCGGGAGTCGCCGCGTACCTCGTAGTCCTCGCCTTGATGCGTGACGGAGATCTGCGACATGCCACGCATCTCTACTTGGAGAGAAAGACCACCAAGTCGTCTCGGTGAACCAGCTCAGTAGGTACTCCTTCAGGTAGATCCATGCTTTGCAGACCGGCAGCGGCACCCGCTTGCACTGCATCCACCGAAACCATGCCGCGGGCGATTACGTCACCTGAATCTTCCCCCCGAATCTCCACCGTGTCGCCGGCAACGAAGTCGCCATGCACTTCGGTTACTCCGGCATGCAGCAACGACGTATTGCGCTGCACCAGCGCATGGCGCGCCCCCTCGTCGACGACCACCGATCCGGCAATCTGTGCCGCGAAGGCGATCCACAGTTTGCGTGCCGACAGATGTCGGTCATGCGGGAGGAACTGGGTGCCCACCGTACGCTCGCCCGCCACGGCGAGCGACAACACATTCTCCTTGCGAGCTGCGGCGATCACCGTCCGCACCCCCGACCATGAGGCGATCCGAGCGGCGGAGAGCTTGCTCGCCATTCCCCCGCTCCCGCGAGCCGTGCCAGACGCGCCCGCGTTCACGGAGAGCAACGGGTCATCGGCAGAGACCATCTCCACCAAACGTGCACTCGCACTCTTGGAGGGATCGTCGGTGTACAACCCGTCGATGTCCGTCAGCAACACCAGCAGGTCAGCTTGAACGCTGTGCGCCAACAACGCGGCGATGCGGTCGTTGTCGCCAAATCGAATCTCATCTGCGGCGATTGCATCGTTCTCGTTGATCACGGGGACACAGCCCAACGCAAGAAGCCGATCGACCGTCTCTCGAGCGTGGAGGTACTGCCGCCGATCGATGAAATCGTTCGGCGTGAGGAGCACCTGCGCAGCGATCAACCCGTGCTCACGGAACTGGGCGTTGTAACGCTCCATCAATCTGCTCTGGCCGACCGCCGCCAGAGCCTGCAAGGTCAGCGTGTCACTGGGACGCTCGGTCAAGCCGAGAGCGTCGACACCACCTGCTACGGCGCCACTCGAGACCACCAGTACCTCGTGACCGCTTCGTCGCAGGGCTGACACCTGCGCGCACAATGAAGCAATCGCGCTGTCCTTGATTGCGCCACTTTCCGAGGTCACCGAGGACGTACCGATCTTCACCACGACTCTCATGACGCCTCCGGCACGTAGTCGAAGCTGAAGTCCCCGATGTGGACGGTGGCACCCTCGATCGCTCCTGCTTTGGCCAGCAGTCGCAACACGCCGAGGTGCTTGAGACGTTCTTCGATGTAGTTGAGCGCATCAGGAGTCGTGACGTCGTTGAGGGCCACGGCGCGCAACACCTCACGGCCGTGCAAACGGAACTCGTTTGCCGAGATTTTCTCGATCTGCGTGCCCTCCGGAACGGGCCGCAGCACGACCGTCGATGGGGTCGTCTTGATCTGGCTCCGTGCCTCCATCACTTTGCGCGCCAAATCGCCGAGCACAGGGCGCACTCCCTCGCCAGTCACGGCAGACATGGCGAGACCACTCCAGGCAGCCTTGGTTTCAGCCGCAGCTGCATCGATCTTCGTACCCACCGTGACGCGCGGACGCTCCAGCAATTCGGGCTGATACTGACCAAGTTCGCGCAACAAGATGCGCTCCTGCTCGGCCGCAGACATTTCATCCATCGGCGCGAGGTCGACCAGCAGGCACAGGACGCGAGCGCGCTCGATGTGCCGAAGAAATTGGTGACCGAGCCCCTTCCCCTCGCTCGCCCCTTCGATGATTCCAGGAATGTCGGCAATGACGAATTCGGTCGATTCGTCGAGACGCACGACACCGAGATGGGGCTCCAGGGTCGTGAAGGGATAGTTGGCGATCTTTGGCTTCGCCGCCGAGACGGCACTGATGAACGTGCTCTTGCCCGCGTTGGGGAATCCGACCAGCGCCACATCGGCCATCAACTTCAGTTCGAGTTTCAGCCACCGCTCGGAGCCGTGCTCGCCTTGCTCCGCAAATTTGGGGGCGCGTCTGCGATTGGAAAGAAAGCGAGCGTTCCCGCGACCACCTCGACCGCCAGGTGCAGCGCAGTAACGCGCGCCATGAGTCGACAAGTCAGCGAGTAACTCGCCTGTGTACATGTCTTTGACCACGGTGCCCTCAGGCACCGCCACGAGCAGGTCCTCTCCGCGTCGACCGTGGAGGTCCTTGCCCATTCCGTTGACGCCATCGCCAGCCTTGCGGTGGGGATGGTCCCGGAATGCCAGCAACGAGGCCACGTTGTGATCGGCCACCAGCCACACCGACCCACCGTCGCCGCCATCGCCGCCGTTGGGGCCACCAAAGGCGACTGGGCCTTCGCGACGAAAACTGACACATCCGAAACCGCCATCACCGCCGCGAACGTTCAGTTGGGCTTCGTCGACGAATGCGCTCATAGGGGCTTGTCAGGCTACTGCGGCACCCCACACCTAACTTGGTGACATGTCGACCTCCCACCCAGACGCGAATCAGAGCCGAGCGGTCTCGTGGGCCAGCACCATGCATGGCCATGAACACGAAGCAGGTATTCGTTTCGCCCACCGCGACTCGTGGGCCGGTGCGGGAACCAATCAGGTGATCGATCGCGAACAACGGGAGTCACTCGAACACGAACATCTAGCCCCATTGGCAACGCGTTCATTTGGCGCCGGCAACCGCGCAATCGACGAGCAAGCCGATCCGTTTCGCACCTGCTTCGAGCGCGACCGTGATCGCATCCTGCACGCGAGCTCATTCCGCCGCCTGGCAGGAAAGACCCAGGTGTTCGTCTTTCCCGAAGACCACCAACGCACTCGTCTCACACACGCGCTCGAGGTGGCCCAGGTTGCCGTAGCGATCGCCCGCGCACTCGGCCTCAACCAGACACTCACTGAAGCCATCGCTCTCGGCCACGACTGCGGTCACGGTCCGGGCGGACATGCCAGTGAGGACGCGCTCAGCCCGTATGTGCAGGATGGTTTCGACCACGCGTCGTGGGGTGCAGACGTCACGCTCGTTCCACTCAATTTGTGCGTCGAGACGTTGGACGGCATCCGCAACCATTCGTGGTCCCGACCAGCTCCGCAGACCCCCGAAGGCGAAGTCGTGTCGTGGGCCGATCGCATCGCGTATGTCTGTCACGACTTCGAGGATGCTGTCGCCGCATCGATCGTCTCCCCCGACTCTCTGCCAGCCACGGTGCAGTCACGCTGTGGTACTTCGAGATCAAGTCAGTTGCGTGCATTCATCAGTGCCATGGTGTCGGCTAGTTCGCGATCGGGTCGCATCAGCATGGAAGCCGACGTCGCAGAGGCATTGGCTCACTTCCGTCAGTTCAATTACGAGCGCATCTACATGCGCGATGCATCACGCAAGCAAGCCAAATCGGTGATCGATCTCCTCCAAGCGCTCGTCGAGCACTACGTGAAGTCACCGCATCTGCTCCCCGATCATGCTGAACTCATCGCTGACAGTCCGGCAACGCTCCATGCTTCGGTTGCCTACGTGGCAGGAATGACCGATCGCTTCGCGTGTCGGCAAGGAGAGCAACTGCTCGGATGGGGTGCCGATCGCCTACCGAAGGGAATCGACGTCTAAACGACCGCGATGCGGTCTTGGCGTGAGTTAGTTCGCGGGAAGAACGTCGACGACCTTACGGCCGCGACGCTGCCCGAACTTCACACTGCCGTGCTCGAGCGCGAACAAGGTGTCGTCCTTGCCCTTACCCACGTTCAGGCCCGGGTGAACCTTGGTGCCACGCTGACGAACGAGGATCGTGCCAGCCGTGATCTTGGTTCCGTCGAATACCTTGACGCCGAGACGTTGCGCATTGGAGTCACGACCGTTCTTGGTTGAACCGCCACCCTTGGTCTTTGACATCGTTCAGCCTTTCGCGATCTTGGTGATTTCGAGGAGTGAGTACTTCTGCCGGTGACCGAAGCGACGACGCTGGTTGGTGCGGCGCTTGTAGGTGAAACCGTTGATCTTCGGTCCAGCGGCGATACCCAACACCTTGGCGGTCACCTTGACCTTGGACAACTCGGCGGGAGTCGACAACACCGTGGCGCCATCGACGAGGAGCAACGGAGTGAGGTTGACCTCTTGGCCTTCGGCGGCATCGAGCAACTCGACTCGCACCTGCTGGCCCTGGGCCACTTTTTCCTGCTTGGAACCTGCGTCAATGATCGCGTACATAACGGGTAGTGAGCCTAACGGGCGGCCCGAGGGCATCCAACTGCCATCTGGCTAGTCGAGCATGCTCAGGTCGAGGGTGATTCCCCTGCCCTCGCACTCCGGGCATGTACTCGCAAAGCTGGTCAGGAGTCCTTCGCCGATGCGCTTACGCGTCATCTCCACAAGGCCGAGTTCGGAGATCTCGAACACTTGGGTACGTGTCTTGTCGCGGGCCAGAGCGTCCTTGAACGCCTCCACCACGCGGCGGCGGTTCTCCTTGATCTCCATGTCGATGAAGTCGATCACGATGATTCCGCCGATGTCCCGGAGGCGCAACTGACGAGCGATCTCGTCGGCTGCCTCGAGATTGTTGTGATACACGGTTTCTTCGAGATTCGACTTGCCGACGTTCTTGCCAGTGTTCACGTCGATCACCGTCAGCGCCTCGGTGTGTTCGATGATCAGCGATCCACCCGAAGGCAACCACACCTTGCGATCGAGCGCCTTGTGCACCTGCTCGTGCACGCGATGTTGCTCGAACAGCGACAGACCCTGTTCGCCAGCGTCGTAGCACTCGACACGGTCGGCGAACTCCGGGTTGAACGCTTGGACGTAATCCTTCACTTCGCGGTGCAACTCAGGATCATCGATCACGATTCCGCGATACTCGCTGCTGAACTCTTCGCGAATCACTCGCACCGCAAGTGGCGGTTCGCGGTACAACAACGTGGGGCTCGATGCCTTCGTCGCCGCTTGACGAATCGTTTCCCACTGCTCGATCAAACGAGTGAGATCGGTGGTCAATTCATGCTCTGTGGCGTTCTCTGCTGCAGTTCGCACGATGATGCCGTGCTCGTCAGGCTTGATCCGATCGAGGATCGAACGCAAGCGACGACGCTCCGACTCGGGCAAGCGCTTGGAAATTCCGTAGGTGCGCGAGTCAGGAATCAACACCACGAATCGACCAGGCAATGAGATCTCTTGAGTGAGTCGCCCACCTTTTGCGCCGATCGGGTTCTTGGTCACCTGACACAGGATCAATTGGCGGGCCCGTAGTACTTGCTCGATGCGTGGGCTCGGCCCTTGTTCGACTACGTCTTCTTTGTCGAACTGCACGTCGCCGCGGTACAACACCGCATTCTTGGCGGTGCCAATGTCGACGAACGCGGCTTCCATGCCGGGCAACACGTTCTGCACCCGACCGAGGTAGATGTTGCCGTGAATCTGTGTCTCATCATCGGCTGGGCGGGAGACGTAGTGCTCGATCAGGCTGCGACCTTCGAGTACCGCGACCTGCGTGAAGTCTGGTCGCACCTGCACGCACATCAGGTAGCGGCCGACGGCCTTGCCGTTGCGCTCCTTGCCGCGGCGGCGCTCCATCAACTCGGCATCGGTGTCGACCGCCGAGTCACTCCGTCCGGAACGACGCGAACGATTGCGCCGGCCCCCGCGACGATTCTTCTTCTTGTCACCAGCCCTCTCTTGACCACCTTGGCGATCCGAAGATGCCGGCTTCTCCGCCTTCGGGGCTGCGGCCATCACCGGCGCCGGTCGAACGTCACCGATCTGTGGCTTGCGCACCAGTGCATCGCTGGCCGCCTGCGGCGACGCCATCCGACCTTCACGGGGAAGGTCGGGCAACTCGACCGCTGATTGGTCACTTGGTGTGCCATGTGGATTGCCACCCTGCTTTGCGGCACCCGACTTGTTCCGATTGCGTCCTCCGCGACGTCCGCGACGGCGCTTCTTGACCGGGCCAGACGACCGCTCGGGCGTGCCCTGACGCTCGGGACCCGAGGTCCCTGCGTGCTCTTCGCTCATGTTGTACTCGTTCCTTCTCTCATGCCGAGCGCCGCCAACGGCTTGCTCTCAGCATCAACGCGCCTCGGCGCCAGGGTTCCGAAGAACCGAATCGCCATCGCGTGATCGACCTTCGTTCGGACGAGGTGCCCGAACACTTGCCCTCAGGCTATCGGCGGCGCCGACCCTGGCAGATGATCCCCGTTACCCCAAGCGGCGCATGTGAATGCTCTGCACCAGCCCCACCATGATGGCAGTGGATATGAGGTGAGAGCCACCGTACGAAATGAAGGGCAACGGAAGGCCGCTCACGGGCACCAAGCCCAACGACATCCCGATGTTCTGGAACACCTGGAAGCTCATCATGGCGAAGATCCCGGTTGCCAACAGTTGGCCATAGCGGTCCCGCGCCCCGCGCGAGATCTTCCAAATTCGCCACAAGATGAAGCCGAACAAGGCAATCACGATTCCTCCGCCGATCATGCCGAATTGCTCGCCGATTGCCGAGAACGGGAAGTCGGTGAACTGCACGGGGATGTATTTGCCGTTCGTCAATGGACCTTCCAAGTACCCCTTGCCGAAGAATCCACCTGTCGAGACGGCACGCTTGGCGAACCGCACCTGCAACACGATTTCTTGGAGGTCTTCGCGCAACGAGTTCTGGTTCAGCCATGCATCGAACCGGCGCAACTGATAGCGCAATCGCGGAATGGCCAGCACCGTGGCTGCCACCGTGAATACGGAGAGCCCGAGCACCAGGAGCAAGTACCGACGGCGCGCATTTGCCACATACAGGAGTCCCGCAACGCCGGCAACCACGACGGTGGCACTCCCCAAGTCCGGCTGAATCAGCATCAATCCAACCGGAATGAGGACCACGTACAACGACATGACGAAGTGGTGCCAGTCCAAATTGTCGGGCTGGGCATCGGCAATGTAGGCAGCCACCACGATGAGCACGATCGGCTTCGCCAACTCCGCAGGTTGGACCGAAATCGGTCCGAGATCGAATGACAGGCGTGCTCCTCCGCGTACTGCGCCTGCCACGAGCACGAGCACGAGCAGCACCAGCACTACCGCGTAGAGCAAAGCTGCCTGCGATCTCACCCAATCGTGACCGATCGTCATCACTACGGCCATCGCTACCGCGGCGAGGATCACGAACACGACTTGACGCTGCGTGTACACGAACGGATCGAAGTTCTGATCGATGAGTCGAAGATGGGTCGTGGAATACACGATGAACAATCCGATGACTGCCTGGACGATCACCGCCCCCATCAACAACCAGTCGATGTTGCGAACCGGGTCGGCGAGGCTCTCTCCGATGCGCTGTGCACTCGACCTGTTGATTGACGTGCTGCGAAACCGCTCGAACGTGGGCATCAGTCCCTGTTGTCCGATCGTCCGCCAGCAAGACACAACGGATTGCGCAATCCTGCCGGTGGCGCAACGAGCGTGCCCGCCAAGTTGAGCGGATCAGCCGGAATCAATTCATCGAACCGATAGTTGCCCGAAACGGCCAAGTACATGCACTTGACCACTGGTGCAGAGGCCTGCGAGCCGTAACCCGCCTTTTCCAAGTAAGCGAAGGCCGAATAGGGCTGGGCGGGATCGAGACTGAACGCACCGAACGCCGAGGAGTCGTTCCACGGGAAGTTGCCGAAGCCTTGTGCAGTTCCCGTCTTCCCCGCAATCGGCATGTCGGCGTACGGGTATCCCTTGAAAAGCAACTCCCCCGTTGCCTTGTGATAAAAGTCGTAGTTCACGCCTGGCCCGCGGATCACACGTTGCATTCCCCGCACCAACGGATCGCGAATCTCCGGTGGCATGTTCAGCGTGGACTGTGGCTCCAAGTTGTCGAATCGCTGAACGACATCGATCTTCGTGAGATCGGCCAATCCAGGCGACTTGTCCGGTGTACCTGGCTCGAGGATCGCCTTCACCACGTGCGGACGCATCAACTTTCCGCCGTTGCCAATAACCCCATACGCAAGTGCCATCTGCAACGGCGTGGCCGACATCAAACCCTGTCCGATCGAGAAGAGGATTTGGTCACCGACGTAGTACGCCTCGCCCTCCTCTTTGCTGATCGCCCCCGTCTCTGCCAGACGTTGCTTCAAGGCCTTGCTCGGCACCGTGCCGGCAAACTCGTGAGGAAGGTCGATGTTGGTCGGTGATCCGAAGCCGAACAACCGAATCTGTTCCTCCAGGATCGGCCGATAACCGCGCTCCGTGAGGATCTGCTCTCCCATCTTGTAGAAAAACGTGTCGGACGACACGGCGAGGGCATCTTCGACGTTCACCGGTCCATACCGACATGGCGCGCCCGTTGCACGACAAACCGCGTTACGGAATACGCACTTCACGCCATCTTGGCATCGACTCCTCGGAATGCTCTCGAGGGTGTACGTGCCGCGATCGTGATACTCGTACTCCGCACCACCGATGATTTGACCGGTATTCAATCCGGCGTAGGCCACGAATGGTTTGAACGAGGAACCCAGGTTGTACCGACCCGAAACTGCGCGGTTGACGAGGATCGACAGGTCGGGATCCTCGGTGATCGGAAACAGCTGAGCGAACTTGTCACTGGAGATTCCCGAGTTGAACCACCTCAGGTCGAATCGCGGGTACGAGGCCATTGCGACGACTTGTCCCGTGTCATGGTTCACCATCACCGCAGCACCGGCCGGCGATTTGTACAACACGGGGTCGGGCCGTGCAGGATCGATCGTGCCGTCCTCGAGCCGGTAGTTGCCTGCCTCAACTCGTCGCCGCAAAATCAACTGCGACTCGAGAGCCTGCTCGGAGAACTTCTGCATGTCCATGTCGAGGGACAACCACAGATCGTTGCCAACTATCGGCTCGACACGTTCGATGAGTCGCAGCAACTTGCCCTGAGCATTCACCTCGTAGCGCACATAACCCGGTGTGCCGCGCAGCCAAGTCTCGTAGGTCTGCTCGACGCCATAACCACCAACGCGCTCATTGGGTTCGTAGTCGAGACTGCGGTAGTAGGCCAGATCTCGCTCCAAGATTGCACCGAGATAGCCGATGACGTGGCTTCCGATCGCGCCGTAGGGGTAGTTCCTCCGCCAATCCTCACGAATGAAAACGCCGGGATAATCCTCCGCTCGCTCCGACAAGTACAGAGCGACTTCCTCCGAGACACCGTCCTTCAACGGCAGCGCTTCAAGTGGCCCATAGCGCTTGTCGTCATAGCGCCTGAACAATTGGTCCACTGTCATCTCGAGTGGGCCTGACAGTCGTCGGAACATTTCGAGGCGATCTTCCGAATCCTTCAACACCTCGCGATCGATGGTGACGGTCAGTAGCCGACGATTGTCCGCGACCACTCGACCCTTGACATCGAAGATTCGTCCGCGCTCAGGCAACAAACGGATGGTTCGTGTCCGCACGGCGAGCACCGTTCGCTCGTCCTCGGACGCCTGGACGGCCTGAAGAAACCACATTCGCGTCGTCAGGCCACTGAGCAAGATGAGACCAACGATGCCGAGCACCGTGATGCGGGGGACCCTCGATCGCTGTGTTGCCATGATCAGCTAGAAGCGTTCTCTTTCAGGGTCCATTTTGACAGAACAATCGCGAGCGGTGCGAGCAGGAGATTGAATACACCGACTACGAGCGCAATCCTGATCGCGCGCGGCTGCAACCAGCCTTCGAACCCGATCAGTGCCTGAAACAACGGGAAGAGCAACTCGCCCACCACACTCACCACGCCGATGGCGAGAACCCTGCTCCACCACGTCGGCTCGCGCACGAAGTAGAGCAACGAACCAGCCAACGCACCAGCTACGCCGAGCACCAAACCACCGAGACCGAGCGGAGTCGACAACACGCCGTCATACATCAAGCCGACGACGAACCCAGTGATGGCACCAACTTCTGAGCCGTAGACCACTCCCGCTGCCACGACCAGGAGCAGCATCGCTTGCACCATCACTCCGAACGGGCGCATGTCGTTGAGCAACGTGGTCTGCACGCCAAGCAGGAGCAAGGTGACGAGGACGAGTCGAGTCCAGCGATTGGAGATGAATGCGATCAGACGAGGAATCACGGGGCAACCGTCGTCGTTACCGCCGGGGTGCCCGCAACTGGCTGCTGCTCGGTGGTGGGCTGGTAGAGCAGCACTCTGACGAACGAAAGATTCGAGAGATCGGCCACGAGTGACACTTCGAGGATCGGCCCCGCGGTACCGAGCCGTTCATTGATCCGCGACACGGTGCCCACGACGATGTCTGGCGGAGCGAGACTGAGCGAACCACCCGAGGTCACCACTGGTGAACCGACCTCGACTGAACCGAAACGTTGCGAAGAGTCGATGAACCGGACGATCGGTGTTCGAGTCGGACCACGCCCCTCGAGCACGCCGGTTTCACGCACCGACTCCACGTTGCTCGGCGGCACCGTCAGTGACGGCACCGAAACGACAGGACGCTGCACGAGATTGGGAATGGTCGTAGTGCCCGGCGTAAATCCGGGGATCAAGGTGGTGGGAGGTGCGGCAATCGTCGTGGTCGTCGTGGTCGTGGTATCCCCCGAGTCGGTTTCCACAGGTTGCGACTCCTCGGGCAGGCGCACGATCTTCACCGACAACGCGTACTCCGGATCGGTGATCAACATCAACACCGAGCGATTCGGGAAGACGCGGGTGATCTTGCCGACCAATCCAGCGGCGTTGAGCACCGGCATTCCCACTCTCACCCCATCATCGCTGCCCTGGTTGATTTCGACGGTCTGGGTGAAGTTCGACGGCGAGTCACCGATCACTTGTGCGGTCACCGAATTGATTCCGGCGAGTGTCGGCAATCCATTCAGCGCAAGCAACTCCTGCGCAGTGCGAACTGATGCGGCAGCGGCGACCGACGCACCCTCTTGTTGGGCCACCTTCTCTCGCAGGAGTTCGTTCTCCTTCGACAAATCGTCAAATTGGGTGATGCCGTTCCACGCATTGCCTATTGGACGCGTGACCACGCGGGCCACTCCTTCGACGGGCCGGTACAACGTGGAGAAAATGCCACGAGTCACCGACGTGCTTGAGCTACCCCGAACGTCGAGCGTGATCAAGATGACCGTGGTGAGCGCCAGCAAGACCACTGCGCGTTTGCGACTGTTCGAATAGGTGGCCACGCGGCGAGTTCCGGGATTCCTATTCCAGGTGCGAGGTTCGGGCGATGTCCTTCATCGCATCCAGATTGTCGAGTGTCATGCCGCAGCCGTAGACCACCGAAAGCAGCGGATCCTCCGCAACGTGTGCCTCGATTCCCGTGTCAGCCGTCACTCGTTCCGGCAAACCTGCCAGCAACGCACCACCACCCGAGAGCATCAAACCGTTGTTGATGATGTCTGCAGCCAATTCCGGCGGCGTTCGCTCGAGCGTGGTCTTGATGGCATCCACGATCAGCTGGATGGGCTCCTCCATCGCCGAGCGGATCTGCTCGCTCGTCACGGCGTGAGTGCGCGGTAGTCCGGTTCGAGCATCTCGACCACCCACGTCGGCAGTGAGTTCGTCGGCCAACGGCCATGCTGAACCGATTTGAATCTTGATTTCTTCGGCGGTGTTCTCTCCGATGTCGAGCCCGAACTCGCGACGGAACATCGAGATGATCGATTCGTTCAATTCGTCACCAGCCACTCGTGCAGAGTGAGCGGTAACGATTCCGCCCATCGAGATGACGGCGACTTCGGTGGTGCCACCTCCGATGTCGACGATCAAATTCGCACTTGGCAGATGCACCGGAAGTCCGGCACCAATTGCTGCGGCCATCGGTTCTTCGATGATGTAGACGGGGCGGCGTGCACCAGCGAACTCGGCTGCATCCTGCACGGCACGACGCTCCACCCCGGTCACATCGGACGGCACGGCGATGATCATCCGCGGCTTGTTCCAGCGGTTCGGATTGACCATCTGGATGAACTGGCGGAGCATCTTTTCGCACACGTCGAAGTCGGCGATCACGCCATCCTTGAGCGGGCGCACGAGCCGAATGTTTTTCGGCGCCCTTCCCCACATGCGCTTTGCTTCCCAACCCACGGCGACGAGTTGGCCTGACTTTGCGTCAACGGCCGCCGTCGAGGGCTCGTCGAGGACCACGCCGGCACCCTTCACATAGATGAGCGTGTTGGCAGTCCCGAGGTCGATGGCGATGTCTCGCCCGAGCGTCAGTGAACCACCAGCCATGAATTGATCTCCTCGGCGTACCACACGCCTGATTAGCCCAAAATGCTACCGAGCGAGCCCCACCCAGTGGGGGCTAGGCACTCCGCGCCGTTACTTGAGCGTCGGAAAGAAGATGCCGAGTTCGCGCTTTGCCGACTCAGCGGAGTCGCTGCCATGCACCAAGTTCTCGGTGAAGATGGTTCCGAGATCACCACGAATGGTGCCGGGCGCCGCTTGACGGGGATTGGTTGCACCCATCATTGCGCGCACGATCTCCCACGTGTCCTCCGGACCTTCCACCGCCATGGCCACTACTGGACCGCGCGACATGAACTTCACCAACTCTGCGTAGAAGCCCTTGCCCTTGTGCTCTTCATAGTGACGCTCGAGGATTCCGGCGTCCAACGTACGGAGTTCCATCGCCGCAAGGCGCAGACCCTTCGTTTCGAATCGGTTGATGATGTTGCCGACGAGACCGCGTTCAACGGCGTCGGGCTTGAGAAGTACGAGGGTTCTGTTGCTCACGGGGTCACAGGCTACGGCGCAAGTAGGCACGCGCACTACCCACTACGTACAACGACCCGGCAATCAAGACTGCATCGTTTTCGCCTGACTCGGTCGTCGCGCGGCGGCACGCTTCTGCTACGTCCTCTACCACCTCCACTCGTTCACACCCCATCGACCGCGCCGTCGCTGCCAACTCCGATGCCGAGACCGCCCGTGGCGACGGAGCCGTACAACAGATCACCCGATCGAATTCGTCTGCACGCAGTGCAGAGAGCATGTCGATGGGCTCTCGTCCGCGCAACGACCCCACCACGAGTGTCCGTCGCCCCGCGATCGAGAAGTCGTCGAAAAACACTTGTGCACAGACGTCTGCCCCAGCGGGGTTGTGCGCACCATCGATGACCACGAGCGGTTGATGCCCCATCACCTCGAAACGACCGGGCATTTCAACGGTCGCTAGTCCCTCGTTTGCGATCGACTCGTCGATCGGCGCATCGAAGAATTCTTCGACCGCCATCAGCGCGATCGAAGCATTGTCCCCCTGATGGCGACCGTGAAGAGGAACGTGGAGCTGCTCGTAGAAGTGTCGCGAGGTTCGCACGTCTATCGAACGACCACCGATGGCCAACTGGTTGTCCACCAACTCGAAGTCATACCCTCGCTTCAGCAACTTGGTTCGTTCTGCCGTGCTCCAGACATGGTCGAGAAGCGGATTCTCGTCACCTACGACGAGCGAACTCACAGGCTTGGAAATCCCCACCTTCTCGCGCGCAATGTCCTCCAACGTCGGTCCGGCGAACTCCGTGTGGTCGAGCGCAATGTTGGTGATCACCGCCACTTCGGAGCGCACCACGTTGGTGGCATCCCATCTTCCGAGCATGCCCACTTCGATTACGCCGACATCCACCACCTCGTCGGCGAAGTAGCGGAATGCGGCGGCAGTCATGATTTCGAAGTACGTGGGTCGCACACCAGCCAATCCCTCGACACGAGCCACCGCTGCGATCGTTTCGGCAAAGTCGTCGTGCGAAATGGGAATTCCGTTCAGTGAGATGCGTTCGGTCAGATCCTCGAGGTGAGGACTGGTGTAGGTGCCCACCTTCAATCCGTGAGCCATCAGCAACTTGCTCACCATCTGTGTCGTCGAGCCCTTGCCATTCGTGCCCGTCACGTGAATGACAGGGAACGACTCCTGAGGATTGTCCATCACGCTCATGAGCGCGCGAATGTTGGCGAGAGAAGGCTCGTCGACTCGTCCGGTCTTGTCGTAACTCGCGTGCTCGTCGAGATAGCGCAGCGCCTCTTCGAAATTCATGGGCTAACGACGCTATTGGGTCAGGAAGCGGCGCGACGCTGACGGGAGGCACGTGCCGACCGCGGAACCACTGTCGGAGCGCCGGCGCCCGTCACGGCATCGACGTCCACCACCACCTTGGCGACATCGGTGCGTCCCGGCATCTCGTACATCACGTTGAGCAGTACCTCTTCGAGGATTGCCCGCAGGCCGCGCGCTCCAGTGGCTCGCACCAACGCCTGATCGGCAATCGCATCCATTGCCCCCTGCGTCACCTCGAGCTCGATGTCCTCGAATTCGAAGAACTTCTGATACTGCTTGATCAAGGCATTCTTCGGTTCGGTGAGGATCTTGATCAAGGCTGCACGATCAAGGCTGTGCACCGCGCCAATCATCGGCAGACGACCGACGAACTCAGGAATCATTCCGAACTTGAGCAGGTCCTCGGGCAACACCTGCGCGAACAACTCACCCGGGTCCTTCTCGTGCTTGGACAGAACGTTGGCGTGGAAGCCGACACCCTTGTGACCGATTCGCGACTCGATGATCTGCTCAAGGCCGGCAAACGCTCCACCAACGATGAACAAAACGTTGGTCGTGTCGATCTGAATGAACTCTTGATGCGGGTGCTTACGACCACCTTGCGGCGGCACGGATGCAACGGTTCCTTCGAGAATCTTCAGGAGAGCCTGCTGCACACCTTCGCCGGAAACGTCACGCGTGATGGACGGGTTCTCGCTTTTGCGCGCCACCTTGTCGATCTCGTCGATGTACACGATTCCCGTCTCGGCACGTTTGACGTCGAAGTCGGCCGCTTGCAACAACTTGAGCAGGATGTTCTCCACGTCCTCGCCCACATAACCCGCTTCGGTGAGCGCGGTGGCATCGGCAATGGCAAATGGAACGTTCAACAACCGGGCAAGCGTCTGGGCCATGTGCGTCTTGCCGCAACCCGTGGGGCCAAGCAGCAACACGTTGCTCTTCTGCAGTTCGACGTCGTCTCGTTTCACCCCACCGCGATGCTTGATTCGGCGATAGTGGTTGAACACGGCGACGGCGAGCACCTTCTTTGCCTGCTCTTGACCGACGACGTACTCATCGAGGAATGCGCGGATGTCGCGTGGCACCGGCAACTGATCGATGCTTGGGTCGCCCTGTTGGGTGAACTCCTCGTCGATGATCTCGTTGCACAGGTCGATGCACTCGTCGCAGATGTACACGCCGGGACCGGCAATCAACTTCTTGACCTGCTTCTGCGACTTACCGCAGAAGGAGCATTTCACCAGTTCGGCGGTGTCCCCGAATTTCGCCACGCCTTCAAAACTAGGCGATCAGCGGATGGGCCCCGTGCGATCCACCATCTGACGGGTACTGATGATTTCGTCGATTACTCCGTATTCGAGGGCCGCTGGGGCCTCCATCACGAAGTCACGGTCAGTGTCCTGGTGCACTCGCTCGATCGACTGTCCGGTGTGCTTGGCGAGGATTCCCTCGAGCAGCTCGCGCATGCGCAAGATCTCACGGGCGGCGATTTCCAGATCGGTCACCTGCGAGTAGCCCACTTGCCCGTATGGCTGATGCAACAACACTCGCGAGTGCGGAAGTGCAA
The DNA here is from genome assembly GCA_964633985.1 of uncultured Acidimicrobium sp. Lineage (GTDB taxonomy): Bacteria > Actinomycetota > Acidimicrobiia > Acidimicrobiales > Ilumatobacteraceae > UBA3006. The sequence continues at coordinate 2,147 of CAZWKD010000001.1, read as the reverse complement.
GTCGCTTGCCCTTGGTGCCTGCAGCAAGCAGCACGGCCGCAGCCGATGCAGCCTGACCGAGACAAATCGTGGCGATGTCATTCTTGATGAACTGCATCGTGTCGTAGATGGCGAACAGGGCCGTGATGTCACCGCCAGGGCTGTTGATGTAGATGTTGATGTCCTTGTCCGGGTTCTCGCTCTCAAGGTGGATCAACTGGGCGCAGATCAAGTTGGCGATGGTGTCGTCGATCGGGGTGCCGAGGAAGATGATGTTTTCCTTGAGCAGTCGGGAGTAGAGGTCGTATACGCGCTCTCCCCGACTCGTCTGCTCGGTGACGTTTGGAACGTAGTAGTTGCGCATCAAGTGTTCAGGCTTCATTGGATCATCTCCCACCGCGAATCTAGTCGCGTCTGGGACCGTTACTCAGAGTCCTGCTCGTCACCAAACAGCGTCGTCGAGTCGACGGTCTTGCCTTCGGCATCCACCAGTTGCGAGTTGCGCAACAGCCAATCGACGGCCTTCGACTTGCGGATCTGTGCCGAGAGCTCCTCGATCGCGTCGTTCTGCTCATAGGCCTTCCGTACTTGATCTCGCTTGCGACCAAGTTGCATGGCGATGCGATCGATTTCCTTGTCGACATCTTCCTGCGTGGCCTCGATGGACTCGGCTTTGGCCACGGCGCGCAGCGCAAGATCGATTTTCACTGCGCGAACAGAGTCGTCGCGCATCGCGTCGATGAACGACTGCGTCGATTGTCCCGTCGCCGACAACCATTGGTCTAGCGAGATGCCTTGGCTCTGGAACTGCTCCACCATGTTGCGCACTCGCACCTGCAAGTCGTTCGTCACCATGACTTCGGGAAGTTCGATCTCGACGAGCGTCGCCAAGGCGCCAGTGGTGCGTTCGACGAACACGCTGCGCGCCTGGTTCAACTTCACTTCGCCGATGCGCTCTCGTAGTGACGTCTTCCATGCTTCAACCGTGTCGAACTCGGCCACGTTCGACGACACCCAGTCGTCGTTCAACTCGTCCAACACCATTTCCTGGATCTTCTTCACAGTGACCGTCAATTCAGCGACATCACTCGTGCCGTTGGGCGCCTCGCTGAACTCGATCTTCTGGCCGAGCGTTGCGCCGATCAACTTGGAGTCGAAACTTGGCGAGACCCAGCCCTTGCCAACCTCGTACAACCAATCGTCCACGTTCAATCCAGGGACGGGATTACCCTCGCGCACGCCGGAGAGGTCGAGCGAGACATGGTCGCCTTCGCGAATAGCACGGTCAGCATCGACGAGTTTTCCGTGACGCTTGCGCTCGGAGTCGACGGCGTCATCCACTTCCTTGTCGCTGACGTCGAGTGACGGCAATTCGACGCGCAAACCCTTGTAACCCGGCACCTGAATTTCGGGACGAACTTCACACGTGGCATCGAAGCCGATCGGGCCCTCCGTCTCGCCCTTGGTCACCTTCACGTCGGGCGTGGCGATCAAGTCGACGTTGTGCTCACGTACGGCCAGAGCGAGGTACTCGGGAATGGAGTCCTGCAAAGCCTGCGAGCGTGCCGCGTCCAACCCGATTTGGGCCTGGAGCAACTGGCGCGGCGCCTTACCTTGACGGAAGCCGGGGATCCGCACCTGCTTGGCGATCTTGCGAAATGCGTCGTCGATGTTGCGGTCGAATTCCGCTTCTTCCACCTCGACTACGAGCTTGACTTTGTTGCCTTCGAGGTTCTCTATCGTGCTTTTCACAGGGCGAAAAGTGTACCCTTGCCCTTCGTGACAGCCTCGTGGAAACCACATGCTTTGGCCAAGCCGCACGAAGGGCAGATCAACCTCGCCATTGGTGATCGTGTGGAGTCCTCGGTGGAACTGGACGGTGTTCCGCAGGGAACCCAAGGAAAAGTCATTCTCTCCAACGGTTTCAACTGGTTGCGCTACCGCGTGCTGTTCGACAACGGTGTCGAACTCGGTGACCTCGACCATCGTCACCTGACCCCACTGGGTAAAGCCGCCAAGCGGATTGCGAAGCAAGCGAAGCGAGCTTCCTGATTCATCGCGCCTGGGTACTCCTAGGCTGAAACACACCCGGGGGGTGGCGCAGTTGGTAGCGCGCCTGGTTTGGGACCAGGAGGCCGGGGGTTCAAGTCCCCCCTCCCCGACTCAAT